>JBBIPT010000085.1:0-14539 GCA_037442705.1 Anaeromyxobacter sp.
CGGGCCGCCCCGTCCCGGGCGAGCTCGCCGGCGTGGGCCTCGGCGTGCGCCCGCGCGCCGGCGCGCCGCTCTCCCCGGACCGTCATGCAGAGCTGCTCCGCCTCGAGCACGCAGGCCGCTCCGCGCGCCCCGAGGTGCTCCACGAGCGCCTCCGCGATCTGGCGGGCGAGATCCTCCTCGAGGACGAGCCGGTGCGCGAGCGCGTCCACGAGCTTCACGATCTGCCCGAAGCCGACGACCCTGCCGCCGGGCAGGTAGGCGACGTGCGCGATCCCGCGCGAAGGGAGCAGGTGGTGCGGGCAGACGGAGTGGAAGTCGATCCCGGTCACCGTGACGAGGCCACGCCCCCGCGACGGCATCGCCCCGGCGAGGATGCGCGCCGGGTCGCGGCCGTAGCCGTCGAGGAGATCGTCCCTCCAGGCCTCCGCCACGCGGCGGGGCGTCTGCGCGAGGTCGGCCGAGCCCCGGACCTCCCCGGGGAGCCCGAGCGCGTCGAGGAAGCGCTCCACCGCCTCCTCCGCCGCGGAGGCATCCGGGCCCCGGGGGGCGCGCGCGGCCGCCCTAGCGGGCACCCGGCCCCCGGTAGGTCACGCAGGAGTCGGGGATCTCGAAGAGCCTCACCTCGCGGAGCCCCGGGAGACGGCCGTCGAGCGTCTCCCAGATCCAGCGGGCGATGTTCTCTGCGGTCGGGTTCGCGAGCACGTCGTTCAGGTCGCGGTGGTCGACCCGCGCGAGGACGTGCTCCTGGACGGCGGCCTTGATGTCCCCGAAGTCGGCGATCATCCCGCTCCTCGGGTCCACCTCTCCCTCCACCCCGACGAGGAGGCGGTAGTTGTGCCCGTGGACGCGGGCGCAGGGGCCGTCGTAGCGGGGAAGGCGGTGCGCGGCGGCGAAGTGGAATTCCACGTCGAGCCGCATCCGCCGGGCGTCGGCGTAGTCGATGGGAGCCATGGCCCCCTCTATAGCTACGAGGCCGGGGGAGCGCCCTGGCCGCCGGCGGGAGGGGCCTCGCCGCCCGTGTTCAGGGCGTTCTTCAGCACCTGGCTCGGCCTGAAGGTGAGCACGCGGCGGGCGCTGATCTCGATCTCCTCGCCCGTCTGGGGATTGCGCCCCACGCGGGACTTCTTGTCGCGGACGATGAAGTTCCCGAAGCCGCTGATCTTGATCTTCTCGCCCCGCTCCAGCGTCTCCTTGATGGTGTCGAAGACCATCTCGACGATCTCGGCGGCTTCCTTCTTGGAGAAGCCCACCTTCTCGTAGACGCTCTCGATGATATCGGCCTTGGTCACGGTTCGCTCCCGTCGGCGTCCGCTAAGTGCCGAATTCGTTAGCTGATTCCTCGGTTGCTGTCAAACCCGCGGCGAGACTCCCGGTCACCGGCCGCCGAGGGAGTCGAGCTCCCCCTTCGCGCGCTCGCGCGCCGGCCGCGTCCGCGAGCCCCCCTCGTCGAGCTGCCGCGACGCCTCGCCAGGGGCGGGCGCGGGGACGATCTCGCTGCCGGCGAGGTCGCGCCCCACCCCGGCGGTGAGGGAGAGGACGAGGACGCTCGCCACGATCGCGGCGGCCGAGAGGACGACCGCGGCCGTCGCGGGCTTGCGGGCCCCCGCCCTCCGGAGCGCCCGGACGCCGAGGACGAGCGAGGCGAGCCCGACGACGAGCCCGAACGGCGCCGAGAGCGGGTTCCAGGAGGAGAAGGCGGCGGCGGCGGAGAAGCCGAGCGCGAGCCAGGGGAGCGGTCCGCGCGACGCCATCGCTCACCCCCGGAGCTCGGCCCCGAGCCGCTCGCGGAGCCGCTTCACGATGCCTTCGTGGGCCGCGTCGGCCTCGGCGTCGGTGAGCGTCCGGCCGGCCGCCCGGTAGGCGATCGCGAAGGCGAGGTTCTTCCTGCCGGCCGGGAGCGGCGCTCCCCGGTAGACGTCGAAGAGCGTGACCCTCTCGACGAGCGGCTCCTCCCGCACGATCGCCTCGAGGGACGCGGCGGTCGCCTCCTCCGCCACGACGACGGCGAGGTCGCGGAGGACGGCCGGGAGGCGCGGGATGGGGCGGTACCGGGGCACGAGCTGCATCCGCCGAAGGAGCCCCTCGAGCGAGAGCCGGAAGGCGTGGACGCCCCGGGGCAGGTCGAAGGCGGCGGCGGCGCGCGGGTGGAGCTCCCCCACGACCCCGAGGACCTCCTCCCCCTCCGCGCCGAGGAGGGTCGCCCCGTGGCGCGGGTGGAGCCAGGGCTCCGCGCCGGCCTGCCAGCGCGCCTCCACGCCGAGGGCGTCGAGGATCTCCGCCACCGCCGCCTTCGCGTCGTGGAAGTCGATCGCGTCGGCCGCGGTGGCCCATCCCGGGGGGCTCCGCCGGCCCACGAGCACCCCGGCGATCTCCACGGACTCGGCGGACGGGCGGTCCTTCGGGTCCGGGTGGGGGTGGTAGACGCTCGCGATCTCGTAGAGCCGCAGGTCCTCGACCCGCTGCCGCCGGTTGTGGGCGGCGTTCCGCAGGAGCGACGGGACGAGGCTCGTCCGCATCACCGAGAGGTCCGAGCTGATCGGGTTCTTCAGCGTGACGCCGAGGGCGCGCCCCGAGCCGTCGCCCGTCACCACCCGGTGCTCGAACGGCTCGAGCTCGCGGGCGGCGACGAAGGAGAAGTTCACCGCCTCGGCGAAGCCCGCCGCCTCGAGGGCGGCGCGGATCCGGCCGATCGCCTGCGCGCCGGGCGGCTCCGCGGGGGTCTCGAGGGCGATCCCGGGGAGCGTCTCGGGGATCGCGTCGTAGCCCTTCGTCCGGACGATCTCCTCGACGAGGTCCTCCTCGATCGAGACGTCCGTCCGCCAGCTCGGCACCTGGAAGACCGCCCCGTCCTTCGCCGCCCGCTTCTCGACGAACCCGAGCCCGGAGAGGATCCGCCGCGCCTCGGGCCGGCCGATCTCCATCCCGAGGATCTCCGCCGGGCGGCGCCAGCGCAGCTTCACCGACGGCGCGCGGACCTTGCGCGGGTGCGCGTCCACGACCCCCTTGCGGACCGTCCCGCCCGCGAGCTCGGCGATGAGCGCCGCGCAGCGATCGATCGCCGGGATCACCATCCCCGGGTCGGCGCCGCGCTCGAAGCGGTAGGAGGCCTCGGACTTCAGCCCGTGGCGGCGCGAGGTCCGGCGGACCCCGCCCGGCTGGAACCAGGCCGACTCGAGGAGGACCCGCGTCGTCCCGGCGGAGATCTCCGAGTCTCCGCCGCCCATGACGCCAGCGAGGGCGCTGCCGCGGTCGCGATCCGCGATGAGGAGGTCCTCCGGGTCGAGCGCGCGATCCTTCCCGTCGAGGGTGGTGAGCCGCTCCCCCGGCCGGGCCGTGCGGACGACGATCTCCGCGCCCGCCACCTTGTCGAGGTCGAAGGCGTGGAGCGGGTGTCCGAGCTCGAGGAGCACGTGGTTCGTCGCGTCGACGACGTTCGAGATCGAGCGGACCCCGCAGCTCTCGAGGCGGCGCGCCAGCCAGAGCGGGGACGGGCCGATCTTCACCCCCTCGATCACCCGCGCCGCGTAGCGGGCGCAGCGCTCCGGATCCTCGATCCGGACCTTCACCGCCTCCCGGGCGGGCGGGCCGCCCGCGGGCAGCCGGGTCTCCGGCAGCCGCGCCTTCCGGCCGAGGAGGGCGGCCACCTCGCGCGCGATTCCGGCGTGGGAGAGGCAGTCGGGCCGGTTCGGGGTGACGTTCACCTCGAGGAGGGCGTCCTCCAGGGCGAGCGCCTCCGCGACGGGGGTGCCGGGCGCGATCCCACGGTCGAGGAGGAGGAGCCCGCTCGCGTCCTCGGAGAGGCCGAGCTCGCGCGCCGAGCAGAGCATCCCCGAGGACTCCACGCCGCGGAGCTTCGCCCGCTCGATCTTCTGGCCTCCGGGCAGGGTCGTCCCCGCGACGGCGAGGGGGACGACGTCCCCCACCTGCCAGTTCCTCGCCCCGCAGACGACCTGGAGGGGCTCGCCCTCCCCCGCGTCCACGCGGGTGACGGAGAGCTTGTCCGCGTTCGGGTGCGGCTCCGCCCCGACGATCCGGGCGGCGACGACGCCCCCGAGCCCGCCGCCCGTCCGCTCGATCGCCTCGACCTCGAGGCCGACCGCGGTGAGGCGCCGGGCGACCTCCTCGGGGGCGACCCCGCGGAGGTCCACGTACTCGGAGAGCCACTTCAGCGAGATGCGCATCGCGTCGGCCTAGAACTGCTCGAGGAAGCGGAGGTCGTTCTCGAAGTAGAGCCTGAGGTCGTCGATGCCGTACCGGAGCATCGCCATCCGCTCGACCCCCATGCCGAAGGCGAACCCCGTGAACCGCTCCGGATCGATCCCGCCGTTCTGGAGGACCTTCGGGTGGACCATCCCCGCCCCGAGCACCTCGAGCCAGCCGGTCTCCTTGCACGTGCCACAGCGGCGCCCGTCCTTCTTCCCGATCCCGCCGCAGATGGAGCAGGAGACGTCCACCTCGGCGCCCGGCTCGACGAACGGGAAGTAGCTGGGACGGAAGCGGGTCCGCGTCCCCGGGCCGAAGTAGGCGCGGGCGAACGCGGCGAGGGTCCCCTTGAGGTCGGCGAAGGTGATCCCCTCGTCCACGCAGAGCCCCTCCACCTGGTGGAACATCGGCGAGTGGGTCTGGTCGTAGTCCGAGCGGTAGACGCGCCCCGGGCAGATGATCCGGACGGGCGGCCGGCCGATCCGCCGCATGGAGCGGATCTGGACGGGCGACGTGTGCGTCCGGAGCAGGACCGTCCCGGGCTCGACGCCGTGCCGGAGCGTGGACTCCTCCACGTAGAAGGTGTCCTGCATGTCCCGGGCGGGGTGATCCGCGGGGATGTTCAGCGCCTCGAAGTTGTAGAAGTCGAGCTCGATCTCCGGCCCGTTCGCGACCTCGTAGCCGAGGCGCGCGAAGATCGCGGAGATCTCCTCGGTCGCCCGCGTGATGGGGTGGCGGTGACCCCTGGGGAGGAGGCGGCGTCCGGGGACGGTGGGATCGATCGGTGGGCCGGCGAGCTCGGCGTCGAGCTTGCGCTCCTCGAGCGCGCCCCGGGCCCGGTCGAGGAGCGCCTCGACCTCGGCCTTCACCCGGTTCGCGACCTCGCCGACCCGGGGCCGCTCCTCGGGGGCGAGCCCTCCCATGGCGCGGAGCACCTGGGAGAGCTCCCCCTTCTTCCCGAGGAAGCGGACGCGCAGGTCCTCGAGCGACCGCTCGTCCCCCGCGCGCTCGATCGCCTCGCGCGCGCCCCGCTCCAGGGCCTCGAGCTGTTCGATCGGGCCGGACACGCGCCCGCTCTACGCCTTCGCGGCCTTCACGACGGCGGCGAAGTCGCCCGGGAGCGCGAGCGCGAGCTCCGCGAGGATCTTCCGGTCGATCGCGACGCCCGCCCTCCTCATCGCCGCGACGAGGCGCGAGTAGCTCGTGCCGTTCTGCCGGGCGGCGGCGTTGATGCGGACGATCCAGAGCGACCGGAAGTTGCGGCGGTTCAGGCGCCGGTCGCGGGTCGAGTAGTTCAGCGCGCGCTCGACCGCCTGGTTCGCGCGCTTGTAGCAGTTCTTCCTGCGGCCGCGGAAACCCTTCGCGAGCTTGAGGACGCGGTTGCGGCGGCGGCGGGCCTTGAAACCCCTCTTCACTCTCATCTTCGTTCTCCTCGCCGGCGGGAGGCGCCGCGGCCCGTCGGGTCGCCCGACGGGCCGTGCGCTCTTCGGGGCCCCGCTGGGGCGTCTCGTGCCTTCCCCGCGGCCCTAGCGGGCGTAGGGGAAGCACTCCTTGATCTTCTTGGCATCCATCGGCGCGAGGTGATCCGTGCCGCGGAGGTGCCGCTTCTGCTTCTTCGTCTTGCCGAACGTCGCGAGGTGCCGGACGCCGGCGCGGCGGAACTTCACCTTGCCGCTCTTCTTCGGCACGAAGCGCTTCTTCGCGCCGCTGTTCGTCTTCAGCTTGGGCATGTTCTCCGTCTTCCTTCTTCGGTGATTCGATCAGCTCTGGAGGTCCGGCGGCGGCGGGGGCCGGGGGGCCGGGGCCCCTCCCTCGTCCGGCTGCGCGGGCGCCGCGGGGGCCTGGCCGGCCGCGGCCTTCTCGGCCTGGGCCTTCGCCCGATCGCGCTGCGCCTGGAGCATCCTCGGGTTCGGGGCGAGGATCATGAAGAGGAGCCGCCCCTCCATCCTCGGCGCGGACTCGATCACGGCCACTTCCTTCAGGTCCTCGATCACGCGCTGGAGCACCTTCTGGCCGAGCTCGCGGTGGCTCATCTCGCGGCCGCGGAACATCACGGTGATCCGGGCCTTGTTCGACTCGGCGAGGAACTCGCGCACCTTCTTCAGCTTCGTCGCGTAGTCGTGCTCCTCCGTGCGCGGGCGGAGCTTCACTTCCTTCAGCTGGACGACGACCTGCTTCTTCTTCGCCTCGTTCTGCTTCTTCTTCTCGAGGTACTTGAACTTGCCGTAGTCCATGATCTTGCAGACCGGCGGCTTCGCCATCGGGGAGACCTCGACGAGGTCCATCCCCAGATCCTGCGCGCGCGCCAGGGCCTGCTCGACCGGCAGCACTCCGAGCTGTTCGCCGTCGTGCCCGATGACCCGGACCTCCCGCGCCTTGATGCGGCGGTTGGTGCGGGCGTCCCGGTTGCTCCCCCTGCTGTCTCTCTGCTGGATCGCCATGAGCCTCCGCGGCCGGAAAAAGACAGCGTAGGATAAGGATTTCGCCCCTGAAGTCAATGGACTCGCGCCAGGGCCGCCCCGCAGGGCGCCCCGGCGCGAGCGGCCGGCCGTCCCGGGTCAGCGGGCGTTCGGGTCGGAGGAGTCCTTCTTCGCCTCGCGGATCCAGCTCATCATGTCCCGGAGCCGCTTCCCGACCTCCTCGATCGGGTGAGTCCGCTCGGCCTCGCGGAACTTCTCGAAGGTGGGCCGGCCGACCTGGTTCTCGAGGATGAACTCCTTCGCGAACTGCCCGGCCTGGATCTCCTTCAGGATCTTCCGCATCTCCGCCTTCGTCTGCTCCGTCACGATCCGGGGACCCCGGGTGTAGTCCCCGTACTCGGCGGTGTCGGAGATGGAGTGGCGCATCCAGGCGAGCCCGCCCTCGTACATGAGGTCCACGATGAGCTTCAGCTCGTGGAGGCACTCGAAGTAGGCGCTCTCCGGCTGGTAGCCCGCCTCCACGAGCACCTCGTAGCCCGCCTTCACGAGGGCCGAGGCGCCGCCGCAGAGGACCGCCTGCTCGCCGAAGAGGTCGGTCTCCGTCTCCTCCTTGAAGGTGGTCTCGAGGACCCCGGCCCGGGTGCAGCCGATCCCCCGGGCGTAGGCGAGCCCCACCTGCTTCGCCTGCCCGGTCGCGTCCTGGTGGATCGCGATGAGCCCCGGGATGCCGCGGCCGTCCTGGTACTGGCGGCGGACCATGTGCCCCGGCCCCTTCGGCGCGACGAGGAGCACGTCCACGTCCGGCGAAGGGCGGACCTGGTGGAAGTGGATGTTGAACCCGTGGGCGAAGAGGAGGGCCTTCCCCTTCGTCATGTGGGGGGCGATCTCCTCGTCGTAGACCCTCTTCTGCGTCTGGTCCGGGATGAGGACCATGACGGCGTCGGCCTCCTTCGCCGCCTCCGCCACGGAGACGACCCGCAGGCCCGCCCCCTCCGCCTTCGCCTTCGATTGCGAGCCCGCGCCGAGCCCGACGCGCACGTCCGCGCCGGAGTCCCGGAGGTTCAGGGCGTGGGCGTGCCCCTGGGAGCCGTAGCCGATGACGGCGACCTTCCGCTTCTTCAGAAGCTCGAGGTTCGCGTCCTTGTCGTAGTAGATGGTCGCCATTTCCGTCGTTTCCTTCTTCACTCGAGGTTCGGGGGTGCGAGCGTCTTGAAGCCGCGCTCGAGGGCGATCCGCCCGGAGCGGCAGATCTCCTGGATGCCGAAGGACGCGAGCCGCTCCTCCAGCGCGTCGAGCTTGCCGGCCGTGCCGCTCGCCTCGACGACGAGCGCGTCGGGCGAGACGTCCACGATGGTCGCCTCGTAGGTCTCCGCGAGGGCCCGGAGCTCGGAGTGGTTCTGCTCCGGCGTCCGGATCTTCACGAGCATGAGCTCACGCTCGATGAGGTCGGCCGGGACGAGCTCCCGGACCTCGACGACCGGCACGAGCTTCTGCACCTGCCGGACGACCTGCTCCACCGGCTTCGAGGAGAGCCGGACGACGATGGTCATCCGCGAGTACTCGGGGCGCTCGGTGGGGCCCACGGTGAGGCTCGCGATGTTGTAGCCCCGCCGCGAGAAGAGCCCGGAGATCCGGTGGAGCACGCCGGGCTTGTTCTCGACGAGGAGGCTGATCGTGTGGATCGAGTGGCCGTTCTTCTCTTCGGTCCGTTCCATGTCACTCACCGTCGATCATGTCGTTGAGGGGGGCGCCGGCGGGGACCATCGGGAAGACCTTCTCCTGCCGCCGGATGCGCACGTCCACGATCGTCGGGCCCTCCTGGTTCGCGAGCGCCCGGTCGATCACGTCCTCGAGCTCCGCCTCGGTCCTCGCCCGCAGGCCGAGGCAGCCGTAGGCCTCGGCGAGCTTCACGAGGTCCGGGCGGTCGGAGAGCGGCGTGTCCGCGAAGCGGTTGTCGTAGAAGAGCTCCTGCCACTGGCGGACCATGCCGAGGAACAGGTTGTTCAGGACGAAGATCTTGATCGGGAGCTTCAGGTCCACCGCGGTGGCGAGGTCCTGCAGCGTCATCTGGAAGCTGCCGTCGCCGTCGATCCCGATCACGAGCTCGCCGGGCCGGCCGAGCTGGGCCCCGATGGCGGAGGGCAGGCAGAACCCCATCGTGCCGAGGCCGCCGGAGGAGATGAACTGCCGGGGCTCCGAGGTCCTCCACCACTGGGCGGCGAACATCTGGTGCTCGCCGACGCCGGTCGTGACGATCGCCTTCCCCTTCGTCTTCTCCCAGAGCCGCTCCACGACGTACTGGGGCATGAGGACCTTCTCGTCCTTCTTGTAGCGGAGCGGGTGCTTCGTCCGCCAGTCGTCCACCTTCTTCCACCAGGGATCGAGGTCGGGCTTCCCGTGCTGGGCGAAGGCCCGCCGCACCTCCTCGGTGAACTGCGGGAGGAGGGCCTTCAGGTCGCCCACGAGCGGCACCGTCGCGGTGACGAGCTTCGAGATCTCCGCGGGGTCCACGTCGAGGTGCACGATCTTCGCCTCGGGGGCGAAGGTGGAGAGCTTCCCGGTGACCCGGTCGTCGAAGCGGGCGCCGAGGGCGACGATGAGGTCCGCGCCCTGCACCGTGAAGTTCGCGTACTTCGAGCCGTGCATCCCGAACATCCCGAGGCACTGGCGGTTCGTCTCGGGGAAGGCCCCCTTCCCGTGGACGGTGGTGACCACCGGGGCCCCCACCGTCTCGCAGAACTGGAAGACCTCCCTGTGGGCGTTCGCGATCCGGACGCCCCCGCCGAGGTAGATCACGGGGCGCGTCGCGCTCCGGACGAGCAACGCGGCGTCCTTGAGGCGCGGCTCCTCGCGGACCGGCGGGTGGTAGCCCGGGATCTCCACGCTCTCCGGGTGGCCCTCCCACTCGAGCTCCGTGTTGAGGACGTCCTTCGGGATGTCCACGAGCACGGGGCCGGGGCGGCCGGTCCGGGCGATGTAGAACGCCTCCTTCATGATCCGCGGGATCTCCCGGGCGTCGGTCACGAGCCAGTTGTGCTTCGTGATCGGCATCGTGATGCCGGTGATGTCCGCCTCCTGGAAGGCGTCCGAACCGATGAGCGGGGTCGAGACGTTCGCGGTGATCGCGACGAGCGGCACCGAGTCCATGTAGGCGTCGGCGATGGCGGTGACGAGGTTCGTCGCCCCGGGGCCCGACGTCCCCATGCAGACCCCCACCTTCCCGGTGGCGTGGGCGTACCCCTCCGCCGCGTGGCCACCCACCTGCTCGTGGCGGATGAGGACGGTCTGGGGCTTCTCGCAGCCGAACAGCGCGTCGTAGAGCGGCAGGATCGTGCCGCCGGGCATGCCGAAGGCGAACTCGACGCCCTCGGCCTCGAGCGCCCGGCGGACCGCCATCGCTCCCGTGATCTTCTCCTTGGCCATATTCACTCCTCGTCTTTCCTTTCCTGACTAGCCCCTCGACTCGAAGCCGGCGATCGCCTCCTCCTGCGAGAGGAGGAAGCCGAGCTCGTCTACCCCGTTCATGAGGCAGTACCGGGAGAACCCGTCGATCGGGAACGAGGCCGTCGAGCCGTCGGGCAGCCGGACCGTCTGCGTCTCGAGGTCGATCCGCACGCTCGCGCCCGGCGCCGCGAGGAGCTTCGCGTGGGCGGCCGGCTCGAGCACCACCGGGACGAGCCCGTTCTTCAGCGCGTTGTTCCGGAAGATGTCGGCGATGCGCGTGGAGACGACCGCCCGGAAGCCGTAGTCCACGAGCGCCCAGGGGGCGTGCTCCCGGGACGAGCCGCAGCCGAAGTTGTCGCCCGCGACGAGCACCTCGCAGCCCCGGGCCTCGGGCCGGTTCAGGACGAAGTCCGGCCTCGGCGTCTCCTGCGCGTCGTAGCGCCAGTCGCAGAAGAGGACCTTGCCGAGCCCCTTCTTGTCGGTGACCTTGAGGAACCGGGCCGGGATGATCTGGTCGGTGTCCACGTTCTCGCGGGAGAGGACCACCGTCCTCGACTCGATGACACGGATCGGATCCATCACCGCACCTCCCCGGAGACCATCGTCCTCGGATCCGCGACCGCGCCCGCCACGGCGGCGGCCGCGGCGGTGAGCGGGCTCGCGAGCATCGTCCTGCCGCCCGGCCCCTGCCTCCCCTCGAAGTTCCGGTTCGAGGTGGAGACGCAGTACTCGCCCGGCCGGAGGTCGTCGCCGTTCATCGCGATGCACATCGAGCAGCCGGGCTCCCGCCACTCCGCCCCGGCGTCCCGCACGACCCGGTCCAGCCCCTCCGCCTCGGCGGCCCTCTTCACCTGGTGCGAGCCCGGGACGACGAGCGTCCGGACCTTCACCTTGCGGCCGCGCAGCACCGCCGCCGCCGCGCGGATGTCCTCGATCCGCCCGTTCGTGCAGCTCCCCACGAACACGGCGTCCACCTTCTGGCCGGCGATCGGCTGGCCCGGGCGGAGCCCCATGTACCGGAGGGCCGCCTCCAGCGTGCCCCTCGCCTGCGGGTCCCGCTCCGCGGCCGGATCCGGGACCACGCCGTCCACCGGGATGCCCTGCGCCGGGTTGGTCCCGAAGGTGATCATCGGCGCGAGGCGGGAGACGTCGATCGAGACCTCCTGGTCGTGGCGGGCCCCCTCGTCCGTCGGGAGCTTCCGCCAGCGGGCGAGGGCCGCGTCCCAGGCGGCCCCCTCCGGCGCGCGCGGCCGGCCGGCGATCCACTGGAAGGTCGCGTCGTCCGGCGCGATCATCCCGGCGCGGGCGCCCGCCTCGATCGACATGTTGCAGAGGGTCATCCGCCCCTCCATCGAGAGGGAGCGGACGGCCGGCCCGAGGTACTCGATCACGTGGCCCGTCCCGCCGCCGACCCCGATCTTCGCGACGATCGCGAGGACGAGGTCCTTCGCCGAGACGCCCGGGGCGAGCGCGCCGTCCACGCGGACCGCGAGGGTCCTCGGCCGGCGCTGGAGGAGGCACTGCGTCGCGAGGACGTGCCCGACCTCGGAGGTCCCGATGCCGAAGGCGAGGGCGCCGAAGGCGCCGTGGGTCGCGGTGTGGCTGTCCCCGCAGACCACGGTCATCCCCGGCTGCGTCGCCCCCCGCTCCGGCCCGAAGACGTGGATGACGCCCTGGGCGTCGGAGCCGAGCCCGTGGAGCTCGACGCCGAAGTCCGTGGCGTTCTTCTCGAGGAAGCGGACCTGCGCCTCCGCCTGGGCGTCCACGAAGGGCCAGGATCCGTCCGGCCGGCGCGGGAGCGTCGGCGTGGAGTGGTCCATCGTGGCGAGGGTCCGCTCCGGCCGGCGCACCCGCAGGCCCCGCTCCCGGAGGTGGGAGAAGGCCTGCGGGCTCGTGACCTCGTGGACGAGGTGGAGGTCCACGTAGAGGACGGCCGGCGTCTCCGGCGTCTCCGGCCGGACCACGTGGGCGTCCCACACCTTCCCGAAGAGCGTCCTCGGGCCCTGCTGCGCCTGCGTCTTCTCCGTCACGGGGTCCCCATCTCCGCGCGCGCCTCGCTCTCCCGGGGCGGCGGCACCTTGAGCGCGATCCGGTTGAGCACGTCGAGGAAGGCCCGCGCCGACCCCTCGATGATGTCGGTGGAGAGCGCGCGGCTCCGGTAGACGCCGGTCCCGTGCTCCACCTCGATGGACACCTCGCCCTGGGCGTCCTTCCCGGTGGACACGCTCGCGATCTGGTAGTCGCGGAGCTTCACCGCGACCCCGGTCGCCCGCTCGAGCGCCTTGAAGGCGGCGTCCACCGGGCCGTCACCCGCCGCGACCTCCTGGGTCCGGGAGCCGTCCGCCGCCCGGAGGGCCACCGAGGCGCAGGGCAGCGTCCCGGTGCCGGAGGTCGTCGAGAGCGCCTCGAGCTCCCAGGCCACGTTCCCCTTCCCGAGGATCTGGCCGTGGACGACGAGCGCCTCGATGTCGGCGTCGTAGATGTCCTTCTTCTTGTCCGCGAGCCCCTTGAAGTCGGCGAAGACCCTGTCCACCTGGGCGTCGTCGAGCTGGTAACCGAGCGCCACGAGCCTCTCCTTCAGCGCGTGACGGCCGGAGTGCTTGCCCAGGACGAGCTGGCTCTTCGCGAACCCGACCTCCTCCGGCTTCATGATCTCGTAGGTCTCCCGGTGGGTGAGCATCCCGTGCTGGTGGATGCCCGCCTCGTGGGCGAAGGCGTTCTGCCCCACGATCGCCTTGTTCCGCTGCACGTGGAGGCCGGTGATCTGCGAGACGAGGCGGCTCGTCGGGTAGAGCCGGTCCGTCTTCACGCCGGTCCGGACGCGCAGCACGTCGCCCCGGGTCCGGAACGCCATCACGATCTCCTCGAGGGAGGCGTTGCCGGCCCGCTCGCCGATGCCGTTGATCGTGCACTCCACCTGCCGCGCCCCCTCCATCACCCCGGCGAGGCTGTTCGCCACCGCGAGGCCGAGGTCGTCGTGGCAGTGGACCGAGACGACGACCTCGTCGATCCCGCGGACGTGCTTCCTGAGGTACCGGATCGTGTCCGCGTAGGTCGTCGGCAGGGCGTAGCCGACCGTGTCCGGGATGTTCACGGTGCCGGCGCCCGCCTCGATGGCGCGCTCCACGACCTCGGCGAGGAACTCGAGCTCGGTGCGGGCGGAGTCCTCGGCGGAGAACTCCACGTCGTCGAACCGCTCCCGGGCCATCTTCACGCCCTCGACGGAGCGCTTCACGATCTCCTCCTTCGCGAGCTTCAGCTTGAAGTCGCGGTGGATGGGGGAGGTCGCGAGGAAGACGTGGCAGCGGCGGCGGGGCGCGTCCTTCAGCGCCTCCCAGGAGGCCGCGATGTCGCCCCTGTTGCAGCGGGAGAGGCTCGCGATGATCGGCCCCTCCACCTGCTGCCCCACGGCCCGGATCGCCTCGAGGTCCCCGGGGGAGGCGGCGGCGAACCCCGCCTCGATCACGTCCACGCCGAGCTCGCGGAGGGCGAGCGCGACCTGGAGCTTCTGCCCGAGGTTCATCGACGCGCCCGGCGACTGCTCGCCGTCGCGGAGCGTGGTGTCGAAGACGATGACGCGGTCGTGGCTGGCGTTCACGGATGGTCCCCCCCCGTCCCCGGAAAAGCCGGGCATGCTAGCAGAGCGAGGGGCTTCGGAGGCAACGGGTTTCGGCATGGCGGCTCGGGCTCCTGTGAGGGGCCGGAGGATCTGGTCTCGCCTGTCGAGGAGGACCTCTCCGGCCGGTGACGGCGGAAGAGGTCGCGGGGCGTCAGCGTGCCCGGACGGCCTCTGCCGCCGGGCGAAGAAGTCGATGCTGACGTCGTACGAAAGACACGGAAGGCGGAAGATACCCGGGACACCCTCTCCGGGTCAAGCCGCCCTTCGACAGGCTCAGGGCGAACGGCCGCGGGGTGCGCGGCGGCGTCTCGCCCCGTATCCCGGGAGGTGAAACGTCCCCTCTCACATCCCCTCTCTCCCGGCACCACGCCGGGGGAGAGGGCCAGGGAGAGGGGGCCCTCGTGACCACCGCGAAGCTTCCACGCGCCGCCCGGGCAGCCGCTCCCCTCGCGTAGCGGGCCGCTGGCCGCCCGGTCTCCTGAGCGGGGCCATGCATGCCAGCCGTTCGCCCTGAGCCTGTCGAAGGGCGAACGTCGCGGCCGATGCTCCCCTCGCGGTGCCGGCCGCTGGCCGCCCGGGCCGCCGCTCCGCCGTGTGCTCGGCGCGCCCAGTTCCGCCCGACGCGCGCGCTTGCGTGCGCCGCTCGATGCGCGTCGGTCCGAACTCGCCTCCGCCGTTCCGCTCGCTTCGCTTCGCGGCGGCGGAGGCTCAAACAACGGACCTCCGCGCCCGCGTGTTGTTCGCGACGCGCGCGCTCCTCGGCTCTTCGCGGCGGGCGCGCCTCACGGACACGGCGTCACGGCGGCCCGGGCGTCAGGCGCTGCGTCTCGGGAGAGGGGGGCCGAGAGGTAGA
>JBBIPT010000086.1:0-14509 GCA_037442705.1 Anaeromyxobacter sp.
GGTCCGCGAAGGCCCCCGCCGCGGCGCCGGCCCCGGGCGGGCCCTGGAACCCGGCGACCGCCGGCTCGATGCCGGCGCGCAACCTCGGCAAGACCGGCTTCCGCGTGGGCCTCTTCAGCCTCGGCGCCCAGGCCGCGGTGGAGAGGCCGGAGAACGAGGCGGTGGCGATCCCGATCCTGGAGCGCGCCCTCGACCTCGGCGTGAACTACATCGACACGTCGGCGCGCTACGGCGGCGAGGCGCGCTGGAGCGAGCGGTACGTCGGGCAGGTGATGAAGCGCCGGCGTTCGCAGGTCTACCTCGCGACGAAGACCCACGACCGCGGACGGGACGGCTCGCTCGCGCTCCTCGACCGGTCGCTCGAGCTCCTCCAGACCGATCACGTGGACCTCTGGCAGCTCCACGCGATGAGCACGATGGACGACGTGGAGCGGGTCTTCGCGAAGGGGGGCGCGGTGGAGGCGCTCGTCCGGGCCCGGGAGGAGAAGAAGGTCCGGCACGTCGGGATCTCCGGCCACACCGATCCCGACGTCCTCGCGGAGGCGATCCGCCGCTTCCCGTTCGACACCGTCCTCATGGCGGTGAACGCCGCCGACCCGCACCACCTGCCGTTCCGGAAGGAGCTCCTCCCCCTCGCCGTGGAGCGCGAGATGGGGATCATCGGGATGAAGATCCCGGCGCGGGGGCGGCTCCTCGCGGGCTGGGAGCCGCCGCCCCCGGACCAGCAGCGCGGCGCGGTGAAGGCGACCCGGACCGGCACGCTCACGATGCGCGAGGCGATGCGCTACGTCCTCTCGCTCCCCGTCTCGACGGTGATCGTCGGGGTGGACTCGATCGCGCAGCTCGAGGAGAACGTCGCCATCGCCCGGGAGTTCACGCCGCTCGGGGAGGGGCAGCTCGCGGCGCTGGAGCAGCGCGTGGAGCCCGTGGGGCGGGCGGCGCTCTGGTTCCGGAGGGCGTAGGGGGGCGCCGCCTCACAGCCTCCACCCCACCCCCATCGACACCCTCGGCGCGAAGGAGGGCTCGACGGAGGAGCCCCCCGTCTCGCGATCCTCCAGCCGGAAGAGCCAGGTGGACGCGGCGCCCGACAGGTAGACGTAGGCCCGCGGCCCGACGTCCCGGGAGGCGGTGACGAGCGGCGAGAGGTGGAGGGCGAGGCTCGTGCGGGCGGGGGCGACGCCCGCCGTGCGGAAGGTCTGGCGGAGCACCGCGCCGCCGAGGGCGAGCCCCGCCTCGAGCGACACGCCGGGCAGATCCCAGACGTGGGTCGCGCCCGCCTCGACCTCCCAGGCGTCGGCGGTGGCGCGGAGCCCGCCCGCGTCGAAGCCGCTCCGGCAGAAGCCGGCCCGCGCCGTCACCGTGAGCGGCCGCAACGCGAAGGAGGCCCCCGCCGCGATCCCCGCGCAGGGCCGGCCCTCGCTCGCGAGGGCGGCGCGCGTCCGGCCCTCGACCTCCACGGAGGAGGCGAGCCGGGCCTCGCCGAGCCCCTTCCGGACGAGCCGCGCGTAGGCCGTCCGCGCGAGGCCGGCCGGGTCGATGGGGACCGTGGCTCCGGCGGGCGCCCGCCGAGCGCCCTCGAGCAGGGCGTCGGGGGCGCGCCCGCGGAGGAAGTAGGTCCCCTCGCGGACGCTGAGCCGCCGGACCTGGTCGGCGCGGCCGATCTCGCCCACCACCGGGCCGTCGGCCGAGCCCCGGAAGACGAGCCAGTCGATCCCGGCGGGGAAGGCGAGCCAGGCGCGGGTCTCCTCGCTGCCGGAGAGGGTGGAGAGGACGACGTCGCCGTGCCCGCGGACGTCGTACTGGAAGGTCGGGTGCTGGAGCCCCGCGAGCGTGCGGCTCGAGCTCCGCACCGTGGCGTCGTAGGCGTGGCGGTAGGCTTCGTCGAGCGTGACGCGGCCGTCGCCGTCCGCGTCCGCCGCGCCGAGGAGCCCGGAGAGGAAGGCGTGGGTGAAGAAGCTCCCCTTGAGCTCGTCCGACTCCTGGCTGTCCTCGGAGGCGGAGCTCGAGGTGAGGAAGACCGCCCCCTCGCCGGGCGCCCGCTCGCTCGCGCGCAGCTCGAACGGCGGGATGGGCGTGCCGCCCTTCACCCGGGTGAGGGCGCCCGACCGGCAGGCGTCGAGGACGAGGAGGCGGAAGGTGGCCGCGGAGCCGCGGACGAGCTGCTCGAGCTCGCGGAGGGCGAGCGGGGTCTCCCCGAGGCGGAGCGCCCCCGCGTCCGCGTGGCCGGAGTAGTAGACGAAGAGCACCGACGCGCGGCCCGACTCGCGGATCCGCTCGTTCACCGCGATGAGCGCGCGGCGGAGGGCGTCCGCGCTCCGGCCCCGGAGGAGGACGAGGTTCTCCGGGCGGACGCCGCCCACCTCCTCGAGGACCGACGCCACGCGGACCGCGTCCGCCTCCGCCCAGCGGAGCGGCACGTCCGGCGGCGTGCCCGCGTCGTTCCCCGCGACGACGGCGAACCGCTCGACCTGCGCCGGGGCGGCCGCGGGGAGGGTCGCGATCGCCGCGGCGATCAGCGCTTCTCGAAGCGCCACTCGATCACCTCGCAGCCGCCGGTGGGCCGGAGCGCGCCGTCCCGCTCGAGCTTCGAGCGGAGCGGCTCGAGCACGACGGGACGGTCGCAGAAGAGGCCGAGGATCCGCTCCTCGCCGGGGGTCTCGTCGAGCCGGGTCGCGACCGGGAGCGGCACGTCGACCCCCGCGTCCACCTCCGCGGCGCGCTCGCCTCCGGGGAAGTAGACGGAGCCGCGGCCGGCCGGGTCGAGGCTCAGGATCGCGACCCAGGCGCGGCGGGGCGTCGTGACCACGAACCGGATCGCGTCCCCGAGGGCGACCGTCTCGCCGGGGGCGGCGCGCCGCACCTCCTCCCCGTGCCGGACCCACATCCCGATCCCGACGCCGGTCCCCTTCGTCCGCTCACCGGTGCCGTCCGGGAGGAGGAGGAAGAGGAGCCCCGCCGCGACGGCGAGCCCCGCGCCCCCGAGGGCGAGCCGGGGCCGCCGCGCCGGGCGGGGAGGGGCGTCGAGCCTCGAGGGAGGGAGGGGCTCCGCCTCCCGCGCCTCCCGCATCGAGGCGGAGGCGCCCGAGCAGCTCGTGCAGGAGGCGACGTGGGCCCGGACCTCCTCGGCCTCCGCGGGGGGGAGCTCTCCCGCGAGCCAGCGGTCGAGCCGGAGGGCGGAGAGGCAGGCCTGCCACGAGGCGTTCGCGAGTGCCGTGCTCATGCCGATCGCTCCGCGCGCCCCCCCTCGGCCGCGAGGGACTGGGCGCGCTCCAGGAGGTAGCCGACCTTCCGGCGTGAGCAGCCGAGGAGGAGGGCGACCTCGTCGTAGGTCATGCCGTCGAGGTGGTGGTAGACGGCCGCGGCCCCGACCTCCTCGGGCAGCCGTCCGAGGAGGGCGCGGACCTCGGCGATCGCGTCCGATCGCGCGTCCCGGGCCTCCGCCCCCGCCGCGGCGTGCCGCTCGAGGATCCGCGCGCCGGTGCGCCGGTCGCGCAGGACGTTGAGGCAGAGGTGGGTCGTGGCCCGGTAGAGCCAGGCGACGACGGAGCTCCGGATCTCGCCGGGCGACCGGAGGAGCGAGGCGAAGACCTCCTGCAGCGCCTCCTGCGCGTCGGGCTCGCTGCCGAGGAGGAGCCGGGCGCGGCGGAGCACGAGGTGTCCGTGGTCGCGGTAGAGCCGCTCGACGCCGGCGCGGTCCAGGATCACGGGCAGCCCGTCTCGGGCGGCGGGGCGTAGGTGCCGAGGCGCAGGACGAGGAGGGCGTCCGGAGGGGCGGGGGAGAGCCGGTAGGGCGCGAGGCAGAAGCCGCGGGCCGTGCCGGGGTCCGCTGTCCCGTCGTCGGGCACGCCCCGCGCGACGAGCGTCCCGAGGCAGGCCGCGAGGTCCACGCAGGCCGGATCGATCGGGGTCACCCGGAGCAGGTGATACCCGGCCGGCAGCGGCGCGCCGAGCCACCAGGCGGTGAGCGACGACGCCGGGACGTCCTCCTCGAGGTGGACGACCCAGTGGTCCACGTCGATCCCGTAGGAGGGGTTTCCCGGCGCGAGGATCGCCCCCACCTGGCTCGCCGGCGTGCCGAGCGGCATCGCCGCGGCGTTGGCTCTCGCGAACGACGGCTCCCCCGGCGCGAGGAGGCGCCGGGCCGCGGCAGGAGGGGGCTGGTAGAGCCGGAGGGTGAAGCTCGCGGGGAAGCCGGGCTCCACCGGCGCGCGCGTGGCGAGGTCCTGGTCGCCGGTCGAGGGCGGCGGCCCGCGCTGCCAGAGCATCGCGGCCTCGAGCGGCGGGAGCGGAGGGACCCCCTCGACCTGTCCGCGGAGGACGACGAGCGGCTCGCCGGGGTAGCCGTCGGCGGCCTGCGGGTCGCACCCCGCGAGCCCCGCGAGCGCGAGGAGGGCGAGGGCCGGGAGGAGGAGGCGCGCGCGCAAGCCGCCTCTCAGGGCGCCCAGCGATCGAAGGCGACCGTCGCGAGCCAGGAGGGCAGGTCCGCGACGTTCGCCGACCGGATGCCCGCGTCGCTCACCGCGTAGACGTAGACGTGCTCGTCCTGGTCCTTCGCGAGGACGCTCCGGCGCACGTAGGGCGACCAGTACCAGCCGAACTCGCCGGTGGCGCCACCGTAGACGTCGGACATGGAGAGGCTCCCGGCCGGCGTGATGCCGGTCGCGGCGTCCACCCGGAAGAGCCGGAGGTCGGAGCGGAAGGTCGTGGTCCACTCGGCGAAGGGGATCGCGAGGAGGCCCGCCGAGTCGAGCCAGGTGAAGGCCTTCGGCTCCCAGAGCGCCTCGGACCAGCCCCAGCCCTCCCCGACGAGCACCGTGTCGAGATCCACGGGGTTCGAGAGGTCGCTCACGTCGAGGAGCGCGACCTTCACCTGGTTCGGCCCGCCGCCGGGGGCCGGCTCCATGCCGACGCCGAGGAGGTGGGTGCCGTCCACGGGGTGGAGATAGGAGATGAAGCCAGGCATCTCGAGCTCGCCCACGACGACCGGGTTCGCCGGGTCGGAGAGGTCGAAGGTGAAGAGCGGGTCGATGATCCGGGCGGTGATCACGAAGCCCCGCGCGCCGAGGAGCCGCGTGCCGAAGACCCGCTCGTCGGCGCCGAACTCCGGGGTCTCCCCGACGAGGGCGAGCGCGCCCCCCTCCGGCTTCAGGACCGAGAGCCGCCCGGCGGTGTGGAGCCTGCCCCAGGGAGTCCCGTCGTCCACCCGCTCCGTGACCGTCGTCACGACGCGGAGCGCCCCTTCGTGCTCGTCGAGCCCGTACTGGTCGCGCACGCTCCCGTCCACGACCCCGGAGCCGGCGTAGACGGCGGCGTCGGGGCTCGAGAGGTCGAAGGCGTGGAGGTAGGTCGCGTCGCGCTGGCCGGGCTCGGGCCACCACCACCAGTGGGAGGAGGCGACGTACAGCGTCTCCTGCGAGGCGTAGACGACGCCGGGCTCGGCGAGCACGGAGCTGCGGCTCACGAGGGCGGAGGCGCCCACGTCGAAGGTGGCGACGGTGAGGATCCCGGGGCGGACAGGCCCCGAGCTCCGCGAGAAGTCGGTGCAGGCGTGGCCGAGCTCCACCTCGCCCTGGCCGGCGACCTTCACCGTCCCGCGGCGGAGCCAGTCGTCGAGGGTGCGGGCGCGGACGAGCTGCTCGTTCTTCGCGGCGAGCGCCGCGAGGGCGGCCTGCCACTCCTCCTGGCTCGCGCCGGGCGCCACCTGCGGCCAGAAGTAGACGCCCTCGGGGAAGGGGAGGGAGTCGCTCGTCACGATCCGCACGCGATCGCCGATCCGGCGGGCGGAGACGTAGCTCCCCGGGAGGACCGCCTCGGAGAGCACCGCCGGGGCGGCGAGATCGGACACGTCGAGCGTCGTGATCTTCACCGCGGAGTGGGCCCAGTAGCCGCACCAGAAGTCGCCGCCCGGGGCGAGGACGGCGGGGCAGGCCCAGGAGTCGCCCTCGAGGGCCCGCGGGACGTAGACCGAGCTGAAGACGACCGCGCGGTCGCCCGAGAGGAACAGGTCGTGCGGCCAGCCGTCGATCGGGACGGAGGAGGCGAGGGAGAGGTCCTGGGGCGGCCAGCTCCGCGCGAGGTGGAGCCGGTTGCCGGAGAGGACGGCGATCCGCGTCCCGTCGTTCTGGACGAAGTCCGCCTCCGCCACCCCCTCGACCTGGGTGTTCGTCGTCGTGTAGTCGGACGGGCCGGCGGTGGGGCCCGGGGCCGCGCCCACGCCGTCCGCGACCGGGAGACCCCGGTAGTACCCCTGCGAGAGCATGCTCCGCATCCGGAGCACGAGCGTGTCCTCGATCGTCGCCTCGAGCTCCTCGCAGGAGGCGAACGGGACGAGCACGGGGTTCCGGTCCACGCCGCGGTTCGGGGGCAGCAGGATCCGCTCGGAGGAGCGGGAGCAGGCGGCGCCGAGCGCGGCGAGGGTGACGAAGGCGGCGACGGCGGCGGTAAGGCGGCGGCGATGAGCGGTCATGGGCGCTCCCCGGGGACGAGTGGATGAAGCTCGTCCCCCTCAGGAACGCGAGCCGGGGGAATCGTGCAAGGCCCCGCCGCGCCGCCGCCCCCTTCCGGGCCGCCTCTTACTTCGCCGCACCCGTCTGGCGCTCGATCTCCGCGATCGCCCGGCGCGCCTGCTCGGCCTGGGAGCTCTGGGGGGCGATCTGGATCACCTTCCGCCAGGCCTCCGCCGCCCTCTTCGGATCGCGCAGGTCGTTCGCGTAGACGACCCCCATGTTGAAGACGCTCTGGGGGTGCTTCGGGTCGATCCGGCTCGCCTTCTCGAAGTTCGCGAGCGCCTGCTGGAACTCCCCGACGTCCCGGTACATCACGCCCTGGTCGGTGATCACGTTCGGGTTGTCCGGCTGGAGCTCGAGGGCCCGGCCGTAGGCCTCGATCGCCTTCCGCGGCTGGCGGGTGTCGAAGTAGTCGTTGCCGAGCTGGATCCAGGCCCCGACGTTCTTGGGATCCCGCGCGAGGATCGCCTGGTTCTGGGCGATCCTCGCCTGGAAGGTGTCGCCCGCCACCGGCGGAGGCATCTGGGGCATGGAGGCGGTCCCGGGGGCGGAGGGGGCGGGGGCCGTGGTGGAGCCCGCCTGGTAGCCGATGAAGATGCCGACGAGGAGGCCGGCGAGGAGGCCGACGACGGTGTACCGGTTCATGGCGCGGCATTCTAGACGCCCGAGTGCGATTCGGAAACACCGAAGGCCTCAGGTCTCGGGCAGTCTCGGGCCTCGGGAAATACCTCGCGCGGGGGCGGCGAGCGGGGCGGTTTCGTCGTAGGGTGAGGGAGCTCTCCACGGGAGGTCACCATGCGTCCGCTCCGAACCGCACTCGTCCTCTCCCTCGTCGCGGCGCTCGCCGTGCCGGCCGCCGCCGAGGCGCGCCGCGCGCGTTCCCGGGGCACGGGGACCTCCCTCGGGCTCGGGGCGGACTGGCTCCTCGACCCGGAGGGCGGCGCGCTCCAGCTCACGCTCGCCTCCGAGACGCCGATCGCCCGCCGGATCACGGTCGGTGCACGCTTCGGCGCGACATGGTTCGAAGGGCTCGATCGGGTGGGAGTCCCGATCGACGGCCGGCTCCGCTTCCGCGGGAACCGGCTCTACGCGGAGGGGCTCGTCGGCCCCTGGATCGTCTTCGGCGACGGCGACGACCTGCGACTTCACGCGGCGTTCGGGTTCGGGCTCCAGACGCCGGTCCTGTCCTTCGGCGTCGAGGTCGGCTGGCTCGATCCCACGTCGATGGTCGGCGTCCGGGTCGCGTTTCCGATCTGACGCAGCCGGCACGGACGAGGGCGCGGAGACGCCCGGCACGGGAGAAGCCGAACAACCCAAACGGGTATAGCCGGCGCGCGCCGCCCCGTTTGGGAGTCCAGCCGCCGTTGACCCTGAATCGATAGGGCGAAATCCTTTCGGCCTCACCCTCCAACGAGGAGCAACCCACATGAAGAAGAAGACGGTCGCAGACCAGTCGAAGGACGAGGTGCGTTCGTCCCGCCGCACGTTCCTCAAGACGGCGGCGGTCGGCGCCGCGGGTGCCGCCGTGGCCGCCCCGACGATCATCGTCGCCCAGAGCCCGATCCAGCTCCGCTTCCAGTCCACCTGGCCGACGAAGGACATCTTCCACGAGTACGCCCTCGACTTCGCCTCCAAGGTGAACGAGATGACCGGCGGGCGGCTCAAGATCGAGGTGCTCCCGGCCGGCTCCGTCGTGAAGGCGTTCGACCTCCTCGACGCCGTCGCGAAGGGGACGCTCGACGGCGGGCACGGCGTCGTCGCCTACTGGTACGGGAAGAACACCGCCCTCGCCCTCTGGGGCTCCGGTCCGGCCTTCGGCATGGATCCGAACATGCTCCTCTCCTGGCACTACTACGGCGGCGGAAGGCAGATCCTCGAGGAGGTCTACAAGACGCTGAACATCGACGTCGTCTCCTACCTCTACGGGCCGATGCCGACCCAGCCGCTCGGCTGGTTCAAGAAGCCCGTCGCCAAGGCCGAGGAGATGAAGGGGCTCAAGTTCCGCACCGTCGGCCTCTCCATCGACATCTTCACCGGCCTCGGCGCGGCGGTGAACGCGCTGCCGGGCGCCGAGATCGTGCCCGCCATGGACCGCGGCCTGCTCGACGCCGCCGAGTTCAACAACGCCTCCTCCGACCGGCTCCTCGGCTTCCCGGACGTCTCGAAGGTCTGCATGCTCCAGAGCTTCCACCAGTGCTCGGAGCAGTTCGAGATCCTCTTCAACCGCTCGAAGTACAACGCGCTGCCGGAGGACCTCCGGAAGATCATCGACTACGCGGTCCAGGCGGCGAGCGCCGACATGTCCTGGAAGGCGATCGACCGCTACTCGTCCGACTACGCCGGGATGCAGAAGGATCAGGGCGTGAAGTTCTACAAGACGCCGGACGCCATCCTGAAGAAGCAGCTGGAGATCTGGGACGCCGTCCTCGAGAAGCGCTCCTCCGAGAACCCGCTCTTCAAGAAGGTGGCCGAGTCGATGAAGGCGTACGCGGCCCGCTCGGCGCGGTGGCAGAACGACACGGTCGTCGACTACCGGATGGCCTACAACCACTTCTTCGCTCCCAAGAAGGGCAAGTAGGCCCACATGCAGAGGCTCCTCCTCGGGGTGGACAAGCTCTCCACCCGGCTGGGCCACGTGTTCGCCTGGCTCATCGTGGCCCTCACCGTCCTGGTGACCTGGGAGGTGCTCTCTCGGAAGTTCCTCGACACCCCTCACGCGTGGGTCTTCGACGCGCAGATCATGATGTACGGCGTCATGTTCATGATGGGGGGCGCCTACACGCTGGCGAAGAGCGGCCACGTGCGGGGCGACGTGCTGTACGGCTTCTTCCCGGTCCGCCTCCAGGCGGGGATCGACCTGGTGCTCTACCTGGTCTTCTTCGTCCCGGGCTCGGTGGCGATGGTCTACGCAGGGTGGATCTACGCCGCCGAGTCCTGGGCGATCCGGGAGCACTCGACGATCACCGTGGACGGGCCGCCGATCTACCCGTTCAAGGCGTTCATCCCCATCGCCGGAGCGTTCCTGCTCCTGCAGGGGATCGTCGAGATCGTCCGCTCCGCGACGGCCCTCAAGGCCGGCGCGTGGCCCTCGCGCGAGGAGGACGTCGTCGAGGTCGACGTCGAGAAGATGAAGGAGATGGTCCACGTCCGCGACGAGGACATCGCGGACGCGGGCCGCTACCTGGAGAAGCGGCAGGGAGGGGGCGGGGGTGAAGGGGGAGCGAAGCCATGAGGAAGGAGCTCGTCTTCGGCCTCACCCTCATGACGCTCCTCGTGGGCGCCACCCTCTGGGTGTTGCCCGCCCCATGGAACATGACGAACGAGCACCTCGGGCTGCTCATGCTCTCGCTCGTCGTCGTGACGATCATGCTGGGGTTCCCCACCGCCTTCACGCTCATGGGGATGGGGGTCTTCTTCACCTGGCTCGCCTACCGGTCGGCGGCGCCGGAGGCCGCGGTCCGGCAGACCCTCGACCTCATGGTCCAGCGGACCTACGCGGTGATGACGAACGACGTCCTCATCGCCGTCCCGCTCTTCGTCTTCATGGGCTACATGGTGGAGCGGGCGAACCTCATCGAGCGGCTCTTCAGGAGCCTCCACCTCGCGATGGCGTTCGTGCCCGGCTCCCTCGCCGTCGCGACCCTCGCGACCTGCACCCTCTTCTCGACCGCCACCGGCATCATCGGCGCGGTCGTGACGCTCATGGGGCTCCTCGCCTTCCCGGCGATGATCCGCGCCGGTTACGACGTGAAGCTCTCCGCCGGAGCGATCACGGCCGGCGGTTGCCTCGGCATCCTCATCCCTCCCTCGGTCCTCCTCATCCTCTACGGCGCGACCGCGGGCGTCTCCGTGGTCCAGCTCTACGCCGGCGCCTTCTTCCCGGGGCTCATGCTCGCCTCGCTCTACATGGGCTACGTGATGCTCATGGCGAAGCTGAAGCCGCACTGGGCCCCGAAGCCTCCCGCGGCGGAGCTCCAGGTGAAGCTCCCGGAGCACCTCCGCGCGATGGCCGGCGGCGAGAACCGGCTCGCGATCCCGGGGCTGCTCCGGGCGCTCCGCGCGCCGCCGCCGGGTGCCACCCGCGGCAAGGCCGGGAGCCACCTCTTCGCCGCGTTCCTCCCCGCGCTCGTGATCGGGGCGGGCTTCCTCTTCGTGTGGGACGTCTCCACCGCCGTGAGGGTCGTGGACACGGGAGGCCTGCAGGAGATCGGGGTCACCGGCGGGGGAAGCGACGCCTTCGAGTACCGGGGAGTCCAGGAGCCGCCGGCGCCAGACGAGGAGGCCGGGGGCGTGCAGCAGCCACCCGCCGCGGCCGGCCTGCAGGAGCCGCCCGGCGCGGGCGCGGCGGAGGAGCCGCCCGGTGCGCAGGCGCCCGCCGCCGCCCCCGCCGTCGAGGAGCCGCCGGCGCGCCGCCCCACTCCGACGGGGTTCTGGATCGCGCTCGCGCTCGCCGCCGCGGCGCTCGCCTTCCACTTCGCCATCTTCACCTTCGAGCGGCTCGAGATCCTGAAGCTGCTCATGACCTCCTTCTTCCCGCTCACGGTCCTCATCCTCGCGGTGCTCGGGTCGATCGTGTTCGGCTGGGCGACGCCCACCGAGGCCGCCGCGCTCGGGGCCGCCGGGGCGATGCTCCTCACCGCCGCCTACCGGCAGTTCAAGTGGAAGGTCGTGAAGGAGGCGGTCTTCCTCACCGCGAAGACGACGGCGATGGTCTGCTGGCTCTTCGTCGGCTCCAGCATCTTCTCCACCGCCTTCGCGCTCCTCGGCGGCCAGGGGATCATCGAGCGGTGGGTGCTCGGGATGGATCTCACGCCCGTGCAGTTCATGCTCCTCGCGCAGGTAGTGATCTTCCTGCTCGGGTGGCCGCTCGAGTGGACGGAGATCATCGTCATCTTCATGCCGATCTTCATCCCGCTCCTCGGCCACTTCCAGATCGACCCGCTCTTCTTCGGCCTCCTCGTGGCCCTGAACCTCCAGACGGCGTTCCTCTCGCCCCCGGTGGCGATGGCCGCCTTCTACCTGAAGGGAGTGGCGCCACCACACGTCACCCTGAACCAGATCTTCGCGGGCATGATGCCGTTCATGGCGATCCAGGTGTTCGCGATCTTCCTCCTCTACATGTTCCCGCAGATCGGGCTCTGGCTGCCGGCCCTCATCTACAAGTGAGCGACCTCGCACAGCGCATGGCCCGGGCCGTGGGCGCCGGCCACGTCGTCACCGATCCGGCGGAGCTCCTCGTCTACGAGGCGGACGGCGTCACCCACGGCCGGACGAGGCCGGCGATGGTCGTGCTCCCGGCGACGACGGGGGAGGTCGTCGAGGTCGTGCGCGTGGCGCGCGAGGCCGGCGTCCCGCTCGTGCCGCGGGGCTCGGGCACGGGGCTCTCGGGCGGCGCCCGCCCGGTGGAGGGGGGCGTCGTCGTCGCCCTCACCCGAATGCGCCGGATCCTCGAGGTGGACCTCGCGAACGGTTGGATCCGGGTCGAGCCCGGGGTCATCAACCTCGACGTGACCCGCGCCGTCTCCGGGCAGGGCTGGTACTACGCCCCCGATCCGTCGTCGCAGGGGGTCTGCTCCATCGGCGGGAACGTCGCGGAGAACTCCGGCGGGGCGCACTGCCTGAAGTACGGCTTCACGACGAACCACGTCCTCGCCGCGAAGGTCGTCCTCTCGGACGGGAGCGTCGTGGACCTCGGCGGCCCCGCGCCGGACGCGCCCGGCTACGACCTCCTCGCCGCCCTCGTCGGCTCGGAGGGGATGTTCGGGATCGTCACCGAGGCCACCCTGAAGCTCCTCCGGAAGCCGGAGGTCACCCGCACCTTCTTCGCCACCTTCCCGTCCACCGACGAGGCGGGAGCCGCCGTCTCCGGCATCATCGCGGCGGGGATCCTCCCCGCCGCGATCGAGATGATGGACCGGCTCGCGATCGAGGCGGCGAAGGCGGCCACCGGCCTCGACTGGCCGGACGTGGGGGCGGCCCTCCTCATGGACGCGGACGGGCCGAAGGGGGAGGTGGAGCACGTCTCCGCCCGGGCCATCGAGATCGCCCGCGAGGCCGGCGCCCTGGAGATCCGGGTCCCTAAGGACGACGCGGAGCGGGCGCTCATGTGGAAGGGGAGGAAGAGCGCCTTCGCCGCGGTGGGGCGGATCAGCCCGAACTACATGGTGGAGGACGGGGTGATCCCCCGCTCCGAGATCGCCCGGGTGCTCCGCGAGATCGAGCGGATGGCGCGGGAGGCGGGGCTCCGCGTGGCCAACGTCTTCCACGCCGGGGACGGGAACCTCCACCCCCTCGTCCTCTACGACGCCCGGAATCACGGCGAGGAGGAGAAGGCCGCGGCCCTCGGCGGCGAGATCCTCCGGCTCTGCATCCGCTCGGGCGGCTCCATCACCGGCGAGCACGGCGTCGGGGCCGAGAAGGCGGCCTACATGGCGGAGCAGTACACGAAGGAGGACCTCGAGACGATGGCGAAGGTCCGCTGCGCCTTCGACGGGATCGCGCTCATGAACCCCGGGAAGGTCCTGCCCACGCCGCGGCTCTGCGGAGAGAAGCCCGGCCCCTACCGTCCCCACCCCGCCGAGACGGCCGGGCTCGCGGAGCGCTGGTGAGCGCGGCGCCCCGCCAGGGCGAGGCGCGCGACGGCGTCCTCGGGGCCGTCCCCCGGATCGCCGTCGAGCCCGCCTCCCTGGAGGAGGCGGCCGAGGCGATGAGGGCCTTCGCCCGCGACCGGCTCGCGGTCGCGTTCGTCGGGGGCGGGACCGATCTCGAGCTCGGCGCGCCGCCCGCTCGTCTCGACGCCGTCCTGCGAACGGCGGGGATGTCCGCGGTGCGGGAGCACGCCCCGTCCGACCAGATCGTCGCCGTGGGCGGGGGGATGACCGTCGCGGCCCTCCAGCGCCACCTCGCGCCCCACGGCCAGCGGCTCGCCCTCGACCCTCCCTTCCCCGAGCGGGCCACGGTGGGCGGGGTCCTCGCGGCGAACGCCTTCGGCCCGCGCCGGAGCCGGTACGGATCGGTCCGCGATCTCGTCATCGGGATCACGATCGTCCGGGCGGACGGCGTCCTCGCCCACGGGGGCGGGAAGGTCGTGAAGAACGTGGCCGGCTTCGACCTGCCGCGCCTCCTCTGCGGATCGCTCGGGAGCCTCGGGCTCGTGGCCGAGGTCGTCTTCCGGCTCCACCCGCTCCCGGAGGCGTCCGCGACGGCCGTCTTCGATGGGCTCGACGCGGCGGCCGTCGCCGGCGCGACGGCGGCGCTGCGGGAGCTCGGCGTGGATCCGTCGGCGGTGGGAGCCTTCGCCGAGGGGACCGCCGCCGCGTTCCGGCTCGGGGTCCGGTTCGAGGGGTTCGCCCCCGGCGTCCGCGAGCAGATCGAGAGGACCCTCGCGAAGCTCGGCGGCGAGGGCCGGGTCGACGGGGACTCCGAGGCGGCCTTCTGGGCGAGGGTCGAGAAGACCCGCGCGGGGAACGTCCGGGCGAAGGCGGCCTTCGGCCCCGGCGGCCTCGGGCGCGCGGTGGACGCCCTCCGCCCGCTCGCCGCCGCGCTCCGGTCCGCCGAGTGGATGGCCGATCCGGCGACGGGCCTGCTCCTCGTCGGGGGCGATCTCGACGACGGGGCGGCCTGCGGCCGGGCGGTGGAGGGGGCGCGCGCCGCCCTGGGCGGGCTCGGGAACGGGACGCTCGTCCTCGCGGCGGCGCCCCCGGAGCTCCGGGCGAAGGTGGACGTCTGGGGGCCGGCGCCCTCCGGGATCGAGGTCATGCGGCGGCTGAAGCGGGAGCTCGACCCGGACGGGCGGCTCGCGCCCGGCCGGCTCGTGGGAGGGATCTGAAATGAGTTCCGCTCTTCTGGTGGGGGGTCTTGGGGGAAGCGGCATCGCTCCCCCCAGGGTGAGGGCTTGCGACGCGAAGCGCAGCAAGCCCGGAAATCCCTCAGACTCGCCTCGGAAACGTTCGCCGAGCGCAGAAGCCGGCGAGAGGCGAGTCTGATGGCGTCGCAGGCCACGG
>JBBIPT010000087.1:0-14349 GCA_037442705.1 Anaeromyxobacter sp.
AGCTTCGAGAAGGCCTGGAGCGGCGGGGCCTCGAGGGGCTCGGCGCGCCGCCTCCGCTTCGGGCGGTCCCCGCCGAGCGCGCGGCGCCGCTCCTTCATGTAGGCGAGCTCCTTCGACCCCTCCTCGAACTTCACGTAGGGGAGCGACTCGAGGTCGGCGTCGCGGACCGGCACGTCGAACCGGTCGCGGAAGGTGCGGAGGGCCTCGAGCGACATCTTCTTCTGCTGGTGGGTGATGTTCTGGGCCTCGCCCGCCTCGCCCATCCCGTAGCCCTTCACGGTCTTCGCGAGGACGACGGTCGGCTCCCCCGCGTGCTTCGAGGCGGCGTCGTAGGCCGCGAAGACCTTGAAGGGGTCGTGCCCGCCGCGGTTCAGGAGCCAGATGTCCTCGTCGGACATGTCCGCGACCATCGCCCTGAGCTCGGGAGAGTCGAAGAAGCGCTCGCGGACGTAGGCGCCGTCCCGGGACTTGTACGTCTGGTAGTCGCCGTCCACCGCCTCCATCATCCGGCGCGCGAGGGTCCCCTCCACGTCCTTCGCGAGGAGCGGGTCCCAGCGCCGGCCCCAGATCACCTTGATCACGTTCCAGCCCGCGCCGCGGAAGAAGCTCTCCAGCTCCTGGATGATCTTCCCGTTGCCGCGGACCGGGCCGTCGAGCCGCTGCAGGTTGCAGTTCACGATGAAGACGAGGTTGTCGAGCCGCTCGCGGCCGGCGAGCCCGATCGCCCCGAGCGCCTCCGGCTCGTCCATCTCGCCGTCGCCGCAGAAGGCCCAGACCTTCCGCCCCGAGGTGTCCGCGATCCCCCGGTCGTGGAGGTACTTCATGAACTTCGCCTGGTAGATCGCGTTGAGCGGCCCGAGCCCCATGGAGACCGTCGCGTACTGCCAGAAGTCCGGCATGAGCCAGGGGTGCGGGTACGAGGAGATCCCGTTCCCGTCCACCTCCTGCCGGAAGGCGTCGAGCTGGGCCTCCGAGAGGAGGCCGAGGAGGTAGGCGCGGGCGTAGATGCCGGGCGCCGAGTGGCCCTGCATGTAGACGGGGTCGCCCCCCTTGCCCTTCGAGGGCGCGCGCCAGAAGTGGTTGTAGCCGACGTCGATGAGGGTGGCCGCCGACTGGAAGGTCGCGATGTGGCCGCCGACGTTCGTGTGCTTGTTCGCGCGGACGACCATCGCCATCGCGTTCCACCGGACGTAGTGGCGGATGGTCCGCTCGAGGTCGAAGTCGCCGGGGAAGGGGGGCTGGCGCTCCACCGGGATCGTGTTCAGGTAGGCGGTGTTCGCGGAGAAGGGGAGGTAGGCGCCGGAGCGGCGGGCCCGGTGGATGAGCCGCTCGACGAGGAAGTGGGCGCGCTGGGGCCCCTCGCGGTCGAGGACCGCCTCGAGCGCGTCGAGCCACTCCTGGGTCTCCTGGGGATCGATGTCGGGCCGGCGGCTGTCCATGGGCGTTCCCTCGGGTTCCCGTCCTTCTAAGGAGGAGGCGCCCATGATTCCACGCGGGGGGGCGGCGGTGGTGGGCCCCGTCGGGGGCCCCCGGCGTTCACGCCGGGTGCTCGGCCCCGGGAAGCGGGCCCCGCGCCCGCCGGCGGCCGCCCATCATCGGGAGCGGATGCCCGTCCCCTCCCTCCTCTACCGTCCCTCGCTCGCGCTCCTCACCGACTTCTACGAGCTCACGATGGCGCTCGCCGCCTTCCGGAGCGGGGCCGATCGGAAGGAGGCCGCCTTCGCCCTCGCGTTCCGCCGGAACCCGTTCGGCGGCGGGTTCACGGTCGCGGCCGGGCTCGAGGCGGCGATCGATCTCGTCGAGCACTGGCGCTTCGAGGACGAGGACCTCGCCTTCCTCGCCGCGCAGCGGGGGGCGGACGGCGAGCCGCTCTTCGAGGCGGCCTTCCTCGAGGCGCTCCGGCGGCACGAGATGGACGTGGACGTGGACGCGGTGCCGGAGGGGACGGTCGTCTTCCCCCACGAGCCGCTCGTCCGCGTCTCCGGGCCCGTCGTCCCGTGCATGCTCCTCGAGACCGCCCTCCTCACGGTCGTGAACTTCCAGACCCTCGTCGCCACGAAGGCGGCGCGCGTCTGCCTCGCCGCCCGCGGCGACCCGGTGATCGAGTTCGGGCTCCGGCGGGCGCAGGGGATCGACGGCGGCCTCGCGGCGAGCCGGGCGGCCTACCTCGGCGGCTGCCGCTCCACCTCGAACGCGCTCGCGGGCAAGCTCTACGGGATCCCGGTGAGCGGGACCCACGCCCACTCCTGGGTGATGCTCCACGACTCGGAGCCGGAGGCGTTCGACGCCTACGCGCGGGCGCTGCCCGGGAACTGCGTCTTCCTCGTGGACACCTACGCGACGCGGGAGGGGATCCTCCACGCGATCGAGGCGGCGAAGCGGCTCCGGGCCCGGGGGAAGGAGCTCGCGGGGATCCGGCTCGACTCGGGCGACCTCGCCTGGCTCTCCCAGGAGGCGCGGCGGATGCTCGTCCTCGAGGCGCCCAGCGGCCAGCGCTTCTGCGTGGTGGACGCGAAGCGGAGCCTGGCGGGCGTCCCGGGGGCCACCCGCTGGCCCTGAGCGGGGCCCGGTGCCGGCGTCATCCCGGCCGCGGTAGTGGCTCTTCTGGCGCGGCGAGGAGGACAGCGCCGGACCGCGGACGCCCTTCAACTCACCGTAATAGCCCTCGGCGGTGCCGCGCTCGCGGTAGAGCTCGAACAGATCGGCGTAGGGCGTGCGCCGCCCTTCGAAGGGGGGCTGTCAAGCACTGCGGCCGTTCCCGAGGCCCGAGGCCAGGGGCCCGAGGCCAAGGGCCGATCACGAATCGCGAGCGGCCGTTCGGGCCCGGCGGGCTCCGGGCGTCCCGGTTGAACTCGGGCGCCCGCCCGTGCGAGAACGCGCCCCCGTGATCCGCTTCGACGCCGTCTCCATGCAGCACGGCCGCCAGATCCTCTTCGTCGAGGCCTCGGCCGTCGTCCACCGCGGCGAGAAGGTGGGGCTCGTCGGCCCGAACGGCGCCGGCAAGTCCACGCTCTTCCGCCTCGTCACCCGCGAGGAGGAGCCGGACGAGGGGCAGGTGTCGATCGACCGCGGCGTGACCGTGGGCCACTTCTCCCAGGACGTGGGCGAGATGTCGGGCCGCACCGCCGTCGAGGAGACGATGGACGGCGCGGGGCCGGTCGCGTCGGTCGCCGCCGAGCTGCACGCGCTGGAGCACGCCCTCGCCGATCCCGCCCGCGCCGGCGAGCTGGAGGCCCTCGTCGAGCGCTTCGGCCACGTGCAGGCGCGCTTCGACGAGCTGGGCGGCTACGGGCTCGAGGCCCGCGCCCGCGAGATCCTGGGCGGCCTCGGCTTCTCCCCGGAGACGATGGACGGCGACGTCGGCGCCCTCTCCGGCGGCTGGAAGATGCGCGTCGCGCTCGCCCGCATCCTCCTCATGTCGCCCGACGCGCTCCTCCTCGACGAGCCGTCGAACCACCTCGACCTCGAGTCGATCATCTGGCTGGAGGAGTTCCTGCGCGGCTACCCGGGGGCCATCCTCATGACCTCGCACGACCGCGAGTTCATGAACCGGGTGGTGACGAAGGTGATCGAGATCGACCGCGGCGAGCTCACCACCTGGTCGGGCGACTACGACTTCTACGAGCGCGAGCGGGCCGTCGCGGACGCGCACCAGCAGGCGGCCTTCGACCGGCAGCAGGCGATGCTCCGGAAGGAGCTCGCCTTCATCGAGCGCTTCAAGGCGCGGGCGTCCCACGCCGCCCAGGTGCAGTCGCGCGTGAAGAAGCTCGACAAGATCGAGAAGGTGGAGCCGCCCAAGGTCCGCAAGGTCGTGGACTTCGAGTTCCGCGCGCCGCAGCGGTCCGGCGAGGACGTCGCGAAGCTCGCCGGCGTGGCGAAGCGGTACGGGAGCCGCGTGGTGTACGGCGGCCTCGACTTCCTCGTGCGCCGGGGCGAGCGCTGGTGCGTGCTCGGGGCGAACGGAGCGGGGAAGACGACGCTGCTCAAGATGGTGGCGGGCGCCTCCCGCCCGGACGCGGGCGCGGTGACGGTCGGCGGGAGCGTGAAGATGGCCTACTTCGCCCAGCACGCGATGGAGCTGCTGCGCCCCGGGGAGACCGTCTGGGAGACGCTCCAGGGCGCCTTCCCGCGGGCGTCGGTGGGCTCGCTCCGCACGCTCGCCGGCTGCTTCGGCTTCTCCGGGGACGAGATCGAGAAGACCTGCCGCGTGCTCTCCGGCGGCGAGAAGGCGCGCCTCGTGCTCGCCCTCATGCTCTACGACCCGCCGAACTTCCTCGTCCTCGACGAGCCCACGAACCACCTCGACGTGGCGACGAAGGAGATGCTCGTCCGCGCGCTCGCCGGGTACGAGGGGGCGATGCTGTTCGTGTCGCACGACCGGCGTTTCCTCGCCGCGCTCTCGAACCGCGTCCTCGAGCTCGGGCCGGAGGGGCCGGTGCCCTACGGCGGCGGGTACACGGAGTACGTGGCGCGCACCGGGCGCGAGGCGCCAGGGCTGCGCGCGGCGCCTTCGCGGCGGTGAGCCCGCCCCCGTCCGCTCGTCCCGCGCGGGCCCCTGCGGGCGACGTTCGTGGCGGCCCTTCCGGGCGGTGCGTATCCCGCCCGCCGCCGGCATGCTCGTGCCTCCCCGAAGGAGGCCGACCATGAACGCCTGGCGCCATCTCGTCGTGGGAGGGGGGATGACCGGACACGCGGCCGCGGCCGCGATCCGCGAGCTCGACCGCGAGGGGACCCTCGCGATGCTCTCGGCGGAGCCCGACCGGCCCTACGCGCGGCCGCCCCTCTCGAAGGGGCTCTGGCTCGGGAAGCGGGAGGAGGAGATCTGGCTCCCCGAGGTCCCGGGGCTCGAGCTCCGGCTCGGCCGGCGCGCCGTCGCCATCGACCCGAAGGCCCACGAGGTGCGCGACGACCGGGGCGAGGTCCACCGGTACGAGAGGCTCCTCCTCGCGACGGGCGGCGAGCCCCGGCGCCTCCCCGTGGGCAGCGACCGGATCGTCTACTTCCGCACCTTCCGCGACTACCGGCGGCTCCGGGAGGTGGAGGGTGGCCGCGTCGTCGTCGTGGGCGGAGGCTTCATCGGTTCGGAGGTCGCCGCCGCGCTCGCCGCGAGCGGACGGCAGGTGACGATGGTCTTCCCCGAGGAGGCGATCGGCGCCCGGGCCTACCCGGCCGACCTCGCCGCCGCCGTCACCCGCCGCTTCGAGGAGAAGGGCGTCCGGGTGCTCGCCGGCGACACCGTCGACGCCGTCGAGGAGCGCGAGAACGGCACGGTGGTGCGCACGGCGCGGGGCCGGGAGCTCGTCACCGACGTGGTGGTGGCCGGGCTCGGCATCCGCCCCGACGTCTCGCTCGCCCAGGCGGCCGGGATCCGCTGCTCGGACGGGATCGACGTGGACGATCGGCTCCGGACGAGCGCGCCGGACGTCTTCGCGGCCGGCGACGTCGCCCGCTTCCCCTGCGACGCGCTCGACGCCCGGCTCCGCGTCGAGCACGAGGACGCCGCCCTCGGCATGGGGCGGCTCGCGGGGAGGAACATGGCGGGGGCCGGCGAGCGGTACGACGCGCTCCCGTTCTTCTACTCGGACCTGTTCGATCTCGGTTACGAGGCGGTGGGGCGGCTCGACCCTCGACTCGAGGTCGTCTCGTCCTGGAAGGAGCCCTACCGGGAGGGGGTCGTCTACTACCTCGAGGGGGATCGCATCCGCGGCGTCCTGCTCTGGGGCCTGTTCGGGCAGGTGGAGGCGGCGCGCCGGCTCGTCCGGGGGCTCACGCCCGCCTCGCGCGAGGAGCTCACCCGGGCGATCCCCGGGTGACGTCTCGCCGAAGCCGCGAAGAGGGAGCACGCCACCCCTTCCCGTTGCCGGGTGGCCTTCCGCTCCCTAGAGCGACCCGAGGGCGGGCCCGCGCCGGGCGATGCCCGCATGCCTCGAGAGCGGAGGAGGGCCCGTGGGCGCGATGGTCGAGTTCCCCCGCACGAGCGGCGGCACCGCGAAGGGCTACCTCGCCGAGGCCAGGGACGCGAAGGCCCCGGGGGTCGTGGTCATCCAGGAGTGGTGGGGGCTGCAGGGGCAGATCAAGGAGACCTGCGACCGGCTCGCCGGGGCCGGGTTCGCGGCGCTCGCGCCGGACCTGTACGGAGGCAAGGTGGTCCCGTACCACGACGCCTCCGCCGCGAACGCGGCCATGTCGGCGCTCGACTTCCTGGCCGCGACCGACGAGGCCGTCCGGGGAGCCGTGCAGCACCTCGCGCGGCGCGGGGGCAAGGTCGGCCTCACCGGCTTCTGCATGGGAGGGGCGGTGACGATCATCGGCGCCGTGCGGATCCCGGAGCTCTCCGCGGCGGTCTGCTTCTACGGGCTGCCACCGGAGAGCGTCGCGGCCGCGAAGGACGTGCGGGTGCCGCTCCAGTGCCACTTCGCCTCGCGCGACGACTGGTGCACGCCGGCGGCGGTGGACGGCTTCGAGAAGAAGCTCCGCGCCGCGGGGAAGACCTGCGAGATCCATCGCTACGAGGGCGACCACGCCTTCATGAACTCGGAGCGGAGGGAGGTCCACTCACCGGCGGCCGCGAAGCAGGCCTGGGACCAGACCCTCGCCTGGTTCGGGGAGCACCTCCGCTGATCCGGCTCGCGCCGTCCCGGCGGGCGACCCGATGAAGACCTCCCTCCTCCTCCCCGGCGGCCTCGCCGGGTCTCCGGGGGTGGCCCAGCCGGTTTCGGCGAACCGGCCCTTTCCCGCGCGCGCGCCGGAGGGCCAGATCGTCGGCAAGCCGCTTGGGGCTCCGATCACGGAGGTGTGCCGATGCGCTGGAACGGATGGCTGCTGGCGGGGCTGCTGATCGCGGGGTGCTCGGGTTCGACGGGCGAGGCGGGCTCGGTCGGGCCGCAGGGACCCACGGGACCGCAGGGGCTGCAAGGCGATCCGGGGGCGCAGGGACCGCAGGGGGTGCAGGGGCCGCAAGGCGAGCAGGGGCCGGCGGGACCGCAGGGGCCCACGGGCCCACAGGGACTGCAGGGTGATCCCGGGCTACAGGGGCCGGACGGCCCCGCGGGGGTGCAGGGACCGGCCGGGCCGGCGGGGCCGCAGGGGCCCTCCGGTGTCGTCGCCATCCTCCGCCAGTTCGGCTCCTTCCAGACGGTGATCCCCGGGATCGCCTCGCCGCTGCCGGTGTGCGCGACGGCGCCCTACGTGGCCGGCCCGAACGAGACCGCCGTCGTCCACGCCAAGGTGAACTGCCCGGTCCCACCCTCCACGGGCATGTACCACGGGGCGGCGAGGTCGACGGACGGGGGCCAGACCTTCCCCATCGGCGGGTTCTGGGTCTCGACGAACTACGGCCCCGTCGTCCAGTGGCTCGTGGGGGCGCAGGACCAGGTCATGTTCCTCGGCGAGGGCACCACGTACGTCTTCTCCTCGCTGCTGTCCAACAACGGCCCGGATCCCTTCCCGTTCGAGGTCTTCTGCCAGTGCAGCACGGTGGTCGAGGTGGTGCGGCAGTAGCCTCCCGGCCACACCGAGATCCGGGGCCATCGGAGGCCGCACTTGCCGTCCGCGCACGGGGCGTGGGAACCTCTCTCGCGGGCGGCGGGGTGTCGAACCGGTACCCCCAGCCGGCCGCTCGGAGGGGGACATGGCCATTCGACGCTGCGTGCTCGCCTGGGTAGCGACCGTCCACCTGGGGGGCTGCGCCACGATCTTCAGCGGTACGAAGGACACGTTGACCTTCGCCGCGAGCGTGCCGTCGGTGAGGCTCACCGTCGACGGCGAGTACCTGGGAGAGCTCCCGCTCACCGTCGAGATGTCGCGAAGCTTCGTCGGAGGACGGCAGTTCGTCGCCCGGTTCGAGAAGCCCGGCTACGTGACGCAGGAGTTCCGGCTCAAGCGCGAGTTCAACGCGGTCGCCATCCTGGACATCACGAGCATCCCGGTCTCGGGCGGCGTCGACGTCCTCACCGGCGCCCTCATGAAGTTCTCGCCGACCGACTACCACGTACAGATGCTGAAGGAGGGGCAGGCCGCCGGCTCGCCCGAGTTCCGGCGTGCCGCGGCGATCTACGGCTTCGCCCTCGCGAACTACCGGAACGTCCAGAAGGACCTCGCCCGCGGAGGAGGAGAGCACCTCGGGACGCTCGCGGCGCTCCTCGGTGGCGGCGAGGCCGTGGCGACCGAGGTCGCCCGGCAGGAGACCATCCGGAACGCTCCCCTCCTCCTGGCCGCCCGAAGCGCACACGACTTCGTCGCGTGCCTGGCGCGCGTTCTCGCCGGGAAAGGGGGCCTGGCTCCCCTGGAGAGCTGAGGAGCGCCGGTAGGCCCGCCGGTGCGCCCATTCCGTGGCGCCCGGCCCGGGCGCGCGGGGCGCCGGGCGCGGAGCACGGCGCTACCTCGCCGCCCCTGCCGGGCGTACCCGGCCGAGGAACGCGGCCACGGCCTCGAGGTAGGGCTGCGCGTTCTCCGCGAGGATGGAGTTGTGGTCCCCCCGCTCGAAGATCCGGAGCTCCACCGGGCCGCCCGCCCATTCCGCGAGCCGCTCGGCGTGGCTCGCGTCCACGAGGCCGTCGTGGCGGGAGTGGAGGAGGAGGACCGGGCCGCGGTACCGGCCAATCTTCCGGCGGTGGTCGAGCCGGGCCGACACGGCCGCCTCGAAGGTGGCCTCGGTGACGCCGAGCTCGCGCGGGTCCACGCGGAGCCGCAGCCGCTCGAGCGGGTCGGCGATCGCGCTCTCGAGGACGAGGCCGGCGACCTCCGGGAAGCGCGCGGCCGCCTCGAGCGCGAAGATCGATCCGACCGAGCGGCCGAAGAGGACGAGCCGCTCCGGTGGCCCCGCGGCCCGCAGGATCGGCTCCACGTCCCCGAGCATCCGGCCGAGGAGCGGCTCGCCGGTCGAGCCGCCGTACCCGCGGTACTCCGCGAGGAGGAGGTCCCAGCCCATCCGGCCGATCACCCGCTCGAAGCCCCCCTGCCAGTCGGCCGCGACCTCGCCGTTGCCGTGGAAGTGGACGACCGTGTTCCCGTCGGGATCGGTCCGGTGGAGCGCGCAGGCGAGGAGGGCGTCTCCCGCGTCCACGTCGAGCCGGGCGCGGGGCTCCTCGGCGCGCGGGAAGAAGTAGCGCGCGGCGATGAGCGGGTGATCGAGGATCGCGTCGGGGGAGGAGGGGGGGCGTGGCACCCCCGGAATCTACAACGGGCGCACGCGCGCGCCCGCCGGGCCGTCAGGGGAGTTCCCGCGGCCTCTCAGGCCTCCTCGCCCCCGTGCCCCCGAACGCCGGCGCCGAGCGCCGCGCGAGCCGTGGCCGGCGGGGGATCCCGCCGCCGGATCTTGAAGAACCCGACGAGGCTCTCGAGCGCCCGCGACCGCCCGGACATCTCCTCCGCGGTGACCGAGAGCTCCTCGGCGGCCGACGCGTTGCGCTGGGCGACGTGGTCCACGACGCCCATCGCCTTCGAGACCTGCGTGACGCCGGCCGACTGCTCCGCCGAGGCCGCCGCGACCTCCTGGACGAGGTCCGCGGTCTTCTTGATGGCCGGCACGAGGTCCCGGATGAGGGAGCCGGAGCGCTCGGCGACGGAGACGCTGCTCCCGGCGAGCTCCCCGATCTCCTTCGCGGCCGTCTGCGACCGCTCGGCGAGCTTGCGCACCTCGGCCGCCACGACCGCGAAGCCCCGGCCGTGGTCGCCCGCGCGCGCCGCCTCGATCGCCGCGTTCAGGGCGAGCAGGTTCGTCTGGTAGGCGATCTCCTCCACGATGGAGATCCGCTCGGCGATGGCACGCATCGCCTGGACGGTCTCGGCGACGGCCGCGCCGCCCTCCTCCGCGTTCCGCACACCCTGGAGCGCCATCGCCTCCGTCTGCCGCGAGTTCTCCGCGTTCTGCGAGATGGAGGCGTTCATCTCCTCGAGGGACGAGGTCGTCTCCTCGAGGCTGGCCGCCTGCTCGCCCGTCCCGCCCGAGAGCGAGCCCGCGGTGGAGGCGATCTGGGCCGAGGCCGTCCCGATCGCGGCGGAGGCGTCGCGGACCTCGCCGATCACCCGCGCGAGCGCCTCGGACATCTGGGCCATCGCGCGCTGGAGATCGCCGATCTCGTCCTCCCCGCCCGCCTCGATGGCCCGCGTGAGGTCTCCCTCGCTCGCGATCCCCTCCGCGATCCCCGCGAGGTCCACGAGGGGATCCGCGATCTGCCGCCGCAGCCTGAGCGCGACCACCGCGCCGAACGCGAGGGCGGCGAGGAGCCCCGCGACGAACCAGGCCGCCCTGCGCCCCATGTCCTCGCGCGAGGCGGCGAGGGAGCGGCGCACGGCGGCCGACTCCCCCTCCCGGACCCGGGCGAGGGCCTCGAGCACCGCGGCGGAGGCCTCCCGGTAGGCACCGGCGAGCGCGCCGGCCTGGGCCCACTCCTGCGCGGCCGTGGCCCGGACGAGCTCCTCGCCCTTCCGGGCCGCCTCCTCGAATCGCCGCCTCGCCTCGCGGACGGCCTCGGGATCGCCGCTCGCCGCGACGAGCCTCTCCGCGGCCCCCGCGAATTGCTCGCGCAGGGCCGGCAGCCCCGAGAGGTCCGAGGTGCCGGCGGCCGACTGGGCGCCGAGGATCTGGAAGGCTTCCCGCGCGTGGACGCCGAGCTCGGCGGAGACCGCGAAGGCGTCCACCGCCGCGGAGACGCGGCTCTCCAGCCTCGCGGCCGTGCTCCGGAAGGAGACGAATCCGTAGACGCCGAGGGCCGCCACGACGGCGAGCACCGCGCCGAACCCGGCCGCGAGCCGGAGCCCGATCGTCACGCGCATCTTCACCCCCTCACCTCGCCACCGAGGGGAGGCCCTGCTGCTGCCACCGGATCATGCCGCCGTCGAGCCGCTTCACGTCCCGGAGGCCGGCGCTCGCGAGGACCCGGACGGCGACCGGCACCTGGTGCCCGGCGTGGTCCACGAGCACGACCGGGCGTCCCGCCGGGAAGGCCCTCGCCTGCTTCAGGAGGTCGTCCACGGGGACGCTCCTCGCCTCTGCGATGCGGGACTTCGCGAACTCCTCCGCGTCGCGGATGTCGACGACGAAGGGAGCGTTCGGGCCGGCGAGCGCGGCCTTCAGGGCCTCGGGGGCGATGGCGGGGGCCTCGACCTTCGGCCACGGCTTCCCCTCGATCGGGTAGCCGGCCTTGCCCCACCCCGGGAGGCCCTCCTTGTACTCCCGGACGTCGGCGTAGCCGAGCGCGAGGGCCGCCTTCGCCGCCTTCACCGTCTTCGTGCAGTTCGGGCCGTTGCAGTAGAAGACGACCGTCCGCGACCGGTCGGGGACGACCCTGGGAAGGTTCGCGGCGACGTCGTTCGCGCGGACGAGGACGGAGCCGGGGATGTGGGCGTCGGTGAACTCCACCTCGGTCCGAGCGTCCACGAGCGTGAAGTCCCAGCGGTCGGGGCTCCCGTTCATCCGGGCCTTCAGCGAGGCGGTGTCGATGACCTTCGCCTCGCCCGAGGCGAGGGCCGGCGCGGTGAGAAGGATGGACAGTGCTGCAGCAAGGGCGTGCATGTGCGTGTGGGTCTCCGTGGAATGGCCCCGTTCGGGTCTGCAAGCCGGGGGCCCCGGAGCGGACAGGAGCCCTCGCGGAAACCGTCGGGATCGGGGGCCGCGGGCACGGGTCTCGTGCGACCCATGGGTGGCGAGGGGCGGCGCGATTTCACGTCGAGTCCTTGCGACGCGAGCGAAGGAGCTTCGGTCCCCCGCCGGCCTCACCCGTCCCCGCGCTCGATCCCCCGCACCATCCGGATCGCCTCCCGACGCAGGACGCCCTTGCGGCGCTGCGACAGGTGGGGGATGGGGCGCTCCTCGAAGCCGTGCTTCCGGTAGAGGGCGATCGCCGCCTCGTTGTGCCGGAAGACGTGGAGGACGACCTCGCGCGCGCCGCGCTTCCGCGCCCAGGCGAGCGAGGCGGCGAGGAGGGCCTCGCCGACGCCGCGCCGCCGCCGATCGTGGCGGACGAGCATCCCGAACTCGGGCGTCACGCGCCCCACCACGGCTGCGAGCCCGGCGATCGCCCCGCCCTCCCCGGCGACGAGGATCGTCCCCTCGCCGTGGGCGAGGAGGTCCCGCCAGCGGGCGCGGACCTCGCGCCGGTCGATGGGCGCCTCCGTGGCGAGCCAGTCCCCCTCGGCCGCGACCGACGCGAACAGGTCGAGCGCCTCCTCGAGGAGCTCCTCCGTGAGCGGATGGACTCGCACGCGAAGATCCTTGGCGCAGGGCGCGGCGGCCGCCGCGGGGTTCACGGGTCCGAGCCCTGCTCCGCTCCCGCGTTCACTGCTTCGCGAGCTGGACCGGCCTGCTCGCGGTCTCTCCTTGCCTCAGGGTGCCTTCCAGCAGGCCCGGCCTGACCAGTCTCAGGCGGTATTCCACGGGGTACCGGCTGCTCAGCCGGATCTTCGGGGCCTCGAACTGGCAGGTGAACGAGAACCGGAGCTCGTCTCCGTCCCGCGTGACCGGGATGGCCTGGAGGTTGAAAACCGAGGCCACGTCGGCGTTCCAGCCCGTGGTGAGCTCGGCGACGAGGCGCCCGTCCTCGAGCGCGACGATCCGCAGATCGCTTCGGTGGCCGCCGCAGAAGCTCATGAAGCCGCGCCAGCTCCCCGCGAGCGAGGCCGTGATGCGTGCCTGCTCCGCGGTCCTCTCGCGACGGAACTCGAGCTTGTTCACCCGGGTCTGGAGCGCCGCGGCGTCCGGTCCCGTGGGGCTCAGCGCCAGGCAACGTCCGAGGCTGGCGAGGGCGCCATCGAGATCGCCGGCCTTTTCCTGGACGGCGCCGAGGCCGCAGTGGGCATCGGGCCACTCCGGTGCCAGACGGACGGTCTCCTCGAACTCCTTCACGGCGGCCGCGAGGTCGCTTCTCGAGCTGCCCATCTCCAGGGCGGCCGCGCCGCGGTCGAAGTGGCGCCGAGCCTCGGCGCTCGGGGCCCCCTGCGCCTGCGCGCGGGCTGCGAAGGAGTGGCCGGCGACGGCCGACATCAGGGCGAACGGCAAGAGACGGCGCATGTCTCGGTCCCCTCCCGGGAAGATCGGCCTCGCGGACGCGGGCCTGCCCCGGAGAGTAGCGCGCCCAGGCCGAAGGTTGGAGGGGTCTCACCGCGACCGCAAAGGCGGTGCCGCCGGCCGTGACCGCACCCGCCACCGCAGCCGTGACGGCACCGGAACGGCAGCCGCGGCCGCCCGATCAGGCCCCCGCGAAGCGCGCGCCGCACGGGTGGGACCCGCGGCGGTTCCGCGGTAGGGTAGGGGCCGCATGAGCACGCCGAACCCGTGGACCGTCGTCCCCGCGCCCGACTACGAGCGGCACATGGGGAAGGACGGGGCCGATCAGCTCGCCCCGCTCTCCGCCCTCTTCCAGGAGGCCTACGTCGCGACGCAGCCCGACCGGCTGCTCGTCCTCGGCTGCGCGACGGGGAATGGGCTCGAGCACGTGAACCCGGACGTGACGAAGCGGATCGTCGGCGTGGACGTGAACCTCCAGTACCTCGGGATCGCCCGCCAGCGCTTCTTCCACCTCGGCCCCCGGCTCGAGCTCTTCTGCGCCGAGGCGGAGAAGTTCCGCTCCCCGCCCGGCGCCTTCGACCTCGTCCACGCCGCCCTCCTCTTCGAGTACCTCCATCCGGAGGTCCTCGTCCGGCGCATCTCGGAGTGGCTCGCGGACCAGGGGACCTGCTCCGTCGTCCTCCAGCTCCCCGGCGGCGCGTCGCCGCAGCCCCCCACGAAGGCCATGCAGATCATCGAGAAGGCGATGAAGCTCGTGCCGCCGGACGAGCTCACGCGCCTGTTCGAGCACTACGGGCTCCCCCGGAAGCGGGCGAAGACGGTCCCGCTGAAGCACGGGAAGAGCTTCTGGGTCGGGGTCTTCGGGCGCCCGGCGAAATAGGCGCGGGGCTCCTCCGTAGGATCCGGCACGGAGGAAGAACGATGCTCTGTCCCTACTGCCGCACCGAGAACGCCCCGGGCGCGACCCGCTGCGCCCAGTGCACGAGCTGGATGACCCAGCCGCCGCCCGCCCGCGAGTGGACGCGCGCCCGCGACGGCGCGTGGCTCGGCGGCGTGGCCCTCGGCCTCGCGAAACGCTTCTCCGTCCCCTCCGCCGCGGTGAGGCTCGCCTTCGTCGTCGCCGCGATCGTCGGCGGCTGGGGCGTCGTCGTCTACCTCGCCCTCTGGATCCTCATGCCGAGGGAACCGATCGCCCTGCCGGCCGCGCCGATCGAGCGGCGGGAGGCGGAGGCGCGGCCGAACGGCTGACGGGCAGCGCGGCCGTCACTCCTCCTCGTCCCTGAAGACCTCGAGCTCCACGGCCCCCGCCCGGCGGGGCTCGAGGCGCGGGATCCCGGCGCCGA
>JBBIPT010000088.1:0-14275 GCA_037442705.1 Anaeromyxobacter sp.
CGCGCCCGCCGCGACCATCCGAGGGACGCGCGCGTCGCGAGGTGCATGGGGGCGCGTTGGTCCGTTGCCCGAGCATCGGCGCCGCGCAGCGAAGGCGCCGATGCGAGTTCGGACCGACGCGCGTCGAGCGGCGCAAGCAAGCGCGCGCGTCCCGCCCACGCCGTGCGCGCCGAGCACACGGCGGAACGGCGGCCCGGGCGGCCAGCGGCCGGCATCGCAAGGGGAGCAGGAGTTCGCCCTTCGACAGGCTCAGGGCGAACGGCTGCATGCGAGGCCTTTCCAGGTGACCGGGGCTGCCCGCGCGCGGCCTCGCCCGAGAGACGCGAGGAGCTCACCGCCCCCGGAGCCGGTCGATCGCGCCCTTCGGGTCCCGGATGCCCTTCCCGAGGAGCCACAGGGCGACCCGGAACCCGCCGCGGGCGAGCACGCCGAGGTAGCCGTGGGCGACGAGGCGCGCGGTGGAGGCGTGGATCCGGATCCGGACCTTCAGGGCCGGGTCGCGCGAGAGGACGAGCTCGAAGAACCGGATCCCCATCTCGCCCACGTCGGCGGGCGCACCCCCGGTGAGCCGGGCCACCGCGGCGGCCGGCAGGGAGAGGGTGAAGTCGGGATCGGGCTCCTCGCCCGGACGGACGGCGGGCCGGCCGTTCTCCATGCCGAACCGCGCCGGCCCCTCGTCGAGCGCGAGGGCCACCCTCGCGTCACGGGAGAGCGGGCCCGTCGCCTTTCGCGCGGCGAGCGCCTCCTCGAAGAAGCGCCGGAGCGCGTCGAGGCTCGGGGCGGGGTCCACGGCCCGAGGAGACCACGATCCCGCCCCCCGGTGCGCGACGAACCGGAGCGGGCCGCCGCCCGGAGCTTGACCGCCCCGGGGAGGCGGGACAGATTCCCGGCATGACGAGCACCCGAGCGATCCTCCTCCTGGCCGCCCTCGCCACCGCCACCGCCTGCACGCCGAAGCGGATCCCGGGCACCGAGCTGCGGGACACCCCCGAGAACCGCGAGCTCCACTCCCTCGTCGAGCGCTGGGTGGACGCGATGAACCGGCGCGACGCGGGGGCGATCCTCGCGCTCGTCTCGCCCGACTACTTCGACGACGCGGGGACGCCGGAGCCCGAGGACGACCTCGACCGCGCCCGGCTCGAGAAGGCGCTCTCGGAGGATCTCCCGCGGCTCCAGGCCTCCAAGCTCGCGGTCACGCTCCGCCGGATCGAGATCGAGGGGGACGCCGCCGCGATCGAGATCTTCTACGACAGCTACTACCGCGTGCAGACGCCCACGGGCACCATCCCCCGCCGCGACTCCGACCTCCAGCGCCTCCGCCTGCGCCGGACCGAGAGGCGCTGGCTCCTCGTCTCGGGGCTCTGATCGGACGGGCGCGATTCCGAAGCACACAGGGCTTCAGGCCTCAGGAAATGCATCTCCGCGGCCGTTCCCGAGGCCTGAGGTCCGAGGCCTGAGATCGAGGCCAGGGGCCGAGTGTTTCCGAATCGCGAGCGGCTTCAGGGAGCGCCGGCGCCGAGCATCCCCCGGAAGCCCTCCTCGCCCATCTCCCGCAGGGCGAGGAGCCGGTCCCGGAAGGTCCGCCAGTCCTTGCGGACGACGGTCCCGCCCGCGGGGACCGGCGCCCGGGCCGCGTGGATCCGCGAGGCGGCGAAGCGGAGCGCCGCGAACCGCGCCCACGCGGGGAGGGCGGCCAGGGTCTCCGGCTCCACGCGCCGCCCGGCGCGGTAGCCGTCGAGCAGCGCCGCGGCGCGCGCCGGGACGAAGCCGCCGTCCCAGCACCAGGCGCAGAGCGCGACGCCGAGATCGAGGGCGAAGGCGTCCGTGCAGGACATCTCCCAGTCGAGGACGGCGCTCGGGTCCTCGCCGATCCAGAGGACGTTGTCCGGGAAGAGGTCGGCGTGGACGAGCCCGCGCGGCGCCGAGGGGAGCGACGCCGCGCGCGCGAGCTCCTCCGCGAGGACGGGGAGCGCCGCCCGGACCTCGGGCTCGTCCCCGTCCCCGAGCGCCTCGACCCAGGCGCGGACGCGGGGGAGGCCGTGGGGATTCGGCCGCTCGCAGACGAAGGCCGAGGCGAGGCCGTGCAGCCGGGCGAGCCGGCCGCCCACGCGATGGCACCGCCCGGGCCCGGCGGCGGCGCGGGGGACCTCCTCCCCCGCCGCGAACGAGAAGAGCATCGCCTGCCGCCCCGCGACGCGCACGAAGGGGCTTCCGTCCCGGGCGTCGAGGAGGCGGGGGACGGGGAAGCGCGCCTCGCGGAGCGTGCGGTGGACCTCCGCCTCGAAGCGGACGTCCGCGTCCGACTTCCCCTCGCAGAGGCGCAGGAAGAAGCGCTCCCCGCCCGCCCAGACGTGGTGGTTCGTGTTCACGTACCCCTTCGGCTCGGGGAGCACGCGGGCGGGGGCGGGGAGGCCGAACCGGAGGAGGACCTCCGCGAGCTCCGCGGGAGAGAGGACCGTGTAGACCGCCATCACGGGTCCGGCGGTCCGGAGAGCGCGTCGGCGAGCTCCACCGCGCGCCAGGCCGCCTCGACGATCCGCCACCCGTCCGGCTCGCGCTCCAGCCGGCAGGAGAAGCGGTGGGCGCTCGCCTCCCCGGGGAGGAGCGACGCGAGCGCCTTGCCGGCCGCGCCGCCGCGCGCGAGCACGGCGTCCACGTTCGCGCGCGCCACGTCGCCCTCCACGGCGATCCGGGCGCCCGCGATCGAGACCGACACCCATTCGCCGCGGAGGACGTGGAAGGCGACGAGCCGCTTCACGCCGGCGCGGTCGAGCCCGTGCCCCCGGAAGCGCTCCGACACCCCCTCCACCGCGTCCCCGGCCCGCTTCTCCGAGGCGGCCCTCGCCGCCTCGTCGAAGAGGGCGCGGATCGCCTCCTCGTCGGTGGGAGGGGAGCGGAGGAGCCGGGCGGCGCCCACGGCGGCGAGCGCGACGGCGACGGCGACGATGATCCAGGCTCTGCGCGACAAGGGACCCCCGGCCGGCGGTGGGCCCCGATGGTAGCACCCCGCCCCCGGGCGCTCCCCCGAAGATCGCCGTTGGGTCCGGGCCTCCGTCCGGTTAGAACCTTGCCGGCCCCGGGCCCCGCCCGAGACGCCGGAAGGTGGACCCGAGACTTGAGCCGCGACCGGAACCCGAAGAACGACATCGCCCGCTCCGACGAGCACAACTCGCGCGGGATCGCGCTCGCCGACCGCGGCTGGCTCGACGAGGCGGTGAAGGAGTTCCAGAAGGCGATCGAGCTCGACCCGGACTCCGCCCACGCCCGGGACAACCTCGCCTCGGTCCTCGCGGAGAAGGGGCACTTCCGGGAGGCGCTCGCGGAGTACCTCGCCGCCCTGCGGATCGAGCCGGAGAGCCCCACCGCCCACCACAACCTCGCCTGCTTCCTCGCGACCCACGGGCCGGAGATGGCGGTCTCGGAGTACCGGGAGGCGATCCGGCTCGACCCGGAGTACCCGGACGCCCACCTGAACCTCGGCCTCTCCCACGCGGAGGCGGGGCGGAACGCGGAGGCGAAGGAGGCCTTCCAGCGCGCCATCGACCTCGCCCCCGGGGACGCCCTGCCGCGGCAGGAGCTCGGGGGCATCCTCCTCGACGAGGGCGACCACCGGGCCGCCATCGGCCACCTCAAGGAGGCGGTGCGGCTCGACCCCGCGAGCTTCGAGGCCTGGCTCGACCTCGGCGTCGCCTACGCGCAGAAGGGCTTCTACGCCGAGGCGGAGCGCGCCTACGCCCGGGCGGGCGAGCTCCGGCCCGAGGACGTCCTCCTCGCCTACGACCGGGCGGCGCTCTACGCGCTCTGGGGCAGGGCCCCGCAGTCGGTCGAGGCGCTCCGGAAGGCGATCTCGCTCGACGGGGAGAAGGTCCGCGACTGGCTCCGCGGCGACACGGCCTTCGACGCCCTGCGGCGCGAGCCCGGGTTCGAGGAGCTCGTCCACGGGTAGTCCGCCCCGGGGCCGCCCGGCCCCTCCCCGCCGCCGGGCGTGAGTTTCCGCTTCGCCAACCGTCGCCGCTTCCGATAGGCTCCCGCGCCATGCCCGAGCTCGCCTTCTTCCGCCACGGGGAGGAGCTCCTCCGCGTGGCCCTCGGCGACCGCACCGCGATCGGCCGGGACGCCGGGTGCGACGTGTCGCTGCCCGATCCCGCCCTCTCCCGCGTCCAGGCGGTGATCGAGCGGCGCGGGGAGGCCTTCGTCCTCGTGGACCGCTCCGGCCGGGGCACGCGCGTCTCGGACGCGGAGGGGGCCGAGATCCCGCTCACCGAGGGTCACGAGATCTCGCTCGGCGGGTGGCGGGCCCTCTTCCGCACCGGCGCCGCCGCGGCGGACCTGGAGACCCGCGTCCCCTCCGGCACCGCCGTGCGTCCAGCCGGGGTGCCCGCGGACGGCCCTCCCCCCGCGCGGCTCCGCGTCCGCGCCGCCGGGCGCGAGCGCACGGTCCCGGTCACCGCCTCGGGCGTCGCCGTCGGCAAGGATCCGGGCTGCGAGGTGCGGCTCGAGGACACCTGGGTCTCCTCGCGCCACCTGCGCATCGAGCCCGGGGCCGGGACCTGGATCGTGCGGGACCTCGGCTCGACGAACGGGACGTTCATCGCGGGCGCGCGCGTCTCGCGGGCGGAGCTCCCCTTCGGCGTCCCGGTGCGGATCGGCGACGCCGAGGTCGTGCTCGAGCCCCGCGAGGCGCCCGAGCCGATCCAGCCCGCGACGTTCGAGGGGATGATCTCCCGCGACCCGGCGATGCGGCAGGTCTTCGACCTCGTGGAGCGGGTGGGCGCCTCGGAGGCGGCCGTGGCGATCCTGGGGGAGACGGGCACCGGGAAGGAGCTCGTCGCCCGCGCCCTCCACGCCCGCTCGCCGCGGCGGGACGGACCGTTCATCCCGGTGAACTGCTCGGCCATCGCCGAGTCCCTCATCGAGTCGGAGCTCTTCGGCCACGAGAAGGGGGCCTTCTCCGGCGCGGAGCGGCTGCGGAAGGGGGCGTTCGAGGAGGCGGACCGGGGGACGATCTTCCTCGACGAGGTGGGGGAGCTCCCGCTCGACCTCCAGCCGAAGCTCCTGCGGGTGCTCGAGCTCGGCGAGGTGAAGCGCGTCGGGTCCTCCCGCCCCATCACCGTGGACGTCCGGATCGTCGCCGCGACGCACCGGGACCTCCGCGCCCAGGTCCGCGCCGGGAAGTTCCGCGAGGACCTCTACTACCGGCTCTGCGTGGTGCCGATCACCGTCCCGCCCCTGCGGCGGCGGCGGGGGGACGTCCGGCCGCTCGCCGAGGCCTTCCTCGACCGGGCGAGCCCGCGCGGCGTCCTCCTCCACTGGGCGCCCGGCGCGATGGAGAAGCTCGAGAAGTACGACTGGCCGGGGAACGTCCGGCAGCTCCGGAACGTGGTCCAGCGGGCCCTCCTCTTCCGGGGCGAGGGGCTCACCGTCCCCGCCTCCGCGGTGACCTTCGAGGACACGCGCTCGAGCGCCCCGGAGGGCGGGGACGACGACGTCCTCTACGTCCGCGGCCTCTCGATGGAGGAGATCGAGCGCGAGGCGATCCGGCTCTCCCTCCGGCGGAACGAGGGGAAGCGGTCCCTCGTGGTGAAGGAGCTCGGGATCGCGAAGAGCACCGTCCTGAAGCGGATCGGCCAGTGGGGGATGCAGGGCGAAGGGAAGGTGGTGGGCGCGCCGCCGGAGCCGGAGGGCGACGGGGAGGAGTAGGGCCTCTGCTAGAATCGCCCCCTTTCGCCCCGGGAGGCCCGCGCTTGCAGATCGTCTGTCTCGACCTCGAAGGTGTCCTCGTCCCCGAGATCTGGATCGCGTTCGCCGAGCGGACGGGAATTCCCGAGCTCCGCCGCACGACCCGCGACGAGCCGGACTACGACGTGCTCATGCGGTTCCGGCTCGACCTCCTCCGCCGGCACGGCCTCGGGCTGCCGGACATCCAGAAGGTGATCGGCGGGATGGCCCCCGAGCCCGGCGCGCGCGAGTTCCTCGACGGCCTCCGCGCACGCTACCAGGTGCTCATCCTCTCCGACACCTACTACGAGTTCGCCATGCCGCTCATGGCGCAGCTCGGGATGCCCACCCTCTTCTGCCACCGGCTCGTGACCGACGGGCAGGGCGTCGTCACCGGCTACCGGCTGCGGATGCCCGAGCAGAAGCGGGCCTCGGTCCGGGCGATGAAGGAGATCGCCTTCAAGGTGATCGCGGCGGGCGACTCCTACAACGACACGGCGATGCTGAAGGAGGCCCACGCCGGGATCCTCTTCCGGCCGCCGCCCAACGTGGTCGCGGAGTTCCCGCAGTTCCCGGTGGTCCGGGACTACCCGGCCCTCCGCGCGGCGATCGACGAGGCGAGCGCGCGGATCGGGGAGTGACGCGGGGCCGCCGGGGGACCCCTCTGGTGCCCTTGCCCGCTGGCCTCGATCCGGGCCGTTCGTGGTTCCCCCGAGCCTGTCGAGGGGTCACCACGAACGGACTTGCTCGTACGCGAGCGGCCCTGCCCGCAACCGTTCGCCCTGAGCCTGTCGAAGGGCGAACGACCGCGTGCACCACCGCTCGCGATTCGAAAGGCTCGGCGCAGGCTCGTGGGGACTGCGAAGGGGAGTGGGCAGGACCCGCCGCCGGCTCACTTGTCGCCGAGCGGGCTCGTGTCCACCGGGAGGTCGATCGCGTCCTTCCGCCCGGCGAAGCCGCTCTCCCGGGCGGGAGAGACGCCGTCGAGGTGGCGGGCGATGGCGAGGTCGAGCTCCCGCTCCGAGGCGAGGGCCGGGCGCACGTCCATCCCGGTCGCGAAGGAGATCTCGTCGAGGACGCCGAGGTCGGCCGGGTCGGCGAGCGCCACGACGAGCGGGCCGCGCCGCCCCTCCGCGAGCCGGGCGATCGGCAGCACCTTCCGGCTCCGGATCAGCCGCTCGGGGACGAGCCGCAGGACCTGGGGGGCGATCTCGCGCTCGGCGAGGGAGACGCAGGGGACGCCGATCTGGCTCCCCACCGACTCGAGCATCTCCTGCTCGGGGAGGAAGCCGAGCTGGACGATGGCGTGGCCGAGCTTGCCCCCCCAGCGGCGCTGGTGGGCGAGCGCGCTCTGGAGCTGCACGCCGTCGATCAGCCCTTGCTGGACGAGCATCTCGCCGATGCGTACGCGGGCCATGGAAGCCTCCGTCACCACCCCTCGTCCATGTGACCCTTGCGAGGCCCGTGCCGGCCACGCCCCCCCGTCCCTACGCGGGCTTGCAGGGGGACGCTACCGCGTCCTGTGAACGTGGATGCACACCCCGTGTGGGCGCTGGGCCCATGGGCCCCAACCGGGGGCCCTACTTCTTCCGCGGCGCCGGGGCCGCCTTCTTCGGCTCGGGCGGAGGCGCGAGCTCGGCGAGCCTCTTCTTCGCCCGCGCCGCGGCGTCGTCCTTCGGGTACTTCTCGACGAGCTGCTGGAGGACGGCCTTCGCGTCGTCCTTCAGCTCGAGCTGGATCATCGCCTCTGCGGCCCCGAGCATCGCCTCGGGGGCCTGCTCGGACTTCGGGAGCTCCTCGGCGAGCTTGCCGTACGCGAGGAGGGCCTCCCGCCACCGCTTCTGGGCGAAGAGGATCCGGCCCGCCCGCAGCCGGGCCTCGGGAGCCTTCGCGTCCGCGGGCCAGCGGCGGGCGTACTGCTCGTAGAGCTCCCGCGCCACGCCCTTGTCCCCCTCCTTCTCCTCCTTCTGCGCGAGGGCGAGGAAGGCGGCCCGGTCGTCCTGCTTCGGGAGGGCGGCGATCCGCTGCCGGGCCTCGTACTCGTCGAGGGCGCCGGTCCCGCGGATCGCCGCGAAGCGGGCCTCGACCCGCTCGCCGGTCGCCGCGACCGACTTCTCGATCTCGCCGAGCCGGTGCTGGGCCACCTCGAGCTCCCCCCGGAGCTTCGCGAAGTCGTCCGCGAGGCGGGAGAGCGAGACGCCGAGGTCGGCCCCGCTCCGGCGCGCCGCCTGGTTCAGCTCGTCGATCTTCGCCTGGACTTCCTTGATCTTCTGGTCGACCCGCGCGACGCGATCCCGGACCACCTCGCGCTGCTCGTCCAGCGTCCGCTGCTGCTCGTCGGCCTTCCCCTCCAGGCGCAGGATCCGGGCCTCCATCTGGCGGCCGCGCTCGACCGGCACCCAGCAGCCCGCGAGCGCGGACGCCGAGACGATCGCGGCCACCGGAAGGAGGCTTTTCCTCACCGCTCCACCTGGAAGTCGGCCCGGCGGTTCCGCTGCCAGCAGTCCTCGGTGGCCTGCGTGCAGAGCGGCCGCTCCTCGCCGTAGCTCACCGTCTCGAGCCGGGCGGCGGCGCCGAGGTCGGAGAGGTACTTGCGGGCCGCCTCGGCGCGGCGGTTGCCGAGGGCGATGTTGTACTGGGTCGTGCCGCGGTCGTCGCAGTGCCCCTCGATCACGACGCGGCTCGCCGGCGCGCGGCGCAGGCAGTCCGCGAGGGTCTGGAGCGCGCCCTGCGACTCGGCGCGGAGCGTGGACTTGTCGAAGTCGAACCGGATCGTGAAGGCCGCGGCGTCCGCGCACTCCGACGGGAGCGCCGGCTTCGTCGGCTTCGGCTCGGGCTTCGCCACGCACCTCTCGGCGACGCACTCCTGGTTCGGGCCGCAGTCCGCGTCGGCGAGGCACTGCGGCTTCGGCACGCACTTGTTCGAGCGGCAGATGAAGCCGGCCATGCAGTCGGCGTCGGCGCCGCACTCCTGGCAGCGCCCCTCCACGCACACCTTGCCGTACCCTTCCTGCTCGAGGCAGTCCTGGCCGGTCTTGCACTCGCCGTTCTTGGGCTTGGAGGGGCACGCGGTGAGGACCGCGAGGCCGACGATGGAGAGGAGGAAGAAGAGTGGGGCGCGTCGCATGGTTGCCTCCGTCGGGACGTGGTTCACGAGAAGGGCTCGATGGCCGAGCCTAGACAACTGGCTCCGATGGCAACGCATGTCAAAGGTTTTCGTTCCCGACCGCCATCCGGGATTAACATCGAGTCATGCCGGCCACCGTGCTCATCGCGGACGACGAGCGGAACATCCAGGTCACCCTCTCCCGCGCGCTCTCCATGGAGGGGTACGCCGTGGAGGTCGCGAGCGGGGGGCGCGAGGCGCTCGAGAAGATCGCGGCCCTCCCGGTCGAGGTCGTGGTGATGGACGTCCGGATGCCCGACCTGGATGGGCTGTCCGTGCTGGAGAAGGCCCGGGAGACACGGCCCGAGCTTCCCTTCGTCGTGATGTCGGGCCACGGGTCGATCGAGACCGTCCGCAGCGCCTTCAAGCTCGGGGCCTTCGACTACCTCGAGAAGCCGATCACCGAGAAGGAGAAGCTCCTCGCGGCGGTGAAGAACGCCCTCGCCCTCCGGAGCCTCGCCGAGGAGAACGCGAGGCTGCGGCGGGAGGCGGGCCCGCAGGAGATGGTGGGCTCGGGTCCGGCGATGCAGAAGCTCGTGGAGCGGATCCGGAAGGTGGCTCCCTCGGAGGGACGAGTCCTCGTCACGGGGGAGAACGGGACCGGGAAGGAGCTCGTCGCCCGGGCCATCCACGAGGGCTCCCGGCGGCGCTCCAGCCCGTTCGTGAAGGTGAACTGCGCGGCGGTCCCGGGCGAGCTCATCGAGAGCGAGCTCTTCGGCCACGAGCGCGGCGCCTTCACCGGCGCGGTCGCGGCCCGGCGCGGGAGGTTCGAGCAGGCCGACGGCGGCACCCTCTTCCTCGACGAGGTGGGGGACATGCCGCCGGCGATGCAGGCGAAGCTCCTCCGCGTGCTGCAGGAGGGCGAGTTCGAGCGGGTGGGCGGGCACCAGACGATCCGCGCCGACGTCCGGGTGGTCGCCGCGACGAACCGGGACCTGGAGGCCGAGGTGAAGGCGGGCCGCTTCCGGGAGGACCTCTTCTACCGGCTCGCGGTCGTGCCGATCCACGCCCCTCCGCTGCGGGAGCGGAAGGAGGACGTCCCGCCCCTCTGCGAGCGCTTCCTCGCCGAGGCCTGCGAGCGGAACGGCCGGCGCCCGATGCGCCTCTCCCGCGAGGCCCTCGCGGCGCTCCAGGGGCACGAGTGGCCGGGGAACGTCCGCGAGCTCCGCAACCTCGTCGAGCGGCTCGCGATCCTCTGCGACGGCCCGGAGATCTCCGCGGACGACGTCTCGGACGTGCTCCCCGGGGCGCGGCGCCCGCGGACGGAGCGGTTCCGCGCCGGCGCCTCCTTCCACGACCTCGTCGAGGAGGCGGAGCGGGAGATCGTCCTCGGCGCCCTCGACGCCCACGCGGACAACGTCTCGGACACCGCCCGGACCCTCGGGCTCGAGCGGAGCCACCTCTACAAGAAGATGCGGGCCCTCGGGATCCGCCGGGGCGAGGGGGAGAAGGCCTGAGCGCCCCCGTGCCCCGGGGGACACACCCCGGGGGAATCCCCGGGAGTTCCGGCCGGTTCCTCCCTGGCACGCCCCCTGCTCCGCCTGGGGCCGGCCGCCATGACCGAACTCGAAACCTCCGCTTTGCCCGACCCGGCCCCAGGGGCTATCGTTCGCCTCCCCGTGACGAGACGGCGTACGAAGACCCGGCGCCTCCTGCGCACCCTCCTCCTCGCCGGCGCGGCCCTCGCCCTCCTCGGCGGCGGGGTCCTCCTCGCCTGGACGTGGGAGCTCCCCGCCTTCGACACGCTCCAGGACTACGACCCGCTCGTCTCGACGCGCGTCTACGGCGCGGACGGGTCCGAGGTCTTCCAGTTCGCCCGGGAGCGGCGGACGGTGGTCACCCTCGACGAGATCCCCGAGGTGCTCCGCAAGGCGGTCCTCGCCGCCGAGGACGCGCGCTTCTACGAGCACGAGGGGGTGAACGTCCTCGCCATCGCCCGGTGCGCGGTGAAGGGGGTGCTCCGGGGGGGGATCGCCTGCGGCGGCTCCACCATCACCCAGCAGGTCGTGAAGACCTTCCTCCTCTCGACCGAGTGGAAGCCGAAGCGCAAGGTGAAGGAGCTCGTCCTCGCCCCCCGCCTCGAGGAGAAGCTCTCCAAGGACGAGATCCTCTACCTGTACCTGAACCAGATCTACCTCGGCCACCTCCGCTACGGCGTGGAGGAGGCGAGCCGCTTCTACTTCGGGAAGGGCGTCTCCGAGGTGGACCTGGGGGAGGCCGCCGTCCTCGCGGGGATCGTCCAGTCGCCGATGCGGCTCTCGCCCGTGAACCACCCCGCGCGCGCGAAGGAGCGGCAGAAGTACGTCCTGCGCCGGATGCTCGAGGAGGGGCTCATCACGAAGGCCGAGCACGACCGCGAGGTGGCCCGCCCCATCACCGTCCGCCCGCCCGAGCCGGACCCCCCGGGCGCCTGGTACGCGGACGCGGTCCGGCGCCACCTCGACGCCCGATACGGCGCGGAGGTCGTCGAGACGCGTGGGCTCCGCGTGGAGGTGGCGATGGACCCCTCCATGCAGCGCTACGCCGAGGCGGCCCTCGAGGCGGGGCTCCGCGCGGTGGACCGCCGCCAGGGCTTCCGGGGACCGCTCCTCCACCTCGAGCCGGACAAGGTCGCGGCCGCCCTCCCGCTCTGGCGCGACCGGCTCTCGCGGGCCGACGCGCGGCGGGGAGAGGTCCTCCTCTGGGACCTCTCCCGCGTGAACCCCCGCGAGATCGACCCGGAGGACGCGGAGGAGACCGGCGTCGCGCGGATGGCGAGGCCGCGGCCGCTCGAGACGGGTGAGGTCTACGCCGGGCTCGTCGCGGAGGCGGGCGAGAAGAGCGCCACCGTGGATCTCGGCGGCGCGAAGGGGACGCTCTCGCTCCCGGACGTCCTCTGGGCCCGCAAGTGGAACCCCACCTCGGCGACCGCGACGCCGAAGGCGGTCTCGTCCGTCGTCCGCCCGGGCGACGTGGTCCTCGTGCGCGTGATGCCCGGCCGGCTCGCGCCGGAGCGGGCGGCGCGCGAGGGGAAGCCCCTCGTCCTCTCCCTCGAGCAGACCCCGCTCGTGCAGGGCGCGCTCGTCGCGATCGACCCGGCCACCCGGGGCGTCCGCGCCCTCGTCGGCGGCTGGGACTTCGCGACCTCCCAGTTCAACCGGGCCATCCAGGCCCGGCGCCAGCCCGGCTCCGCGTTCAAGCCGTTCGTCTGGGGGGCGGCGGTCGAGTCGCGCCGCTTCACCCCCGCCACGGTCGTCTACGACACCCCGGACCTCTACCGCGACCCGTGGACCGGCAAGGAGTGGCGCCCGCGGAACTACGAGAAGGACTCCTTCGACGGCCCGATGCTCCTCTCCGCCGCCCTCGCGCAGTCGAAGAACACCGTCTCGGTGAAGCTCACCGACGCGCTCGGCCCCGACGCCGTGATCGACTTCGCCCGCCGGATGGGGATCGGGACCGGCCTCCCGCGGAACCTCACCCTCGCCCTCGGCACGGGGGAGGTGCTCCCCATCGATCTCGTGAACGCCTACGCCTCGATCGCGGCGCGCGGCTTCCACGCCCCTCCCGTCCTCGTCGTGAAGGTCACCGACCGGGACGGGACGGTCCTCGAGGAGTCGCCCCTCCTGCCGGTCCCGGGCGTCGCGGCGGACGGCAGCGCGCTCCCCGCGCCAGCTCCCGGGGCCCTCCCGGCCGAGGGCGCCGGGGCCTCCGCCGCCGCGCCGTCCTCGCCCGCCGGCGAGCCGGTCCCGGCGGCGCCGCCCCTCGAGCCGTCCCCGTTCCCCATCCCCGCCGCGGGCACCCGCCCCGACGTCGCCTGCGTCCTCTCCTCGATGATGCGGGGCGTGGTGGAGGAGGGGACGGGGGCCGCGGCGAAGGCGCTCGCGCGCCCGGCGGCGGCGAAGACCGGGACCGCCCAGGAGCACCGGGACGCCTGGTTCGTCGGCTTCACGCCCGAGCTCGTGGGCGGCGTCTGGATCGGCTTCGACGACCACTCGCCCCTCGGCCCGCGCGAGACCGGCGCGGGGGCGGCGCTCCCCGCCTGGCTCTCCTTCATGCAGGCGGCGCTCGGCACGCGCCCCCCCGTGCCCTTCGAGGTCGTGCCCGGGGTCGAGCTCACCCGGATCGATCCCGCCACGGGGCTCCTCGCCGACCGCCGCGCCGACGTGCCCTTCGTCGCCTTCCTCGCCGGCACCGCGCCGGACGAGGGGACCGACGATCGCCGCGGCTCCGCTCCGCAGAACTTCTTCATGGAAGATCGCTGATGGCCGCGAGCGTCCGGATCGGGCCGCTCCGTCCGTCCCCTGCCTTGCTCCGGGCGAACGGTTCACTCCCGTCCGTTCGCCCCGAGCCTGCCCTGAGCCCGTCGAATGGGCCCGTCGAAGGGCGACGGTCCCGATGCCGTCCGCTCGTGGCGGGTCGCGCCCTCGTCGTCCTCCTCGCCGCCCTCCCCGCTCTCGCCGCGGGCGCGACGCCACTCCCGGCCGCGGCACCTCCCTCGCTCCGCGCCGCGGCGGAGGCGCTCGCCGAGGAGACCGGCCTCCCGCTGGAGGGGAGGCGCACCCTCCGGCTCGCGGTGGAGGCGCGCGCGCCCGCCCTCGCCGCCCCCGTGGAGACCGCCATCGCCGGCGCCCTCTCCGCCCGGGGCTTCGCGGTGACGCCGCACCGCGGCCGCGGGGACGCCGAGGCCGCCGCGCGCGCGGACGGCCAGGACTGGCTCCTCCGCGTCCGGGCCGGGCTCGTGCCCGGACGGCGCGAGCTCGCGCTCGTCGGCGAGCTCATCCCCGCCTGGCCGTCCTTCTTCCTCCAGCGGCAGCCGGAGGCCCGCGCCCTCCCTCCCCGGATCGTCCAGTCCCGCGCGCCCGCCGATCCCGCGACGCTCCTCCTCGCCCGCGAGTCCCGGCCCCCGGGATCCGCCTTCGCCTCGGTCCGCCGGATCGCCCGGGTGGACGGGCGCGTCCTCGCCCTCGCCGCCGGGGAGGCGGAGGAGCCGGGCCGCCCGGTGATCGTCCTCGCGACGCCGGAGGCCCTCCTCGTCCTCGACCCCTCCGGCGCGCCCGTCGCCCGCCGCGACGTGGACGGCGCCCGCCTCCGCCCCGTCCGCGGCGCGGCGGCCAGTTGGTTCCAGGGCATCTTGGCGATCAGCATGGCCATCGGGCAGGTGTCGGCGATGCCGGCGAAAACCAGGCCGGCGCCGACGAACGCCATCGTCGCGTCGAACTCCTACAGCTCGACAAACGTGACGACGTCGGCCTACGTGCAGCTGATTGCATCGACGGCGAACGCGGTGAGGCCCATCGTGGCGACCTTTTGTTCGCCTTCGCTGGCGATGGATATCCACTCGTGTGTCTTGCTAAACAGTAAATCTTGCGGTTTCACGGCATAACTCCTTCAAGTCTTTTCACCACAGAGGAC
>JBBIPT010000089.1:0-14072 GCA_037442705.1 Anaeromyxobacter sp.
TCCCCCTCTCCCCCGGCACCGAGCCGGGGGAGAGGGTTGGGGAGAGGGGGCCGCACGGGATGCGAGCCGGGCGGATGGGGGACGGGGAACGCGGTAGATTCCCCCCATGCCCACGGTCGTCCAGAAGTACGGCGGGTCCTCGGTCGCCGACGTCGAGAAGCTGAGGAAGGTCGCGGCGAAGATCGCCGCCACGCGGAAGGCCGGGTTCGACGTGTGCGTCGTCGTCTCCGCGATGGGCGACACGACCGACGACCTGCTCTCCCTCGCGAAGGAGATCTCCCCCGACCCGCCGCGCCGGGAGCTCGACATGCTCCTCACCGCGGGCGAGCGGATCTCCATGGCCCTCCTCGCCATGGCCCTCCACGAGCTCCAGGTCCCGGCGATCAGCTTCACCGGCAGCCAGTCCGGCATCCTCACGAGCGACGCCCACTCCACCGCCCGCATCCTCGAGATCCGCCCCGTGCGCGTCCTCGAGGAGCTCCGGGGCGGGAAGGTGGTCATCGTCGCCGGGTTCCAGGGGGTCTCGCCGCGCAAGGAGGTGACGACCCTCGGGCGCGGCGGCTCCGACACCACCGCCGTCGCCCTCGCCGCGGCCCTCGGCGCGGACTGCGAGATCTACTCCGACGTCGCCGGCGTCTACACCGCCGACCCGCGCGTCGTCCCGGGCGCCCGCCGGATCGACGAGCTCTCCTACGAGGAGATGCAGGCGCTCGCCACCGCGGGCGCCAAGGTGCTGAACGCCCAGGCGGTGGAGTTCGCGAAGGAGAAGGGGATCGCGATCCGCGCCCGCTCGACCTTCGGCGGCCCGGAGGAGACCGTGGTCCGCGCGGCGCCCGCGAACGACCGGATCGCCGGGGTGGCCCTGGAGAAGGAGCTCGCCCTCGTCGTCGCCTCTTGCGAGTTCACGGAGAAGATCCGCGCCGTGCTCCACCAGGCCGGGGCGGCCGCGACGGAGGCGGAGGCGCCGGACGGCGTCGCCCTCGCGGTGCCGCTCGAGAACGTCCACGGCTGGCCCGGCCTCGCCGCCTCGCTCCGCGCCGCCATCCCCGGCGTGGAGATCCTCGACGACGGGATCGCCGCGGTGACCGTCGTGGGCACCGGCGCGGGGACGTCGGCCCGGGTCCGGCACGAGGTGGTCTCCACGCTCGAGTCGCTCGGGGCGCCCGCCCGCGCCATCTCGGCCGACCCCCTGCGCGTCACGGCCTACGCGGAGAAGCGGGTGCTCGCGGAGGCGGCGCGGGAGATCCACAGGAGGCTGCTCGGGTAGGCGGGCGGCCGCTGCGGCGGCTCCGTGCCGGAGCGGGGGCGCCGCGAACCGTCAACGCGGAGGCTCGTTCACGAGGGCCCAGTAGAGGCCGACGCTCGTCATGACCTCCGCGAAGGCCTCGAAGTCCACGGGCTTCACCACGTAGCCGTTGGCGCCGAGGTCGTACGCCGCCTGGACGTCCGGGTCCTCGCGCGAGGAGGTGACGATCACCACGGGGATCTTGCGCGTCCGCTCGTTGGACCTCAGCGCCCGCAACACCTCGAGGCCGTTCATCTTGGGCAGCTTCAGGTCGAGGAGCACGACGCGGGGCGGGCGCTCGTCCCGATCCGCCCACCGGCCGTCGCGGAGGAGGAAGTCGAGCGCCTCCGCGCCGTCCTCGACGACCCTGAGCCGGTTCGCGAGCCCCCGCTTGCGCAGCGCCCGGACGGAGAGCTCCGCGTCGTTCACGTCGTCCTCCACGAGGAGGATGTCCACGGGGTCGATGTCGCTCAGGGCGGCCTCCCGGCGGGAAGGGTGAAGCCGACGGTCGCGCCCCGATCCGGCGCTCCCTCGGCGAAGACGCGCCCCCCGTGCCGCTGCACGATCCGCTGGACGATCGCCAGCCCCACGCCCGACCCCTCGTACTCCCGGTTGCCGTGAAGCCGCTGGAAGACGCCGAAGAGCTTCCCGGCGTACCGCATGTCGAAGCCCGCCCCCTCGTCGCGGACCCAGTAGGCGTTCTCGCCCTCCCTCGCCTCGCCTCCCACCTCGACGACCGCGGTCGGCTTGCGGGAGGAGAACTTGACCGCGTTGGCGATCAGGTTCGCGAGGACCTGGCGGAGCAGGCTCGGATCGCCGCTGGCCTCCGGGAGATCGCCCACCCGGAAGTCGACGCGGGCGCGCTCCTCGCGGGGGAGGATCTCCTGGAAGACCGAGCGCGCCAGATCGGCCATGTCCACGGGCTGCCGGCGCACGTCGGCCCGTCCGAGGCGGGCGAGGGCGAGGAGGTCCTCGATGAGCTGCGCCATGCGCTGGGTGTTCCGGCGCACGACGTTCCCGAGCCTCCGGCCCTCCTCGTCGAGGCGCTCCCCGTGCTCCTCCACGAGGATCCGGGTGAAGCCGTCGATGGCGCGGAGGGGCGCGCGGAGGTCGTGGGAGACCGAGTAGCTGAAGGCCTCCAGCTCCTGGTTCACCGCCCGGAGCTCCCGGGTCCGCTCCGCCACCCGCGCCTCGAGGCTCTCCGCGAGCGCCCGGATCTCGTTCTCCGCGAGCACCCGCTCGGTGACGTCCTGCAGCGTCCCGACGAGCCCCGTGATCGTCCCCTCGGCGCCCCGGACCGGCTCGAACCTCCCCTGGAGGTACCGTTCGCCGCCCTCCGGGCGGCCACGCGCCTCGAACACGACCCCCTCACCCGCCTCGACGCGCCTCATCGCCTCCGCGACCCGCGCGCCGTCATCCGGATGGACGAGCGCCTCGAGCCTCGCCTCGCCCTCCGGCGGCATCCCGGCGGAATCGAACCCCAGGAGCCGGCGCATCTCGGCCGAATACGTCGTCTTCCCGGTGGCGAGGTCCCGGGAGAAGCTCCCGACCTTGGCGACCCGCTGCGCCTCCGCGAGCGCCGCCTCGCTCCGACGCAGCGCCTCCTCTGCCCGCCTCCGATCGCTGACGTCGTGGAAGTAGATCGAGAGCCCGTCCGGCGACGGGTAGATGACGTTCTCGAACCAGCGATCCCACGGGGCGTAGTGATCCTCCATCCGGACCGGGCGCTGCTCCCGCAGGGCGCGCTCGTAGGCGAGGTGGAAGGGCTGCCCGACCCCATCCGGGAATTCCGTCCAGATGTGCTTCCCGAGGAGCTCCCCGGGCGCGCGCCCCAGGAGCTCCCCCGCCCTGGGATTCACGTAGACGTAGCGCCACTCGCGGTCGAGCGCGACGAAGGCGTCCGTGACCCGTTCGAAGACGCGGGTGAGCTGCGTGCGCGTCCCCTCCGCCTGCTCGCGGGCGGCCCGCTCCGCCCGGAAGAGCCGGGCGTTCTCGATGGCGAGGGCGAGCGGCCCGCAGAGATCGCGCACGAGCTCGATCCGGCGGGGCGCCGCGCGGAGCGCCGTCCGCGAGAAGACGCACAGCGCGCCGATGGGGTCCCCGCGGACCTCGAGCGGAAAGAGGGCGTGGAAGACGAAGGCGGGAGCGCCCCCCACCTCGCCGCCGGGCCGGGGCCCCGAAGCGAGGACGCGGGGCTCCCCGCCCGCGCGGACGAGGTCGCCGCACCCGCAGGCGCCCGGCGGGGGAGCCTTCGCCGAGGGCTCCGCCACGGGTGGGGCATCCCCCTCCTCGAAGCGCTCGCCGTCGGCCAGGCAGACGCGCCCACCCTCGACCTCCATGAGCTCCATCGCGCTCCGGAGCGCGCCGCGGAGGATCACCGAGAGCTCGAGGCTCGTCGCGAGCTCGCGGACCCGCTCGCTCACGAGGGCGGTCTCCGCGGCCCTCCGGGCCAGCTCCTCCTCGGCCTCCTTTCGACGGGAGATGTCCTCGACGATCGCGACGAAGTGGCTCGGCCGCCCGTCCCGGTCGCGCACGAGGGAGACGTTCAGGTTGGCCCAGACGGTCGAGCCGTCCTTGCGGACGTACCGCTTCTCCAGCTCGAACGCCGGGATCTCGCCGGCCAGCAGGCGGTCCGAGAGATCGAGACTCGCCGCCCGGTCGTCGGGGTGGGTGATGTCCGGGAAGGTGCGGGCGAGGAGCTCGTCCCGGCTCCATCCGACGATGTCGCAGAGGCGCTGGTTCACCTCCATGAAGCGCCAGCGGGTCGCCACGTGGGCGATCCCGACCGCCGCCCGCTCGAAGGTGAGCCGGAACCTCGCCTCGTCGCCGCGGAGGGAGCCGGGTCGAGAGCCCGGGTCGCGGCGCTCCGCGTTCAAGGCCCCTCCCCGTCGCCGGCCCCTCCCCGGCCCTTCGCGTCGAGCACCTCCCGGACCTTGGCGGCGAGGGCCGTCGGAGTGAAGGGCTTCTGGAGGAACGCCGCGCCCGGCTCGATGGCTCCCCGCCGGTGAACCGCGTCGTCGGTGTAGCCGGACATGTAGACGACGCCGATCCCGCGCCGCCGAGCCTTCAGCCGGTCGGCCAGCTCGCGCCCTCCCATCGCCGGCATCACCACGTCCGCCACCAGGAGGTCGATCCGCCCGGAGTGGCGCTCTGCCGCGGCGAGAGCCTCCGAACCGTTCTCGGCCTCGATCACCGCATACCCCTTCGCGGCCAGGGTGGAGACCACGAGCGAGCGCACGCCGCGATCGTCCTCTGCGACGAGGACGGTCTCGGTCCCGCCGCGGACCGGCGGCGCCTCCCCGGGAGGCGAGGCCTCCGCCTCGCCGTCGATGCGGGGGAGGTAGACCTTGAACGTCGCGCCTTGGCCCGGCTCGCCGTAGGCGTGCACGAAGCCGCCGCTCTGCTGGACGATCCCGAAGACCGTGGCGAGCCCGAGCCCGGTCCCGGTGCCCGGCTCCTTCGTGGTGAAGAACGGCTCGAACAGGTGGCGCCGCACCTCGGGCGTCAACCCGATCCCGGTGTCCGAGACCGCCAGCATCACGTGGGGCCCGGCCCGGGCGTCCGGGTGCCGCTCCCGGTAGGGCTCGTCGATCTCGACGCTCGCCGTCTCGATCGTGAGCGTACCGCCCGAGGGCATCGCGTCGCGCGCGTTCACGGCGAGGTTCAGGATGACCTGCTCGAGCTGGCCCGCGTCGGCGAGGACCCGGCCCGCACCGGAGGCGAGCCGGGTCTCCACGCGCACGTCCTCGCCGAGGAGGCGAGGGAGCATCTTCACGAGGTCCCTCACCACCAGGTTCGGTTCGAGGACCCGCGGCTGCAGCACCTGACGGCGGGCGAACGTCAGTAGCTGCCGGGTGAGCCCGGCCGCCCGTTGCGCGGCGGCGAGGATCGTCTCGAGCGGCTCGCGCGCCGCTCCCCCTTCCTCGTCCAGCCCCTCGGCGCACGCCCCCATGATCACGGTGAGGAGGTTGTTGAAGTCGTGCGCCACCCCTCCCGCGAGCCGCCCCACCGCCTCCATCTTCTGCGCCTGCCTCAGCTGCTCGGCGAGGGCCCGCTGCTCCGTCACGTCCCTGGCCACCGAGAGGAGGGCCGCCTGTCCCAGCACCTGCGCCTCGCGCACCGTCACCTCGGCGTCGAAGACCGAACCGTCCTTCTTCCGGTGCCGCGTCAGGATGGTCCGCGGCTCGGAGAAGTCGCCCGAGGAGAGCCGGGCTTGCAGGGAGTCCACATCCTCGGCCGGCCGGAGATCGTACGCCGTCATCGTCGCGAGCTCGTCCCGGCCATACCCGTAGTGACGGATGGCCGCCTCGTTCACTGCGAGGATGGCGGCGCTCCGGCGCTCGAACGCGAAGGACGGGAGCGGGCTCGTCTCGAAGAGCGTCCGGTACCGTTCCTCCGAGGCCTGGAGGGCGGCCCTTCCGCGGGCGAGCTCCACCCGGTGGAAGGCGTTCTCGACCGCGGCCGGCAGCCGGTTCAGGTAGCCGGGCCGCTTCACGAGGTAGTCCGCCGCGCCGAGCTTCAGCGCCTCCACCGCGACCTCCTCGTCCCCGTGCCCGGTGACGAGGAGGATCGGGATCGAGAGGTGGCGCACGTGAAGGAGATCCTTCAGCGCGTCGAGGGCGCTCGGACCCGGCAGCCGGTAGTCCATGAGCAGGACGTCGTAGGGGCAGGCCCGCATGTCTCCCGCGAGGCAGGCGGGCGGGAGGCGATCCATGAGCTCGGGCACCGACCCGACCGTCTCGATTCGCAGGTGCGGCGCGTGCCGGGCGAGGTGCCGCCGGGTGAGCTCCACGTCGTCGCTGGCGTGCTCGGCGTACAGGATGCGCACCGGTCGATCGGCGCGCCGCATCCGCTCCCGCTCCCGCCCGTGCGCCGCCTCCAGGAGCGCCGGGAGCGGCCCGAGATAGCCGGCGCGCTTCACGAGGTAGTCGTCGGCGCCCGCCTTGAGAGCGGCCACGGCGCTCTCCTCGTCGCCGACGCCCGTCACCACGACGGCCGCGACGGGGAGGCCCTGGGCGCGGATCCAGGAGACGAGCTCGAGCCCCGTCCCGTCGGGCAGCCGGAGATCGGCGAGCAGGAGATCGACGGCGGGGGTGAGCAGGAGCCGCGCCTGGGCGGCCTCGACGGTCTGGACCAGCTCGATCGACCAGCCGGGTCTCGCCCGCTCGAGCGCGCGGACCGTCAGGTCCGCGTCGGTGGGGTTGTCCTCGGTGTAGAGGATCCGCATCGTCCCTCGCGGGGGTGGGAACGACCGTGGCCCGAGCCGGACGATAGCATCATTCGTCCCCGTTCAAACGGCTCCCGGCGGGAGGGACAGCTCCATGTACACCACGTCCGGGAGCGGGTTCCCGTAGTAGGCGGGGATCTCCCGGAACCCGAGCGACCGGTAGAGCGCCCGGGCCTCCCGCATCGTGCCGAGGGTGTCGAGCCGGACCGCCCGGTAGCCCTCCGACCGCGCCGCCTCCAGGAGCGCCTCCGCGACGAGCCTCCCGAGCTTGCGCCCGCGGAACGCCGGGCGAACCCACATCCTCTTCAGCTCCGCGATCCCGGGCCCGAGGGGCCGGAGCGCCCCGCAGCCCGCCGGCGCGTTCCCTTCCCGAGCGAGGAGGATCCGCCCGCCAGGGCGCGCGTAGGCGCCCGGGAGCGTCTCCAGCTCCCGCTCGAACCCCTGGAAGCAGAGGTCGACGCCGATCGCCCCCTGGTACTCGCGCCAGAGGGTCCGCACGAGGTCGAGGTCCGCGGGCGTCGTGGCCTCTTCGAGCCGGATCACGAGCGCAGGATACGCCCGCCTCGCCCGCCCGTCGCGGGGGCGAGAGGCGTCAGTTGCAGCGCAGGATCTCGCTCACCCGCTCGCCGGAGAACGCCGGCTGCATGTACGAGACGAAGGCCCAGAGCGCGAGGAGGGCGGAGAGCGCGAGGGCGCACGCCCGGAGGAAGAGCGGATCGCGCAGGACCCTCCACATCACGAGCTCGCCACCTCCGGCACGGCCCGGAGCCTCGCCACCGGGACCTCGCGCACCGGGACGTTGAGCAGCGCGGCCACGAGGGCGAGCCCGATGGAGAGCCACCAGACGACGTCGTAGCTGCCGGTCGCCGCGTACAGCCGGCCGCCCAGCCACCCGCCCAGGAACGCGCCGACCTGGTGGAAGAAGAACACGATGCCCCCCAGCATCGCCATGTTCGTCGCGCCGAACACGGTCGCGACGGCGCCGTTCGTGGGGGGCACGGTGGAGAGCCAGAGCAGCCCCATCGCCGCGCCGAACGCGTAGGCCGAGGTCTCCGAGACGGGCGTGAGGAAGAAGAGCCCGATCACCACCGCCCGCAGGCCGTAGATGCCGACGAGGATGCCGGGCTTGCTCATCCGCCCGCCGAGGAGCCCCGAGAAGTACGAGCCGGCGATGTTGAAGAGCCCCACGAGCGCGAGGACGATGGCCCCGGTCCTGGGCCCGAGCCCCCGGTCCACGAGGTACGCGGGCAGGTGCGTGGCGATGAAGACGACGTGGAAGCCGCAGACGAAGAAGCCGAGGGAGAGCAGCCAGAAGCCGCGGTGGGCGAACGCCTCGGCGAGCACCGCGCGCAGGCCGAGGTGGGGCTCGCCCGGCGCGGCCGGGGAGATCCGCTCGAAGAGCGCGCCGGAGAGGGGCGCCATGACCGCGCCCAGCACCGCGAGCGCCACGAGCGTGGCCGCCCAGCCCATCGCCTCCATCGACGCGAGCGCTCCCGGCAACATGGCGAACTGGCCGAGCGAGCCGACGGACATGGCGATGCCCATGGCGAGGCTGCGCCTCGACGGCGGCGCGGTGCGGGCGATGGCCCCGAAGACCACGTTGATCGTGGTGCCGGAGAGCCCGAGCCCGACGAGGAGGCCGGCGGAGAGGGCCAGCGCCGGGCCCGTCCGGGCCTGCGCCATGAGGAGGAGGCCCGCGACGTAGAGCACGCTCCCGCCGAGGATCGTCTTCCCGGCGCCGATCCGGTCGGCGAGCCGCCCGGCGAACGGCTGGGCCGCGCCCCAGACGAGGTTCTGGAGCGCGATGGCGAAGGCGAAGACCTCGCGCGTCCAGCCGTGGTCGAGGGACATCGGCGCGAGGAAGAGGCCGAAGGTGTGCCGGATGCCCAGCGAGACCGCGAGGGTGAGCGCGCCGGCCGCCAGCATCACCGCGGGGGTCCGCCAGTCGGGTCGGATGGGCTCGCTCATGTGGTCTCCGGGCTCCTCGCGAGCGCGGTCACGCGCCGCGTGATGTCGACGAGCCGCCCGGCGTCGGCGCCGAGCGTTCGCGACAGGTCTTCCTGGACTTGGGCCCACGCCCGGGTGGCGGCGCGGACCCGGGCCCGGCCGCGTGGGGAGAGCGCGACGACCCGGTCCCGCTGATCCTCGCCCGCCGAGAGCGAGACGAGGCCGGCGTCCGCGAGCACGCGCAGGTTCCGGCCGAGGGTGCTGCGATCGAGCCCGGTGGCCTGCGCGAGCCCGGTCAGGTTCGGCTCGCCGTGCCGCTCGACCGCGCGGAGGAGCGAGAACTGCGTGACCTTGAGGCCGTGTGGCGCGAGCGCCTCGTCGTAGCGCGACGTGAGCGCCAGGGCTGCGCGCCGGGCGTTGGCGCAGAGGCAGGCGACCGGGTCCATTGCGGGCATATACCCGTAGCTGTCCGGGGGCGCCAGGGCCCTGGGCGGGGCGGGCGGGGCTCTCGTCTCCTCCTCCTCGCGCCGGACAACGGGTACTCTCTCCCACGAGATCACCGGCCGGAGGGCGGACGGACGCCCCGGAGAGGCGACCATGCGCGTCGTGCGGCGGCACCGCTTCGGAGCGGCCGAGGCCATCGAGCTCGGCTACGCGCCGATCGGCCGCCCCTTCATGAACGTCCACTTCTACCGGCTCGGCGATCTCCTCGTCGACAGCGGGCAGCGCCACATGCGCCGGGAGGCCGTCGCCTTCGCCACCGAGCGTCCGGCCTCGCGGCTCCTCCTCACCCATCACCACGAGGATCACTCGGGCAACGCCGCCGCCATCGCCGCCGCCGGCGTGCCCGTCCTCGGGCACCCGCTCTGCGCCGCGAAGCTCCGCGAGGGCTTCCGCATCCTCCCGTACCAGCAGCTCGTGTGGGGGGCGGCGCCGCCGGTCACCGTCGAGCCCCTGCCCGAGGTCGTGGAGGGCGAGGGCTTCCGGCTCCGGCCGGTGCACACCCCCGGGCACAGCAAGGACCTCACGGTCTACTGGGAGGCCGAGCGCGGGCTCCTCTTCTCCGGGGACCTCTACCTCGCCGACCGGATCAAGATCTTCCGGGTGGACGAGGACCTGGGCGATCAGCTCCGCAGCCTGCGGCGGGTGCTCGAGCTGGACTTCGACGCCCTCCTCTGCGCGCACCGCCCGGTCGCCAGCGGCGGGCCGGCCCGCCTGCGGGCGAAGCTCCAGTACCTCGAGGACCTGGTCGGCGAGGTCGGCCGCCTGCGCGACCGGGGCCTCGGCCTGCGCGACATCCGGCGGGCCCTGCCGCAGAGGGAGTCCTGGGGAACCGTGGCCTTCACCATGGGCAACGTGGCCTTCGGACACCTCCTGCGCTCCGCGCTGGAAGCCTCCCGGGAGACGGGTGGGCGTGGCCCGGTCAGCTCCGCTCACGTCCCGAGATAGCGGCCCGGGCGGTGGTTGACGGCGAGGACGAGGTTCATCGCCACCGCGCCGAGCACCGAGAGGGCGAGGATCCCCGGCGCCACCACGAGGAACGAGGCCGCGACGATGAGGGAGTCCACGGCCATCTGGAACGTCCCCGCCCGGATGGCGTGGCGGCGCTGGAGCCAGATGGAGAGGATGTTCAGGCCGCCGAGGCAGGCCTGGTGCCGGAAGAGGACGAGAAGCCCCATCCCCACGAGGAGTCCGCCCATGAGCGCGCCGTAGGCCGGCTGGACGTCGCCGAACCGGAAGACCCGGTGGAGCTGGTCGGTCGCCACCGAGACGAGCGCGATGGACAGGAAGGTCTTGCCGGTGAACCGCCAGCCCATCTGCCGGACCCCGAGCCAGAAGAACGGGACGTTCACGGCCAGGAAGATCTGGCCGAACGTGAACGGCGTGACGCGGGCGAGGAGGAGCGCGATCCCCGCCGTGCCGCCGCTGAGGAGCCCGAGGTGCTGGAGGAGCCCGGTGCCGAGGGAGACGAACGCCGCGGCCGTGAGGATCGCGAGGGCGTCCTCGCCGGCGGAGTGCGGCACGGGGTCGATGGGCGGGGGAGGCACGGGGACGCGCAGCATCGCCGGACGCGGGGCGGGGGACAAGCCCCGGCGCGTCCGGAGGGAGCCCTCTGATGGCCGTGATCACTCGCATCGAGCCTCGACGTTCGCCCTTCGACAGGCTCAGGGCGAACGGCTGCGTGCAGGGCCGCTCGCGTACAAGCAAGGCCGTTCGTGGTGAGCCTGTCGAGGGGTCACCAGGAACGTACGAAGTCCCGTACCCCCTCACCCTCCCCGGCGCCCGAGCGCCTCGAGGAGCTTCCCCCAGATCCCCCCGAACGCGCCGTTCGACATCGCGACGACGACGTCGCCCGGCCGCGCCGCCTCGGCGATCGCCGGGACCATCTCGTCCACCGCCCCGAACGCGCGCGCCGGCTTCCCGGCTGCGCCGAGGTCCCGCACGACCGCGCCGAGGTCGAGCCGCTCCGCCTCAGGCACCTGGTCCGTCGGGGCGGGCCGGAGGAGGAAGACCTCCGCCGCCGCGGCCCAGGTCGCGGGCGAGGCGTAGAGGTGCTGGTGGAGGTTCCGCCGGCTCGTGTTGGACCGGGGCTCGAACGCGGCGAGGATCCGCCCCGCCGGATGGCTCCCCCGGATCGCCGCGAGGGTCTTCTCCACCGCCCGCGGATGGTGGGCGAAGTCGTCCACCACGGTGACGCCGCCCGCCGTCCCGCGCACCTCCTGCCGCCGCTTCACGCCGCGGAAGGCGGCGAGCCCGGCCGCGATCTCCACGGGCGAGAGCCCGAGGGCGGTCGCGGCCGCGGCCACGCCGAGCGCGTTCTCCACGTTGTGGGCGCCGCCCACGGGGAGGTGGACCTCGGCGAGCGCCCTCCCCTTCCGGACGAGCCCGAACCGCGCCCCGTCCGCCGCGAGCCGGAGCCCCCGGGCCTCCCAGTCGGCCCCGGGCGCGTCCACCGCGTAGGTCTCCACCGGCGCGCGCGACCGCCGGGCGATCCGGAGGACGCTCAGATCGGAAGAGCAGGCGGCGAGGAAGCCGTCCGCGGGGAGGAGGTCCACGAACCGCTCGAAGGCGCTCTCGTAGTGGGCCTCGTCCCGGTAGATGTCCGCGTGGTCGAGCTCGCAGCTCGTGAGGATCGCCGTGCGCGGCCGGTAGTGGAGGAGCTTCGGCCCCTTGTCGAAGTAGGCCGTGTCGTACTCGTCCCCCTCGACGACGAAGTGCGGCCCCTCCCCGAGCCGGAAGTTCGAGTCGAAGTCGCGCGTGACCCCGCCGACGAGGAACGAGGGATCGCGCCCGGCGTGGTGGAGGAGCGCCCCCATCATCGCGGAGGTCGTCGTCTTGCCGTGGGTCCCGGCGACGACGACCGGGTGGCGCGCGGCGAGGAAGGCCTCGCCGAGGGCCGCGGGGAAGGAGACGTGCGGGATCCCCCGCTCCCTCATCGCCGCCGCCTCGGGGTTCGAGCTCCGGACGACGTTCCCCACGACGACGAGGTCGGGGCGGGCGGCGTCCAGGTTCTCCGCCCGGTAGGGCGTCATCACCGCGATGCCGTCCCGGGCGAGCTGGGTGGACATCGGCGGGTAGACGTTCTCGTCCGATCCGGAGACCTCGTAGCCCGCCGCGCGGAGCATCCCCGCGAAGGAGCCCATGCCCGTGCCGGCGACGCCGATGAGGTGGATGCGGCGGACCCGCTGCCAGTCGACCATGGGGAGGAGCGTCTACCGGATTCCGGGCCGCGCCGCCACGTCGCCGCGGCGGCGGTGGCCCGCCGCGCCGCCCTTCTGGCAGAATCCCGCCATGTCCGGCATCGGCAAGGGGATCAAGGGGAACGTCGTCCTCTCCCGGCTCAGGTACGTCCGGGACACCGGGGGCGAGCCGGCCCTCCAGGCGGTGAAGTAGGGGATCAGCTCCCCCCGAGCGCCTCCGCCACCGCCTCGTGGAAGCGCGGGCGGAACGCCCGGATCCGCTCGTTCTCGCGCGTGGGGTGGACCCGGTTCGTGAGGAGCGCCACCACGAGCTCGCGATCGAGGTCGATCCAGAGCGAGGTCCCGGTGAAGCCGAGGTGGCCCACCGCTCCCCGCCGCCCGCGGCCGAGCCGCCCGCCGAGCGAGGACCCGGTCTCCGACGGCCCGTCCCAGCCGAGCGCCCGCGTCGAGCCCGGCGTCCCGTCCCGCCGCGCGAACTCCACCGCGGCGCCGGAGGGGACGATCGACCTCCGTCCGAGGAGCGCGTCGAGCCAGGCCTGCCCCACCGCCGCGACCTCCGCGGCGGTGGAGAAGAGCCCCGCGTGCGGGGCGGCGCCGCCCATCGCCCAGGCGTTGTCGTCGTTCACCGCGCCCCGGTTCACCTCGCCCCGGTGCGGGCACCGCTCCGTCGGGACGAACGCGCGGCCGGCCGCCCGGCGCGCGGCGTCCTCGGGCCGGAGCCCGTCGAGGAAGAAGGTGGAGCGGAGGCCGAGCGGCGCGAGGATCCTGCGCTCCGCCGCCACGGCGAGCCCCTCGCCGAGGAGCTCCTCGAGGAGGAAGCCGAGCGCGAGGAAGCCCGGGTCGCTGTAGACCGCGCGCGTCGCCGGGGGCGCCTCGAGCGGCTCCTCCGCCACCGCGGCCCGGACGATCTCCCTGCCCCGGACGAACGCCGCCCGCAGCGCGCCGGCCCCTGGCCGCTCCGCGGGCGGGAGGAAGGCCGCCCTCGCCGCGGGATCGGCCATCGCCCGCTCGAAGAAGGGGCGCCAGCCCGGGAGCCCGGAGGAGTGGGCGAGGAGGTGGCGCGCCGTCACCCGCTCCTTCCCCGCGCCCCCGAGCCACGGCAGGCGCGCCGCGGCCGGCTCGTCGAGCCGGAGCGCCCCCGCCTCCACCGCCTGGGCGGCGAGGGTCGTGGTCGCCATCACCTTCGTGAGGGAGGCGACGTCGAAGAGGTCGTCCGGGCGGAGCGGCCGCACGCCGGCCCCTTCCGGCTCCGGAAGCTCTCCATGCACGCTCTCGTGGACGGGCGCGCCTCCCCGCAGGACCGCGGCCGACAGGGCGGGGGCGACTCCCTCCCGCCGCCCCTCCTCGAGGACGCGGGAGACGCCCGGGAGCGCCGGCGTCACGCCGTCCTCCGCTCCGGCGTCCACTCGTCGAAGAGGATCCGCGGGGGGCCCTCCTCTCCCGGACCCGGCGCGACGAGCGTCGCCCGGGCGCCGAGCGGCAGGGCGAGGTTCCGGTCCTCGTGACCGGCGGGCAGCCCCTCCACGGCCGGCACGCCGAGCGCGAGGACCGCCTCCCGGACGACGTCCAGCGCGGCCACGCCGTCGCCGTCGCAGCCGGTGAGCTGGCCGATCGCGACGCCGGCGACGCGGGAGAGCGCGCCGGCGAGCCGGAGCTGGGTGAGGGTCCGGTCGATCCGGTACGGCTTCTCCCCCACGTCCTCGAGGAAGAGGATCGCCCCGTCGAGGCGGGGGAAGAACGGCGTCCCGGCGAGGTGCGCGAGGATCGTGAGCGTCCCGCCGAGGAGCGGACCGCTCGCCCGCCCCGCCGCCGGTGTTCCAGGCGTGGACCTCGCGAATCTCGCCCAGCACGCCGGCCTGGATCTGCTCGACGCCGCGCCGAAAATCGTTGCTGGCGGTGCCTTGATTGCCCA
>JBBIPT010000090.1:0-13964 GCA_037442705.1 Anaeromyxobacter sp.
CGCCCCCGGCCCCCTCTCCTTCGCCGCCGCCGGCGACGTGATGCTCGGCTCCACCTTCCCGGACGCATCGGGCGGGCTCCTCCCCCCGGAGGACGGGCGGACGATCCTCGCCGAGGTCGCGCCGATCCTGAGTGCCGCCGACGTGGCCTTCGGGAATCTCGAGGGGCCGCTCCTCGACGGCGGCGCGTCGGGGAAGTGCGCGGGCTCGCGACCGGGGCGCTGCTACGCGTTCCGGACCCCCGTCCGCTACGGGGCCCACCTCGCCGCGGCCGGCTTCGACGTGATGAGCGTCGCGAACAACCACGCGGCGGACTTCGGCGAGGAGGGGCGCGTCTCCACCCGGGAGGCGCTCCGCGCGAACGGGATCCTCCCCACCGGGGCGAAGGGGGAGATCGCCCGCCTCGAGGTGCGGGGGACGCGCGTCGCCGTGGTCGCGTTCTCCACCTCGCCCGGCACGAACGACCTGCGCGACCTCGAGGCGGCCGCCCGGCTCGTCGAGCGGGCGTCGGCGGAGGCCGACCTCGTCGTCGTCTCCTTCCACGGCGGAGCGGAGGGGGCGGCCCACCAGCGCGTGCCCCGAGGCCGGGAGGCCTTCCTCGGCGAGGACCGCGGAGACCTGCGGGCCTTCGCGAGGGCGGTCGTCGCCGCAGGGGCGGACCTCGTCCTCGGGCACGGGCCGCACGTCGTCCGGGGCATGGAGGTCGTGGACGGCCGGCTCGTCGCCTACTCCCTCGGCAACTTCGCCACCTACGGCGGCTTCAACCTCTCCGGCCCGAACGGCCTCTCCCTCGTCCTCGAGGCGAGGCTCGCGCCCGGCGGCGCCTTCCTGGGCGGGCGGATCCACCCCGCGCGGCAGGAGCGCCCGGGCGGGCCGCGCCTGGATCCGTCCGGCGAGGTGATCGGGGTCGTGCGGCGGCTCTCCGTGGAGGACTTCGGGGCGTCCGCCGTGCGGGTCGCGGACGACGGGACGCTCGCGCCGCCCGGCGAGGCCCCGGCGGCGGGGCGCGCGTCTCAGCGCGCGGCGCCGCGGGGGAGGGCGAGCGCGATCTCGCGGGGCGCGGGGAGCCGGGCGGCGTCGAGCCGGCCGTAGGCGGCGAAGAGGGCGCTCGCGAGCACCGGGATGCCGGCGGCGCTCCGCCCCCTGGATCGGAGCGGAGAGTTCAGGAGGTAGCCGTCGGCCGACCGCTCCTCCGGACGGTGGAGCGTCATCGCCCCGCGGACGACGCCGCTGCTCCCGAAGTGGAGGAAGACGACCGTGCCGCCCGACAGGTACTCCACGATCCCGACGTGGGTGAAGGGATCGTCCCTCTTCCCGTTCCGGTTCCGGTCGTAGGTGTCGTGCCAGAAGACGAGGTCTCCGGGGGCGGGCCACTCGCCGCCGCCCCCGAAGGCCCATCCCAAGCGCTGCACGGTCCGGTAGGCGGCGACGACCCCGCTCCGCTCCCGGGGAGCCGTCTCGCGCATGAGCGCCCGCAGCGGGATCCCCTCGATCTCGTGGACGGCCTGGACGAACCCGGTGCAGTCCGCGTGGAAGCGCTCCCCCGCGACGTGGAAGGCCCCGCCGTGGCCGGCGAAGGAGGCGGCGCGCGCCGCGAGGCGCGCCGGGAGATCCGGCGAGGGCGGTTGGACTCGCGCGGGGCGCACGGCGGTGCCGGGTCCCCCGCACGCGGCGAGGAGCCCGAGGGAGAGGAGGGCCGTGGAGGCGCGGACCACGGGACCCAATCTAGACGACGCCTCCGGGGTGTCAAAACGGCGTCCAAGTGTGCGAAGGTGCTCCCGATTGATTTCGCCTGGCGCCTCGGGACCCGAGGGGGTAAGACGGGGCGCCTCGACAGGCCGGGAACGCGCCGCAGGGCACGTCCGTTCGCCCTGGTGACCCCATGTTCGACTACGTCCTGAAGAAGATCCTCGGCACGAAGAACGAGCGGGAGCTGAAGAAGCTCCGGCCCGTCGTCGTCCGCGCGAACGAGCTCGAGCCCCGGATGAAGGTCCTCGCCCCGGAGGACTTCCCCCGGATCGTCGCCGGCTGGAAGGAGGAGGTGCAGCAGAAGGGGCGCCCGCTCGACGAGCTCGTCCCCGACGTGTTCGCCCTCGTGCGCGAGGCCGGGATCCGGGCGCTCGGGATGCGCCACTTCGACGTCCAGCTCCTCGGCGGCGCCGCGCTCCACCAGGGGAAGATCGCCGAGATGAAGACCGGCGAGGGGAAGACCCTCGTCGCGACGCTCCCGTGCGTGCTGAACGCCCTCTCCGGCCGCGGCGTCCACGTCGTGACGGTGAACGACTACCTCGCCCGGCGCGACGCGGAGTGGATGGGCCGGCTCTACCGCTACTGCGGCCTCGACACCGGCGTCATCGTCCACGGCCTCACCGACGCGCAGCGCCAGAAGGCGTACGGCTCGGACATCACCTACGGCCAGAACAACGAGTTCGGCTTCGACTACCTCCGCGACAACATGAAGTTCCGGCTGCAGGACTACGTGCAGCGGGAGCTCAACTTCGCGATCGTGGACGAGGTGGACTCGATCCTCATCGACGAGGCCCGCACGCCCCTCATCATCTCGGGTCCGTCCGACGAGTCGTCGGAGCTGTACTACGAGGTGAACCAGGTCATCCCCTCGATGATCCGCGACGTGGACTTCACGGTGGACGAGAAGAGCCGGACCATCGTGATGACCGACTCCGGCGTCGAGAAGATGGAGAAGAAGCTCTCCGTCCAGAACCTCTACGCCCCGGAGGAGATCGAGACCCTCCACCACGTCGAGCAGGCGCTCCGCGCCCACCACATCTACCGGAACGAGGTGGACTACGTCGTGAAGGGCGGCGAGGTCCTCATCGTCGACGAGTTCACCGGCCGGCTCATGCCGGGCCGGCGCTGGTCGGACGGGCTCCACCAGGCGGTCGAGGCGAAGGAGGGGGTGAAGATCGAGGCGGAGAACCAGACCCTCGCCACGATCTCCTTCCAGAACTACTTCCGCATGTACTCGAAGCTCGCCGGCATGACCGGCACGGCCGACACCGAAGCGGAGGAGTTCGCGAAGACCTACAACCGCGACGTGGTCGTGGCCCCCACGAACCGGAAGAACGTCCGGAAGGACTCCGAGGACGTCGTCTACAAGACCGAGCGGGAGAAGTTCGACGCGATCTGCAACGAGATCGCGGCGCGGAACGAGAAGGGGCAGCCCGTCCTCGTCGGCACGGTCTCCGTCGCGAAGAGCGAGGTCGTCGCGTCGCTGCTGAAGCGGCGGGGGATCCCCCACAACGTCCTCAACGCGAAGCACCACGCCCGCGAGGCGGAGATCGTCGCCCAGGCGGGGCGCAAGGGGGCGGTGACGATCTCGACGAACATGGCCGGCCGCGGCACCGACATCATCCTCGGCGGGAACCCCGAGATGATGGCGAAGCACGAGGTGGGGCCGGAGCCGGACGCGCCGATGGAGGGGGAGGCGGAGGAGGCCTTCCTCGCCCGGAGGGCGGAGTGGGCGAAGCGGCTCGAGCGGCGGACGGCGGAGCTCCGGGAGCAGACCGCGAAGGAGCACGAGGAGGTCGTCGGGGTGGGCGGCCTCCACATCGTCGGCACCGAGCGGCACGAGTCGCGCCGCATCGACAACCAGCTCCGCGGCCGCGCCGGCCGCCAGGGCGACCCCGGCTCCTCCATCTTCTTCCTGTCCCTCGAGGACGACCTCATGCGCATCTTCGGATCCGAGCGGATCCAGGGGCTCATGAAGATGATGGGGATGAAGGAGGGGGAGGTCATCGAGCACCGCTGGCTCACGAAGGCGATCGAGGGGGCGCAGAAGAAGGTCGAGGCCCACAACTTCGAGATCCGGAAGAACCTCCTCGAGTACGACGACGTGATGAACCAGCAGCGCCGATCGGTCTACCGCCTGCGCCGCATGGTCCTCGGCTTCGGGGCCGGCATCCCGGTCGTCGAGTACGACGAGGATCCGAAGACGAAGCTGAAGACCCGCCGCGAGAAGGTCTGGCGGTGGGAGGACGCGCGGGAGCACTTCCTCGATCTCCTCGAGGACCTCGTCGTGGACATGGTCGGGGCCACCTGCCCGGCCCGGATGGCCGACTGGAACCTCGACGGCCTCTCCACGATGGTGAAGGAGCAGTTCGGGATCGACATGAGGTTCGCGTCTCCCGTGGGGAGGGCGCAGGAGGCGCGGACCGCGATCGAGGAGCAGGTCTACAACGTGGTGGAGAAGGCCTACCGGCGAAAGGAGGAGGAGCTCGGCCTCGACGCGGACGGCGTCCCCGTCCTCCGCCGCTACGAGCAGTGGCTCTACCTCCAGGCCATCGACCAGCAGTGGAAGGACCACCTGCTGTCGATGGACCACCTCCGCCAGGGCATCGGGCTCCGCGGCTACGGGCAGAAGGACCCGAAGCAGGAGTACAAGAAGGAAGGCTACGAGATGTTCGTGCAGATGACCTGGCGCGTGAAGAGCGCGGTCATCGGCAACGTCCTCCGGCTCCAGCTCGTCCGGCAGGAGTCGGCGGCGGAGATGGAGGCGAAGCGGCTCGCCGCCCAGCGCCGGGCGCTCCAGCGGGCGACGGAGAGCCACGCGGCGGCGAGCGCGACGGGAGACGGCGACGACGAGCCGCGCTCGAAGCAGGAGACGGTCGTCCGGACCCAGCCGAAGGTCGGTCGCAACGATCCCTGCCCGTGCGGATCGGGCAAGAAGTACAAGAAGTGCCACGGCGCGACCGAGGCGGCGGTGTAGCGCTAGAACGCCTCGAGGACGAGCACGTAGACCTCCGCGCCCGCCTCGCTCCCGGCGACGTCGAGCCGGATGTTCGCCCCCTCGGGCGTGAGGCGGAAGCGGAGCCCGATCCCCCCGGCGATCTTGAGCGTGTCCGCGCGCAGGTCCGAGAACTCCCGGGCCACGTCGCCGAAGGCGCCGAAGGCGGTCCCCCAGATCTTCTCCGCGAGCGGCAGGCGGAGCTCGCCCTGCGCCGCCCAGGCCACGCGGTCGCGGAACCGCCCCTCCCGCCAGCCGCGGAGGAAGCGGGTCGAGCCGAGCTTGGGGAGGAGCGTGAAGGGGGTGTCGCCGGAGGACTCCTCGAGGAAGGCGGCGACGCCGAGGATCCGGTCCCTCCCCAGCCGGAGGAAGGCGCGCCCCTCCAGCGAGGCGCGGGTGAACCCGTCGTGGCCGCCGATGCTCCCCGGGTAGTGGAGGAGCCAGGCCTGGGCGAAGGTGCCGCGGGAGGGGAAGAGCGGGCGATCCCGGGTGTCCCAGGTCACGCTCGCCCCGAGCCCCAGGGCGCCGAACCCCTCCACGCCGGGGATCGTCCCGGCGTCGAGGAGCCCCCCCGCCTGCAGGTCGCGGACCTCCTCTCCCCGGGCGTCGAAGCGAAGCCCCGCGCGGAGGCGGTTCGGGAGGACGGCGAGCTCTACGCTGCCCACCGCCTCCGCGTAGCGGCGCGTGAAGGGCTCGCGGGCGGCGAAGGTGGAGTCCGGGCCGAGGCCGTAGAAGGCGTCCGGGAAGTGGACCGCCCGGAACCGCGCCGCGAGCGCGGTGCCCTTCGGGAACGCGAGGTCCACCGCGAGGTCCGCCGAGCCCTGGTGCTCGATGGTGTAGGCCCCGACGAGGAAGATGCTGGACGCGCGCGCGGATTCGCCGAGGTGGAAGTGGAGCCCCCCGGTCCCTCCGTAGCCGAGCTTCGTCTCCGGCAGCCAGAAGAGGACCGGGAGCGCGAACCAGGAGACCCCCTCCTTCGGGGGCTTCGCCGCACGGCGCGCCCGGGCCGCCTCGATCGCCGACTCCGCCGGCGCCTCGGGCCCGGGCGCCTCCGCGCCGGGGCCCGGGACCGCTGCGCCCGAGAGGATCGCGGCGATGGGGATGAGGAGCGTTCGCTTCACGGGAGGGGGCCGGAGGGTAGCAGAGGAGACCGGGCGAGGGCGCCTTTCTTGGCCCCGCCCCCGCCTCGTGCGACAACGCAGTTAACGTTGCGGATTGACACCCACAAAGGGCGGTCTCGTATCATGTAGACCCGAGCCGGATGGGTGAACGAGACCCCGGGGCGGAGTCGTGTGAGATCTCGAGAGCACATCGGAGGCGGGCCCGCCCTGGCGCTCGCGCTCGCCGCGGCCCTCGCGGGGTGCAAGCAGCCCGCGGTGGGATCGGCGACCGCTGCGCAGGAGAGCCGGGGGCCGGAGGTCGCGTTCGTGAGCGCGAGCGTGGACGCGAGCGACCGCGTCGTCGCGCGCTTCACGCTGAGCCTCGACGGATCCCCGATCGCCCCGGCCGACGCCGCCGCGCTCCGTCCGACGTTCACCCTCGCGTTCCTCTCCGTGCATCCCGTGGACGGCCTCGCGACGTGGGAGAGCCTCCTCCTCACGGGCTCCCAGACGATCCCCTCCCTCCCTCCGGGAGGGCCCGGGACCCCGCCCGCGGCGGTGCAGACGAACGTGAAGCAGCCGGGCTCGGAGTCGAGCGGGACGCTCGCCGCGAACCCGATCACCGGCGAGTTCACCTACACCTTCGCGAACGCCCTCCCGCCCGGCTTCGACCGGGCCGGCACGTTCCGCGTCGGCGTCTACCTCGAGGAGGCGGAGGGGACCCCGCGGACCTCGGCGACCCACGACTTCGTACCCTCGGGCGGCGTGCCGGCGGAGCGCGAGACGACCCTCGACGCGAACTGCCACGCCTGCCACGGTTCGCTCCAGATGCACGAAGGGCGGCGGAGCGGGGTGAAGCTCTGCCTCACCTGCCACACCTGGCAGGCGGCCGACCCGGACACGGTGGACCCTGCCGCGGCGGACGGCTCCACGGCGGCCACCGATCCGAACCCCCTCGACCTCGGCCGCCTCGTCCACCGGATCCACCGCGGGGTGAACCTGCCGACGCTCTACCAGGCGTCGAGCACCGCCGCGGCGTCCCCCCTGCCTCCGGCCGCGGCTCCGCCGCTCCCCTTCTTCCCGGGCCGGAACACCGCCGTCCTGGGGCGCAAGTACTCCGTCGTCGGCTTCCGGAGCCAGGAGCACGTCTACGGCCGGATCGTGAGCCGGACCGACAACTACCAGCCGGGGCGCACCGTCGCGTCCGGCGTCGTCTTCCCCCGCGACCTCCGGGACTGCGCCGCCTGCCACGCGGGCGCGCCGCAGGAGCAGGAGGTCGTGAACGCGATCTCGCGGCGCACCTGCTCCGGCTGTCACCCCGAGATCTGGTTCGAGCCCTCCTCGATCCCGGACGCGGTCCACTTCGCCCACACCGGCGGTCCACGGACCGACGACGTGGAGTGCGCGGGCTGCCACGTGGCCGCGACGGCCTCGCAGCCCAAGGTCTGGGCGCCGATCGCCGAGGCGCACGTCCCGCCCGTGAAGAGCCCGCGCTACAGCAAGCCCGTCCTCGAGATCGTCCGGGTCACCGGCCTCGTCCCCGGCGGGGCGCCCACCGTCGTCTTCAAGCTCTCCGATCGCGCCGGGGTGCTCTCGCCGCCGAACGCGCCGGTCCCGGCGAACGACACCTTCTTCCCGACGAGCCCCGTTCCGCGCGCGATCTCGAGCCTCACGATCCGGATCGCCGGCCCGGCCTCCGACTACGGCGGTCCTCCCTCGCTCCCCATCTCCTCCGGCGGGACGAACCCGAGCCCCCTCACCCTCGTCGCCGATCCCGGCACCGGGGAGTTCACCTACACCTTCGTCTCCACCATCCCGGCCGACGCGACCGGGACCTGGGCGGTCGGGATGGAGGGGCGGCGCAGGGCGACGACGAGGTACTACGACGTCGCGGCGGAGTCGTTCCCCTGGCCCTTCACCGGCGAGCAGGTCACGGAGAGCCCGGACAACCCCGTCGTCTGGGTGGACGTCGCGACCGGGACCTACCCCTCCGCGACCGCGGTCCCGCGCCGCAAGGTGGTCTCGCAGGAGAAGTGCGCGAAGTGCCACCTCCGGTTCGAGCTCCACGGCTCGCAGCGCCACGAGGTGGAGTACTGCCTCCTCTGCCACTCGCCCAGCCTGACCGACTGGGCGCGCCGGCCGAAGGTCTCGGGCAACGTGAACCTCGGGGCGACCTACGACGGCATCGAGGAGCGGAGCGTCCACTTCAAGGTGATGGTCCACCGGATCCACACGGGCGGGCGGTCGGGGCCGGCCGCGCTCGACGCGCTCGCGCCCCACGTGATCTACGGGTTCGGGTCCACGCCCTTCTTCTTCGACGAGGGGATCTTCCCGAACGACCTCGCGAACTGCACGCTCTGCCACGAGGGGAAGTCCTACCTCGTGGAGTCCGTGCCCGGGGACGCCGCCCCCACGGTGGCGAACGAGACGGCCACGATCCGGCACTCCGCGACGAGCACCCACGCCTCCGGCGAGCCCTCGACGCTGCCGATCCAGGCGGCCTGCGCGAGCTGCCACGCCACGGGGGCGACCTTCTCCCACGCCTCGCGGTACACCGTCGCGGGCAAGGAGACCTGCGCCCAGTGCCACGGGAAGGGCGCGAACGGCGTGGAGGAGGCGCACGGCCTCGTCGCGCCGGCCCGCGGTTCGGTCTCCGCCTCCTTCTCCTCGATCGTGCAGAACGTGATCGTCCCCCGGTGCGCCTCGGCGGCGTGCCACGGTGGGAATCCGCCCGCCTTCTACCCGCAGCTCGACGCCGAGGTCGCCTGGGACGCGCTCGTCGGGCGCCCCTCGCTGCAGGCGTCGATGGCCCTCGTGGAGCCGGGGGCGCCGGAGGCGAGCTACCTGCTCCTCAAGCTGAAGAACGAGGCCGGGTCGGCCGGCGGGGTCCCCACGCCGATGCCGATCGGAGACGCCCTCCTCGATCCGGGCGAGATCGCCGCGGTCGAGGCCTGGATCGCCGCCGGAGCCCCGAATGACTGACCGCGCCGCCCGCCGCCTCGCGCTCCTCGCGTCGCTCCTCCTCGCCGGGCCCGCGCTCGCCGCGGAGGGCGTCCTCTTTTCGGGCTCCGCCTACGTGGACTACTGGGGGATCCCCGACGAGGCGGTGGCGGCGCGCTCGCCCGGGAGCTTCGCGCCGGCCACCTCGATCAAGATCGGGGTCGACATCAACGACGATCTGTCCTTCTCGGCGAAAGCCTGCATCAGCTGCCACGGGATCGACGTGGAGCACGTCGCGCTCGATTTCCAGCCGAAGACCTGGTTCAACGTGCAGGCGGGCCGCATCGCCGTCCCCTTCGGCGAGTTCGCGAACCGGGTGGATCCCTCGTCCTACAAGACCGCCTCGCAGCCCCTCGTGTACGACATGGGCCGCATGGCCTGGGGCACGCGATCGGCGATGAACCTGGGCGTCCTGCCGCAGCCGTACGTGGACACCGGCGCCCTCCTGTACGGGGTTCGGTGGATGGGCGAGCGGATCCAGGTCTGGTACGGCTTGTGGGGAGTGGCGGGCCTGCGCGGCTCGAACGACCTGGACTGGATGGCGATGCGGACGATCCCGTACAACGACAACAACCGGGAGCCGTCGGGAGGCGGCCGCCTCGCCCTCTCCTACTCGGCCGATCCGGGCGCCTTCTTCGGGGACTCGAACATCGGCGGGTCGTACACCGGCGGCAGGTACGACAAGGACGCGACCCGCTGGTACCACGTCTTCGGAGCGGACGCGACGCTCCGGCTCTGGAAGCTCGTCCTCCGGGGCGAGTGGGTGATGCGCAGGACGGATCTCGACGTCGCGGCGAGCGGGTATCCCTTCGCGCTCGAGGACGACTGGTTCAAGAAGGAGGGCTTCTTCGGGGAGATCGAGGTTCCCCTCGGGAAGTACCTCCAGGGCGTCTACCGCTACGAGGAGCTGCGCCGCACGGGCGCCCCGCTCCCCGGATCGGTGGCCGAGCTCACGCCCGACAGCAAGATGATCCGTCACACGGGCGGCTTCGTCGTGACGCCCGCGACCGCGATCTTCGTCAAGCTCGGCTGGGAGTACTGGGACACGACCGACTTCGGACGGTTCCACACGTACCACGCAGGGATCGGGGGGGCCTTCTGATGAAACTCGTCCTCGCCGGAAGCGCGCTCGCGGCACTGTTCCTCGCGGCGGAGCCCGCCGACAAGCCGGATCCCCGGGACTTCGGGCCCGGCACCATCGACATCTCGAAGTATCCGGCGGAGCACCAGAAGCAGTACGACATGTTCGCGGCGAAGTGCGCGAAGTGCCACCCGCTCGCCCGGTCTGTGAACGCCCGGTTCAACGCGGCCGAGTGGAAGCGCTACATGAAGCGGATGATCCGCCGGCCCAACTCCGGGATCAACGAGGAGCAGGCCGCGTCGATCTACGACTTCCTCAAGTACCACAGCGGTCAGCTCGGGCTCTGATGGACGCGAAGCGCACCACGGAAGGCCAGACCCGGCTCCGCGCCTCGCTCCGCCTCAGGGTCGTGCTCACGACCCTCGCGCTCCTCGCGCTGGCGCTCGGGATCTCCGCCTTCCTCTTCGAGCGCGTCGCCCGGACGGTGATCGGCGACGCCGTCCACTCGCACCTCGCCGCCCGCGCGAAGGAGGTCCAGGAGTCGGTCGCACGGTTCCAGCGGGAGCGCGAGCTCACCGTGCGGAACTGGGCGGAGGCGGAGGCGATGCAGCTCAGCCTCGACTCCGGCGACCCGAAGTTCGCGGAGGACCACGTCCGGCGCACGATCCAGGATCAGGGGGGCTCTGTCCTCGCGGCGGCCCTCCTCGACCTCGACGAGCGCGTCGTGGCGCTCGTCCAGTACGCGCCCGGGGAGACGCGCGGCCAGGTCCACGCGGCCCTGCGCGGGTCGCTCGTGCCGGTCGCGTCGCTCCGTCCGGGCGCGGGCGAGGGCGAGGGCGAGGGCGAGGGCGAGACCAGCGTCGCGCTCGCGCCGATCGAGGGGTTCCTGCGCGGCGGCGCGGAGGCGGGGGAGACGGTGTTCCTCACCGCGCCGGTGATGGACTTCGCGTCGGACCGCGTGGGCTGGATCGTCGCGGCCCTCGCGCCGGACGCCGTGCCGCGCCTCCTCGCGGAGGTGAACGGCGAGGGCTCCGCCTACGTCCCGGTCGTCTCGGACCGGTCCGGGACCGCGGTCCTCACCCTGCCCGGGACGACGCGGGACCGGGTCCGGCCCGTGCTCGCGGGGGCGCCGACCGCCGGGGCCGGCGAGCTCGAGCGGATCGAGCGGGGGGCCCTCGGGCCGGTCCTCGCCGTCCGGACCGCCGCCGGCGCCGCGGCCCCGGGCTGGTCCACCATCATGTTCGTCGACGAGGCGGAGGCCTCCGGCCGGGTCGCCGCGCTCCGCGGCTCCCTCGTCGCGCTCTTCGGGGTCGTCCTCGCCGGGGCGGCCGTCGTCGCCGTCCTCTCCCTCCGGCAGGCGGCGAAGCCCCTCGCCGACGTCGCCGGCTCGATGGAGCGGGTGGCGGGAGGCGACCTCTCCACCCGCGTCCGGGCGGAGTACGCCGGCGAGCTCGGGCAGCTCGTCACGACCTTCAACACGATGGTGGAGGAGGTCGCCCGGTCGCGAGACGAGCTGCAGCGGACCGAGGCGCTCCGCCGGGAGGTGGAGATCGCCCACCAGATCCAGACGGCGATCCTCCCGGTGAGCCCGGCCGTTCCCGGCTTCGAGATCGCCGCCCGGATGAAGCCGGCGGACGACGTCGGCGGCGACCTCTACGACATCCTCGCCTTCGGCGACACCTTCTGGGTGCTCGTCGGGGACGTCTCCGGCCACGGCATCAACTCCGGCCTCGTGATGATGATGGCGCAGTCGGCGGCCTACGCGGCGATCGCGGACGATCCGCACTGCTCGCCGTCCGCGGTGATCAGCGCGGTGAACCGGGTGATCCACGAGAACGTCCGCCGGCGCATGCGGCGGGACGACTACCTCACCCTCATGGCGGCGCGCCACATGGGCGATGGGCGGTTCCTCGCGGCCGGGATGCACCAGCCCATCTTCCTCGTCCGCGGCGGCGGCCACGTGGACGTGATGGAGTCGCAGGGGCCCTGGATCGGCCTGTCGGCCTCCGTGGAGCCCCCCCCGGTGCCGGAGTACGAGTTCCGGCTCCGCGCCGGGGACGTCGCGGTCTTCGTCACGGACGGGATCCTGGAGGCGAAGGACGAGAAGGAAGAGCTGTACGGCGAGGATCGCGTCCGCGATCTCCTCGCCTCCCACGGGGTCTCCACCGCGTCGCAGGCTCTCGGCCTCGTCTTCGCGGCGGCGGAGAAGCACTCTCACGAGCAGACCGACGACATGACGGCGGTCGTGCTGAGGCGGAAGAGCGATGCAGCGTGAACCGACGGGGTTCAGGGACTTCCCGGTGCAGCTCATGATCCGGATGAGCCCGCCCTGGGTCTTCATCGACGAGATCCGGCGCTTCGTGGAGTCGTTCTGCGCCTGCGCCTGCCCCGGCCAGGACCGCGAGGCGCAGGTCGCCCTCGCCGTCCACGAGATGATGCAGAACGCCATCCCGCACGCCCAGGGGGACGAGGTGGAGCTCGTGCTCGAGGTGAGCCGCGAGGCGGACTGCATCGCGATCCGCGTGACGAACCGCTGCGGGGACGCCGACTACGAGGCCCTCCGGGAGCGGGTGGATCGCATGAACCGCGAGGCCGACGCGCTCGCCCACTACGTGGCGGCGATGCGGGAGAACCCGAGCGCCCGCGGGGGGCTCGGGCTCGCCCGCGTCCGCTTCGAGGCCCAGCTCGACATCTCGGTCCGCCGCGAGGCGGGCCGCGTCATCGTGGAGGCCGCGGGACCGCTCCGCGCGCCGCGCCTCCCAGCCATCGGAGGAGTCCATGTCTAGCCCGTCTTTCGCAGCGCGCATGCCGTCCCTCCAGGTCGCCGAGGAGAAGTACTCGGCCTATCTCGGCTTCGATCCCCAGGGGGTGCGCGTCTACTTCCGCGGCACGATCAGCACCCTGAACCCCTCCTCCGTCCTGAACCCGTTCGTGGACGCGGTGCACGCCCACGTCCTCGAGAGCGGAGCGAAGGAGGTCCGGGTGGACTTCACCGGGCTCGAGTTCTGCAACTCGTCCGGGTTCAAGTCCTTCATCTACTGGATCGAGCTCATCCAGAAGGCGCCGGAGGAGAAGCGCTACAAGCTCCGCTTCGTCTCGAGCAAGGAGCGGAAGTGGCAGAAGACGAGCCTCCTCGCGCTCTCCTGCTACGGCGTGAACCTCGTCACGCTCGATTCCTGAGCACCGCCGTCATTCGCCCTCGGGCCTCGGGTGGTTCGCGAGCTCCGGCTCGGGCGGCAGGTTCAGCACCTCCTCCGGGCAGAGCTCGACGAGGAGGTCCACGAGGTCCCTCGTCGAGACGATGCCCACCGCCCGGCCCTCGTCGTCCACGAGGGGGACGTGGCGGAACCGGCCCACGGACATCTTGTTGAACGCGTAGGCGACGGGATCCCGCAGCCGCAGCGTCTCCGGAGCCGGGGTCATGAACCTCCGGACGGGCGCCTTCGTCCAGCCCCTCGACGGGAGGGCGCGGCCCACGAGGTCGCGCTCCGTGAAGATCCCGACGACCCGCTTCGTCCGCTTCCGCTCCACGACGAGCACGGCCGACGCGCGCCGCCGGCGCATGAGGTCGAGGGCCTTCTCCACCGGGGCGTCCGGGGCGACGGCGGCCGCCTCGGACCGCCTCACCTCGGCGATCGGCGTCTGCAGGATCTCGGCCCCCACGTCCCGGTGACGTCCGACCTCCAGCTCCCTTTCGTCGCCCGTCATCGGATGCAGCTCCCCCGCGTCCTTGCGTTCGGTCGTCATCCGGCCCCTCCTCTCCGGGTGGGAGGCCCTCCGGGTTCCGCCGGCGACGCCCGAGGCCTCGAACCCCGATGCTCCCGTCCGCCGCCGAACCCTGCAACCCCCCCGCCGGGGGCGAGGCCGCCCCGCGCAGGGGTCGGCCGGGCCGGGAATGGGTGTAGGCTTCGCCGCGTGCCGGCTGTCGGGGCTCCGCGACTCCCGGCGCTCCGCGCGCCAGAGCCGATGATCGGCCGTTCGCCCTGAGCCTGTCGAAGGGCTGCAAAGCCGTGCGGGCCACCGCGCGGGGCTTCAGGAGGT
>JBBIPT010000091.1:0-13926 GCA_037442705.1 Anaeromyxobacter sp.
GTGCACGGGGCGGCTCCTTTCGGGTGGGGTTTGCCCCTCCCCGGCGCAGGCCCCGTGACAGCCCTCGTGGACGGCGGGGATGGCGTGGGGGCTGGCGCGGGGCGTGCGCCGTTCCGGCAGACCCCACCCGAAAGGAGTCGCGGGCGGAGTGGCCGCGGCCGCGGCGCTGGCGTAGCCGCGCCCGCAGCCGCAGCCGGAACGGCTACCGCAACCGGGCCCGCAACGGCAGCCGCTACCGCGTCCGAACGGCAGCCGCTGCCGCCCAACGCCCTACGGGCTCCTAGGCGCCCGCGCGGGAGCCGGAAAGCGCCGGGGCTTCGGACTCAGGCGGTGAACGGAGAAGCTCCGCTCGCCCTTCGACAGGCTCAGGGCGAACGGCCATGCGCAAGACCGTTCGTGGTGACCCCTCGACAGGCTCGGGGGAACCACGAACGGTCCTGGATCGGATGAGGCGCCGCCAGACGCCCCGGGGTTCGGCCCTCCCTCACTTGCAGACCGGGTTCGACGCCGCGTGCCGGCAGAGGTGGAGCTCCTCGCTCACCTCGATGACCCCCACGTCCGCGGTCGGGTCCACCGGATCGCTCATGCCGACGTTCGTCGCCCCCTTCTCGGGGTTCACCGCGGTGAGGCCGACGGCGACCTGCCCCTTCTGGTTCACGAAGACCGTGGTCTGGTCGGCCTGCGTCGGGACGAGGAGGTAGCTCGCGACGGAACGGTAGGGGTTGCCCGAGGAGTCGCGGAAGTACGGGGCGCCGGTCTCCGGCTCCGCGGCGTAGTGGTAGGAGACGCGGCGGGCCTCGGCGGTGCACTTCGACGTCCGGCACCCGCCGGTCGTCGCCGCCTGGACTTCCCCCTGGGACGGCTGGGTCGTGTTCCAGGTGATGAGGTCCGCTCCCGCGGCGGTGCCCGAGGAGGTCCGCTCGTCCTGCCAGGCGACGTTGAAGAGGTGGTTGTCGATCGTCGCGGTGGGACCGTGATCGTAGAAGATCGCCCAGCCCTTCGAGTCCGCGGTGGCGAGCGTCGCCGGGTTGTCGTTCCTCGCCGCCATGAGCACGATGCCTGGGGTCGCGCTCCGGGTCGTCGCGTTGGTCTGGGTGATCTGGAGCCGCGCCGCGTCGTAGGTCCTCGCCTCGTCGAGCGTGTTGAAGATCACGCGCGCCCCGCTCTCCTCGAAGACGAGGAGCGACATGTACCAGTTCCCGATGTTCACGGGGTTCGTCGCGTCGGAGATGGCGAGCTTCGCGCCGGGGAGTTCCCGGACCTGGACGCAGCGGTAGCCGTCGGCCCTGTCGGAGCAGAGGAGCTCGAAGTCGCTCGTCGTGGAGAGGCCTCCGGGGCACCCGGTCACCTGGACCCGGGCCCTGCCGCCCACCGTGCAGGCGGCGACGGCCCCGTCCGTCTGGCCGTTCACGATCGTGCCCGCGCTGCAGGCCGAGTGGGAGAGGGCGGAGGCGGCGGAGCCCGCCCCCTTCGATGCGAGGAAGTTGTCGGCGGCGTTCATCGTCACCGTGCAGCCCCGGAGGACGCAGGCGCGGATGTTGTCCGGGCCGCAGGTCCCTCCGTTCCTGTCGAGGAGGTTCGCCCGGTCGCCCGTCCCGGCGAAGACCCGGTAGGCCATGTTCGTCGCGAGCGGCATGTTCGCGGTGATGTAGAAGAAGGGCTGGTTCCCGCAGAGCTTGCAGGCGCCCACCCCGCCCATCTGGAAGATCCGGGCGCCGAACCAGTTCGTCGCCTTGCCGTTCGTGTCGAGCTTGGCCGGGGTGGCGAACCGGATCGCCCAGAGCTGCCCGCCCATGTCGCCGAAGGTCGCGGTGTCGAAGAACCGTCCGTTCGTCTCGCCGCTCGCGCGCTTCGCGTTCAGGCCCCAGGGGACCATGCCGACCGTGGCGGCGACGGGGTACCGGAGCTGGAGCCGGGGATCGCCCGCGGGGACGGAGGCCGGGTTGCGCGGGTAGGCGAAGTCGAAGACCTCCTGCCCCGTCCAGACGTCCACCATGTAGACGCCGCGGCCGCGGATGTACTGCGGGTCGTAGCCGCCGGAGAGGAAGGCGACCCACTTCTCCCGGTACTTCACCGGCGCCGCCACCCCCGCCACGGCCATCTCCGGCGTGACGCCGGGGAACGCCGCCGCGGACGCCCCCACCCCCGCCTCGATCCGGACCGGCCCGATGGGCGGCCCGATGGGGAGGTAGTCGTCGTAGGTGGCGCCGAACTCGAGGGAGCGCCGGTCTCCGGGCTGGGGGTAGATCCAGCGGAACGCGGGCTGCGTGCCGACCTCGGTCGCGTCGGTCACGTCGAGGGCGAAGTAGCGGGTGCCGCCGCGCCGCTCGCCCACGATCGCGAGCGTGTGGAACTCGCCCCCCTCCTTCCGGTCATTCACGTTGCCGCTGCCGACCTTGTTCGAGGTGCCGTCCACCCAGACGTCTCGCACCATCGCGGTGCCGTCCACGAAGTACTGGTGCCGAGATTCCATGAGGAGGGGGAGCTTCGAGATCAGGTCCGGCGGGAGAAAGGCCCAGAGCTCCTTCGCCCGGTCCCCGTCCGAGCAGCCGGGCCCGGCCGAGTTGCAGGCGCGAGAGTAGTGGCCGTTGAACGGGGGGAGGTTCTCCTTCACCGCGTCCGTGAACGGGTCGTCCTGGTTCGCCTTCCACTCCCCGCCGTTGAAGGCGTGGAGGAGGCCGTCGTTCGCCCCGACGAGGATGATCTTCCGGCGGTTCTGGTAGTGGGTGCTCTTCGAGTAGGCGTCGTAGGCGGCCTCGCCGTCGAGGGTCGCGGTGCCCCAGAGCGAGGAGATGCACTGGTTGGAGAAGCCTCCGGGGCAGAGGATCCCGTCCCGGGGGAGGGGCGGGTCCACGACGACCGGCGAGGAGTGGAAGATGTCGCCGAGCTTGTACTCGCGGTCGGGCAGGTCCTCCGGGTTGGCCCTGGGCCAGTCGGGGGCCTGCTTGCCGAGCGAGTTCAGGACGTCGGCGCCGAGGAGGTAGCGGATGAGGGTCTTCGCGCACTCCACCTTCCCCGCGGCGCCGGGGGCCGCCACCGCCGCCGCCCGGACGAAGTCGCCCGCGCCGGTGAGGAGGTTCGCGAGGTCGCCGCAGACCGACTGGCCGGTCGCGCTCGTGCCGAGGGCGAGGTAGGGGACGATCGCGTTGGCGGCGGTGTCGGTCGACGTGGCGAGCCGCACCATGCCGTCCGAGCCGTCGATCCGGCCGTCGCCGTTCGTGTCGGTCACGGTCCAGACCGTCCGCCCCTTCCAGGTGGAATCGGGCTTGTCCGATCGCGAGAGCTCGTAGCCCGCGTTCCAGAACGGGACGGCGAGCACGTTCCCGGGGACCGCGCAGGGCCTGCCCTTCGCGGCGCAGAGGGGCGCCTGGTCGCAGAGCGGGGCGTTCGGCGGATCGTTCTGGACGAAGACGCCCGTGGCGGGGTCCTCGGAGACGAAGCGGACGCTGGCGGTGCTCCCCGTGTCGTCCACGAGGAAGGTGCTCACGCACTTGCCGTCGCAGTCGTAGTCGCCGGGGCCGTCCGGGATGCACGAGTTCACGAACTCGCTGTAGAGGTCGAACCGGAAGAGGTGGCCGCGCCAGTGGGCGGTCTTGTTCGGGTCGAAGCGCGGCACGATCACCGCGCGCCCCGAGGTCGTCTGGAGGGTGGAGATCGTGGCGACGGAGAAGGAGGTCGAGCGGTTGCTGATCTCCTGGAGGATGTAGTTGATGCCGTCCTTCAGCGCGCTCGGGTCCTCCGCGCCGACGAAGAGGCCGTTCCCGGCGAGGGCGGTGTTCCGGAGCACCGTGTTCGCGTTCGGGAGCTGGCCGGTCGCGAAGCCGACCGTGTAGGTCTGGAGCGTCTGCTTGCCGCCCATCGACTTGCAGTCGAGCGTCGTCTCGTTGTTCCGGCGCAGATCGAGGTTCGCGAGGTACCAGGCGACGCGCGGGAGGTTGTTCAGGTAGTCCTGCGCGCCGCTGAAGTCGTTGCAGTGCTTGCACCCGGCGGCGAGGTTGATCCCCCGGATGCCGGTCGCCGGGTCGCCGGCGTAGCCGCCGTTCACCTGGGCCGGGGTCACCGTTCCGGCCGGCAGGGTGTTCCCGTCGTTCAGGTTCGGGACGCCGTCGGTGAGGACGATCACGGTGCTCACCTGGCAGGCGAAGCAGACCGAGAGCTGGTTCGCGTTCGACGCCGAGGTCATCCCCGTCTTCGTGTGCGAGGCGCCGAACCAGGTGTTCGCGGGCGAGCGGTAGTACTGCCCGATGTTGAAGAGGGCGTGCGCGAGGGGGGTGCCGCCGCCGAAGTCGAGGTTCGTGGAGCTGTTCAGGGTGGAGACGTAGGCCGCTCGGTTCGAGTCGAAGTTCGAGTTGTCCGGCATCCCGCAGGACGGGTTGAAGTCCCTGAGGAGCGTGGCCCCGGTGGAGTCGAACTTCGTCATCGCCATCCGGATCCGCGACTGGACGGCGATGATGTCCTTCACGACCTTGCGGGCGGCGAGGAACTTCGGCGGGAAGAAGGTGAGGTAGTTCCCGGTGTACCAGAGGCTCGGGTACCGGCCGCCGTAGCCCCCCTCGTCGATGAGGATGCCGTCGTAGTACCAGCCGGCCGTCTGGAGGCAGGTGTTGCAGATCGACTCGCGCGTGAGGGCGCCCTGGAGGGTCGCCCCCTGCCTGTTGCAGAACTGGGCGATGGAGCCGTTCGAGTTGGTGGCGTTCTTCCACGGGTAGACGGCGGTGTCGGTCCAGCCGTCGCCGAAATCGTGGTTGAAGGCGAGCGAGTTCGACCAGGCGTACGTGCCCGCGAGCGCCGAGTCGTGGAAGACGAGGTCGCGGCCGAAGAAGACGGGGTTGCCGCCGGAGGTCGTGGCGGTGGAGGACCCGCCGAAGAAGTCGGGGTCGTAGCCGGGCGCGCCGGTCGCCTGGTTGTTGGAGGACGTGAAGTAGGGGCAGACGGTCATCTGCTGGGCGTAGTCCGTCCCGTGCCCCTGGTAGGTGGCCCCGACGAGGGCGGGGTTCACCGCCGTGCCGCAAGGCGGGTAGAACCGGCGCTGGGAGACGCCCATGAACGTGTCGGAGGTCATGAACCCGGGCGTGGCGGCCGAGATCGGGTCGATGCCGCACCCCACGACGCGGGGCGCGGCGGCGGCGTTCGTCTGCTGGGTGCCGTTCGTCCGGTTCGTGAGGAGGAACCCGGGCGGGAGCGACGGCGCGGTCCCACCGATCCGGCCCGGGCCGTCGGGCGGGAGGAGCTGCATCGACCCCGAGGAGTCGAAGAGGACCATGATGTTCGGGAAGCCGGCGTCCTTGTAGAGGAACTCGAGGTCCTCGCCCACCGGCGGGTTGAGCGCCGTGTCGAGGAAGGAGGCGCCGAGGAGGTCCCGGGCGGCCGGGTTCGCGCAGGCCTGCGCGCGGGCCTCGCCCGCGGAGAGGAGGAGGGCGGCGGCGGTCGCGACGGCGAGGGAGCGGAGGGCGGTCTTCTGGGCGGTCATGGCGGTCTCCGGTGCTCTAGAAGGTGAGGGCGGTCGTGAACTCGACCTCGACCTCGCGTCCCTTCGGGTCCCTGCAGCGGGCGACGACGCCGTAGGCGGTCCCCTTGCCCGTGTCCATGAGGGCGTCCATCCGGTTCGTGAGGTCCCGCGTGGACCCCTTGCCCTGCCGCGGCACGACGAAGCGGCGGACGAGCGAGGTCACCGCGACGCCGTCGGTGCCCGCGCTCGTGTAGTGGGCGGGGGCGCGGAGGCTCGTGCCGTCGGCGAGGACGATGTCGCTCACAGGGTCCACGCTCGACAGGAACCCGGAGCTGTGCTTCCCGATCTCGGCCCAGAGGGCCATCCGGGCGGCGTGCGCGCAGGCGGAGACGGCGTCCCGCTTCCCCTTCGCGGCGGCGTTCGTCCGCTCCTGCGAGCCGAGCGATACGGCCGCGACGCCGATCGCCGCGAGGACGGCGAGGAGCACGACGACGAGGATGAGGGTGCTGCCGCGGGGGGTCTTCCGGATCGGGCTCTTCATGTCGGCTCTCCGTGCGCCTAGAAGTAGGACATCGCGCGGACGGTCATGTTCGGGAGGTTCACGCTCGTCTCGACCACCGTCCGCTGGTAGCCGCCGTCCGCGGGGACCCAGCCCGGGCGGGCGTTCTGGTTCATCCGGAAGAGCGGGGAGCCGGCCGTCCAGGAGAGGTTCGCCGAGGCTCCCGGGTCGGGCTCCGGGGAGCGGGCGACGAGTGCGAACCGGATCGTGCGGACGTTCGCCTGGTGGTTCGTGAGGCGCGGCGAGGTGGGCGGGAGCGGCGGGAGGAGGGTCGGCTCGTAGAAGCTCGACGGCGCGTACACGAACTGGCCCGCGGTGACGACGCCCGGGAAGGTGGTCCGGGTGAGGGCCTGGGGCGTCGTGTCGGCCGGGACGCCCGCCCGGATCGCGACCGGCGTGCCGGGGAGGATCCCCGCCTCGGGGATCGCCGGGGCGGCGAAGACGTAGGAGACCTGGAAGGCCTCGATCCCCTCCGCGAGCAGGACCTCGTCGTCCGCGTCCACGTCGCCGTCGAGGTCGTTGTCCGTTCCGGTGTCGAGGACGAGGAAGGGATCGAGGCGCCCGCCGCCCACGTCCACCGGCCGGACGTGGATCCGGTACCGCTCGATGCGGAAGAGCCTCGCGTCGGGGCAGGAGAGGGCCGCGGCCACGTCCTGGCGCCGGAAGGGGTTCGAGGCGACGACCGGCTCGAGGAGGACCGTGAGATTCCCCGCCGCCCCCCCCGCGGTGACGTCCGGGATGGAGGCCGTCCGGAGGACCGTGAAATAGGCGTACCGCGGCAGGCCGGGGCAGACGAGCTGGAGCACCTGCCCCCGCCGGAACATGTCTCCGGGGCGCGCCTTCACGACGACGTCGCCGGCGGTGATCGCGCCGACGTGCCATCCCTGTCCCCGCGGCTCTCCCGCGTTGTCGTTCTCCGGAACCCAGTAGCGCCCGTCCCTCGCGTAGAAGGTGAGCTCGTCCGCGTCGTTCGTCTTGTCCGGGGTGCAGGGGGCCATCGTGCCGGGGCAGGTCGCCGGGACGTACCAGCCGAGGTCGAGGGCGAGCGGGGCGTCCATCCCGAACCCGGCCAACGGGACCGTCCGCTCGAGGAAGAGCAGGGCCGACCGGGCGGAGTTCATCGCCGCCCGCCCCTTCTGGCCGTTGTAGAAGGCGCGCTGCTGGGCGTTCGCCGCGGTGATCGCCGCGACGAGGGCGATCGCGCTCACGCCGAGCGCGAGCATGATCTCGAGGAGGGTGAAGCCGTGCCGGGGAGTCCTCATGGCGTTCACCTGTAGGCGCTCACGAAGGCGCCGGAGAGCCCCTGGTTCGAGACGTGGGTGAGGAGGACGACCTCCCGGATCCCGGGGAGGGCCTTCTCCCGGTAGGTCACCGAGACGGCGACGAGGTTCACCCCCCCGGTGGCGGCGGCCGTCTCCGCCTGCCAGACCGACCAGCGGCGCTGGAAGAGCGGCCGGGTGGCGTCCCCCGGGTCCGCCCCCTCCCGGGCGAGGAGCGCGGCGTCCGTCGTCACGCCGGCGATGGGCTTCGCGTCGTCCCACGGGGTGTACCCGGAGGTCGCGACCGTCCCGTCGGGGAGGAGGAGGCGCCCGAAGGCGGGCGGGGGGCTGGCGCCCGAGTGGTGAGACGCGACGAGCGGGTCGGCCGGATCGAGCTTCTCGATCCCGGTGACGAGCTCCCGGGCGAGCTGGAACGCCCGGGTCTGGGCGCGCGCCCCGGCGTCGGCCGTCACGCCGACGATCTGCAGGTGCATCATCCCCACGATCCCGACGAGGAGGAGGGCGAGGGAGATCACCGCCTCGAGGAGCGTCACCCCTCGCTCGGGCCTGCGGCGGTTCGCGTGCGCGTGCATGGAGGCTCCCGCTAGTAGGTGTAGGACTTCACGATCCCCGAGGGGAACGAGACGAGGACCGCGCGCCGCTCGGCGCCGCGCGTCTCGGCCTGGAGGTCGGTCTGGAGGGCGAGGATGTGGCCCGCCTTCGTCACCCGCGCCCCGTCCGGCTTCTCGCCCCGGACCGCGCCGTCGGCGGCGAACCGGACGGCGACGCAGCGGAAGCCGGCGCAGGCTCCGGTGAGGTCCGCGTCCCAGGCCCGGACGTTCCCGAAGGGGGGACGCCCGGTCATCCCCGCGGCGGCCGGATCGAGGAGGACGCCCTGGGGGAAGACGAGGGTGTCCACGAGCTCCCCGGTCTGGTTCCCGGGCACCGCGGGATCGAAGGCCCCGAGGGTCCAGGCCGGCTGGGGCGCCGCGAGGACGAAGAGCCGGACGCAGCCGGCCCGGCGGACGAGGGAGCAGCCGCCGCCGTCGCCGGCGTGGAGGACGGCGAGGTGGTCCCGCTGCTCCGCGAGGGCCTTCGTCCGGAGCCCCTGGAGCTGGACCACGAGCTCGAAGGAGATCCCGCCCACCGCCGCGTTCCGCCGCGCCGCCCGCATCGTCACGTAGCCGGCCACGGCCACGATGGCGACGAGGGCGATCACGAGGGCCATCTCGATGAGGGTGAAGCCGCGCTGGCGTCGCATGCGTTCTCCTCCCCGGTCTCCTAGCAAGCGGGTTGCCGGAGCCGGTCCGCGCAAGGGCGCGGGATCACTGGCCCCGATCCGGGCCTTCCGTCCTCGGATCCTGCACCGGACGTCGGGCCGGTCAAAGTTTGCATGTGGGCGGGGGCGCACCCCGTCGCGCGGCCACGGCGGCGCCCGCCTTCGTCGATCCGGACCGTTCGTGGTTCGACAGGCTCACCACGAACGGACTTGCGCGCGAGCGGGTTGCACGCAGCTTCTCGCCCCGAGCCCGTCGAAGGGCGAACGTCGAGGCCCGGTCCGAGTGATCACCGCCATCGTCGTCAGCGCATGTCCCGCCGCTCGAAGCCGACCGACGCGATCGCGAGCGCCGCCGCCGCGTAGAGCACCGCGTACAGGGCGGCGCCCCAGGCCGCCTCCGGGACCGCCGTCCGGTAGATCACCGCCTCGTTGAGCGAGAGGGCGCCGAGGTTCGGCACCGCGTACCAGATCGCCTTCGCGAGCCAGCGCGAGCCCTCGTCCTGCCAGAGCGCCCGCATCTCGTTCGTCATGTGGCCCGCGAGGACGAGCGAGAGCCCGAGGATCGCCGCGAGCGTGCTCGACGTGACGGAGGAGAAGAGGATCGCCACCGCCGCGACGACGAGGAACTGGACGGCGAGCATCCCGAAGGCGGCGAGGAGGGGGACGTCCACCGGGGAGAGGTCCCTCGCCTCCACCACGAGGACGGCCGCGAGGACCATCCCCATGATCGCGACGTTCCCGAGGAGGACGAGGGCGAGGCCGCCGTACCGGCCGAGCAGGTACTCCGTCCGGGAGACCGGCTTCGCGAGGATCGGGTAGAGGACGCGCCGCTCCACGTCGCCCGCGACGAGGGTCGCCCCGACGAAGACCGCGAGGAGGCAGCCGATGAGCGACATCGCCGAGAGGCCGAGGTCGGCGAGGATCCGGTGCTGGTGGCCGATCGTGAGCTGGGAGACGAGGAAGCTCGCGAGGATGAGGAAGGAGCCGAAGACGACGAGGCTCACCTGCACCTTGCGGCGGAGGACCTCGCGGAAGGTCACGAGGGAGACGTGGAGGATCTTCATCGCGTGCTCCCGAGGCGCGTGGTCTGGAGCCCCGGCTCGCGGGGCAGCTCGGAGGGGTGCGGCGCGCGGCCGATCCGGCGCTCGTGGGCGGTGGACCGGGCGCGCCCGTCGGCGTCGAGGATCCACTCGCCTCCGGCCGGGTCGTCCGGGAGGCGAGGGAGGAGCCCCTCGTGGACGAGGGAGTGCGGGGTGACCGGCGGCAGCCCGTAGGCCGCCTTCCAGCGCTGGACCGCCTCGTCCACGATCGCCGCCGCCTGCTCGACCCGGGCCTGGGCGAGCTGCTCCTCGATCGCCTTCCGGCTCTCGTCGTCGATCGCGGCACGCCAGGCGTCCTCGAGGTAGCGGACGGCGAGGTCGGCGCGGCTCCCCTTCACGTAGTAGGCGAGGACGTTCTGGCGGAGGTGCTCGGGCGCGCCGGGGGTCCGCGCGGCGAGCTCCGCGTAGCGCCCCGCCGCCGCGAAGTCGCCCTGGTAGTAGAAGGCGTTGAAGGCCCGGTGGTAGGGGAGGATGTAGCGGTCGGGGACGTTCCGGATCCCCTTCTCCAGGATCCGGTTCGACTCGTCGATCCGCCCCACCGCGGAGAGGATCGTCCCGGTGACCTGGTAGGCGTAGCCGTGCTTCGGATCGAGGTCGGTGACGAGCTCGGCGAGGGGGAGGAGCTTCGCCCATCCCCGCCGCTCGGTCCGCTGCTCGCCGATGTACTGGACCGTCCGGAGCCAGTAGAGGTTCGCGGCGAGGGTCGGGTGGGAGGGGAGGAGCCAGCGGAGGGTCCCGGGCGTCGGGACGACCGCGACGTCGTAGGGCCGCTCCTCCGGGACGGGCAGCCGGCTCGCGGCGGCGCCCGCGAGGGCGACGAGGGCGAGGGCGACGGCGGCGCGGGCGAGGAAGAGAAGGGACATCTCGGGAAAGAGAGCGGGGCCGCCCGGTCGCCCGGGCAGCCCCGATGGTACAGCCGACGCAGTCCCTGGACTAGAAGACGTTGTCGTTCAGGCCGCCGCCGATCTCGTAGCGGAGGACGGTGCTCCACGGTCCGGTCGCGGGGAAGGTGATGCCAGCGGGCGAGGCGGGGGAGGGAAGGGTGGGGGCGGCACCAGCCGGATCGAGGATGGGCTTGAAGAGGACAGTCGCGACGCCGGTGCCGTCGCCGTCGATGTCGGCGGAGGCCTCGAGCGTGAGCGCGGTGCCGTACCCGGCGACCGTGCCGCCGGCGACCGCGCCCTGGTAGCAGGCGTAGGTCGAGCCCTCGACGACCCAGTCGATCGCGTTGGACGCGGCGAGGTCGGCGGCCGTCCAGGCCTTCTTGGAGGTCGGGTTCAAGGTGATCAGGCAGCCGTTCGGCAGGACGACCGCGGCGCCGAAGACGAAGTACTGTCCCGTCGTCGTCCCGTCGCCGCCCGCGGCGACCGGGATGGTCCGCTCGGCCTGGCGGAGCGACTCCTCGGCCTTGAACCAGCCGTTGACGTTCGTCGGCAGCTCGCCGTACTTCGCGCGGAGCTGGTACTTCATGAAGTTCGGGATCGCGATCGCGGCGAGAATGCCGATGATGGCGACGACGATCATGAGCTCGATGAGGGTGAAGCCCTTGGCAATCTTCTTCATGGATCCTCCGTGAAGGCCGGGTCGTCTCGTTGCGGCGCCCCGCCGGGTTTTTCCGCCGGGCGACGACAACCGTTCCCGGACGGGAGGCTCGTTGAGCACGAACGGTGCCAGGCGTGGCCCGCCGCCAAGTCCCCGGACATCAAGGGCTTCCCCGAGCCCGGTGTCATGTACCGGTTCCGTCAGTGGGTAGCCGGGGGTGACGTTTTTCGTCAGCCCGGCCCCCGGGGGCTGCCCCGCTGGGGTGACCGGGTTCCGTTGACGATGCGGCGAGCCCCGCCCATGATGCGGCCCGCATGATCCTCCGGACCGAGGGGCTCACGAAGGTGTTCGAGGTCGGCGTGCGGCGCCGGCAGGTCCGGGCCGTGGACGACCTCACGCTCGCGGTGGAGGAGGGGGAGATCTTCGGCTTCGTGGGGCCGAACGGTGCCGGGAAGACGACGACGATCAAGATGCTCATGGGGCTCATCTTCCCGACCCGCGGGAAGGCCTTCATCTTCGACGCCCCCATCCCCTCGAAGCGCTCCAAGGCCCGGATCGGCTACCTCGCCGAGAACCCGGCCACCTACGACTTCCTCACCGGCGCCGAGGCCCTCCGCTTCTACGCGCGCCTCTCCGAGGTCCCGTCCGCGGAGCTCGAGCGTCGCTGCGGCGAGCTCCTCGACCTCGTCGGCCTCTCCGCCGCGGCGGACCGGCAGATCCGGAAGTACTCGAAGGGGATGCAGCAGCGGCTCGGGATCGCCCAGGCCCTCGTCGCCGACCCGGCCTTCGTCGTGCTCGACGAGCCGATGAGCGGCCTCGATCCGGTGGGGCGCAAGGAGATGCGCGACATCATCCTGGAGCTGAAGCGGCGCGGGAAGACCGTCTTCTTCTCCACCCACATCCTCCCGGACGTGGAGACCCTCTGCGACCGCGTCGGGGTGATCATCGGCGGGAAGCTCCGGGACGTCGGGAAGCTCGGGACGCTCCTCTCCGCGCGGGTGAAGAGCGTCGAGGCCACCTTCGCCGGCCCGGGCGCCGAGGGGCCGTTCGACGGCGGCTCCCTCGTGGCGCGGGAGGCCGAGCGGAGCACCTTCGCGTTCGAGGCGGAGGCGGCGGCGGACGCCGCCGTCCGCGCGGTCGCCGCGGCGGGCGGCAGGGTGGTCGCGCTCACCTCGCACCGGGAGACCCTAGAGGACTTCTTCCTCCGCCGGCTCGGGGCGGGGGAGGGGCCGTCCTCGGCGGCGGGCTGACGGAGTCACTCGCGCGTTCGCCCTTCGACAGGCTCAGGGCGAACGGATCCCCCTCCTTCCGTTCGTGGTGAGCCTGTCGAACCACGAACGTTGGGGACTCGGGCAAACGGGCGCCCCTCTCGACAAGCTCGGGGCGAGCGGAGACATTGGGGGCCGTGCCGATCGACACGCTCACGATCGCCCTCGCCGCCTGGGTCCTCCTCGTCGGGGCCGCGGTGGGGAGCTTCCTCAACGTCGTCATCGCCCGCGTCCCCGCGGGCGAGTCGATCGTCCGCCCCCGCTCCCGCTGCCCGCGGTGCGGGAAGGCGATCGCCTGGTACGACAACCTCCCCGTCCTCTCCTGGGTGCTCCTCCGCGGCCGGTGCCGCGGCTGCGGCACGCGGATCTCCCCAAGGTACGTGGCGGTGGAGCTCCTCGGCGCGGGGGCGGCCTTCCTCGCCTGGCACCGCCACGGCGTCTCGGCGCCCGCCGCGGCGGAGTTCGCGTTCGTCGCGGTCCTCCTCGCCCTCGCCTTCATCGACCTCGCGACCTGGCTCCTCCCCCACGCCCTCACCTGGCCGCTCCTCGGCGGCGGGCTCCTCGCCTCCGCCGTGGGGATCTCCGCCGCCCCCACCCTGCGGGCCTCGGCGGCGGGCGCGGCGATCGGCTTCGCCGCCTTCGCCGCCGTCGCCTGGATCGGGAAGGCGGTCGCGAAGCGGGAGGCGATGGGGTTCGGCGACGTCTGGCTCCTCGCCGGGCTCGGCGCCTTCCAGGGGGCGGGGGCGCTCCTCCCCATCGTCCTCCTCGCCTCGATCCAGGGGAGCGTCGTGGGGATCGCCCTCCTCCTCCTCGGCCGCGCGCAGCCCGGCCCTCCTCCCGGCGCCGCGCCCCCATCCGGCGGCGGCGACGAGGAGGACTGGGTCCCGCCGAGGAACTCCGTCCCCTTCGGCCCCTTCCTCGTCCTCGCCTCCCTCGAGTGGCTCTTCCTCTCGGGCTCCATCGCCGCCGTCGTCCCCGCCCTCGAGTTCTTCCGGTAGGCTCCTCTCCGTGCGCGCAGGCCAGGTGAGGCTCGTGCTCGTCCTCGACGCGGTCGCGCTCGGCGCGGCCGCGGCGGCCCTCGTCGTCGGCGCCGGCCTCCCCCTCGCCGCCGCGGGGCCCCTCTCGCCCGCCGTGGTGGTCGCCCTCGCAGTGGGGGCGGGGGCGGCGGTGGCGCTCCTCGGCGGGGTCCTCCTCGTGCGCTCGGTGGGCCGGCCGATGGACCGGCTCCTCGCGGCGGCGGAGTCGCTCGGGGAGGGGGCCGCGGGCGACCTCCCCTTCCTCGAGCCGGCCGGAGGCGGAGCGGGCCACGGCCTCTCCCGCGCGGCGGTCGCCTTCGAGCGGGCTGCGGCGGCGCTCGTGGAGGAGCGCCGGAGGCTCGCGGAGAAGGTGGCCGAGCTCGAGCGGGCGGGCGAGGCGCTCGCCCGCTCCGAGCGGCTCGCCACCGCGGGGCGGCTCGCCTCGGGGATCGCC
>JBBIPT010000092.1:0-13698 GCA_037442705.1 Anaeromyxobacter sp.
GCGCGCGCACGGATCGTGGCGGCGGCGGACCAGCTCGCCGACCTCGCCGCCGGCTGACGCCCGCCGCCGCGTTCCCCGCGCCGCACGGGCTCCCCGGCGAGCTCCCGCTCACGCGGCCGTTGCCGTGCGGTAGTCTGATGCGAAGCGCCGCGCTCGAGGGCGGGCGGACCAGCGACCACACGAAAGGAGACACCGTGGCGAAGCAACCCGCGAAGAAGGCCGCGAAGAAGGCGGCGCCGGCGGTGGCGACCCGCGCGACCGCACCCCGGGCGCCCCGAAAGGTGACGAAGGAGCAGCTCATCGGCCTGCTCAACCAGGACCTCGCCAAGGAGTACTCGGCCCTGATCCAGTACGTCCAGCACGCCTCGGTGATCACCGGGCCGCAGTACGACGCCATCGCCGCCGAGCTCACGGTGCACTCCAACGAGGAGCACCAGCACGCCATCACCCTGTCGGACCAGATCGACTTCCTCGGCGGCGCGCCGGCGGTGGACGTCGCCGACATCCACATCTCTCCCGACTCGAAGACCATGCTGGAGCAGGACCTCGAAGGCGAGCTCGACGCCATCGCCCGTTACCGGGAGCGCATCGCCCAGGCCGAGATGCTCCAGGAGTACGGGCTGCGGCGAGCCCTCGAGGACATCCTCATCATCGAAGAGGAGCACGCCCGCGACCTGCAGAGCGCGCTCGACCTGTGAATCGACCCGGCACAAGCCGGCCAGGCGCGAGCCAAGCAGGCGCGACCCGAAGAGGCATCGGCCGCGCCGCCGGGCTTCTGCGGCGCCTGCCCCCGCGGCGCGACGGAGGATCGTGCGGTGGCCGCCGCGCCGCCGGCAAGGGAACCCGGCGGACTCCTTCCCCGAACGCGGAGACGATGACGGGCATGGACGGGCGCTCTCCACTGGGAAGGGGCGCAGAGGCCCTGATGACGACGGCGGTCACCGGCTCCCGCATCGACCGCGGCCTGCAACGGATGCGCGGCGCGCTCCAGTCCGCAGCGACCGGCCTGCTCGGCGAAGCGCTGTCGAACGACGAGCTGGACGCCCTGGCCCTCCGCCGCTACGACCTCGCACCCGGGAGCTACAAGGCGTCGGCCGGCCTGCACCGGTGGGAGGGACCGTGGTACGACGGCGCCGAACTGCCGCCGGGTGGCTCCGTGCTCGTGACCGCGGCCGGGGCTGGCAGAGAGGTGAAGGCGCTGCTCGAGCGCGGGTACGCCGTCACGGCGGCCGAGCCTCTCCCTCGCTTCGCCGCCAGCTGCGCCGAGCTTCCCGGCGTCGCCGATGTCGCGGTCGCCGACCACGCGGCGCTCGCCGCGGCGGTCCTGGACGACGCGCCGAATGGAGCCGCCGCCCTCCGCGGCCGCCCCCGGGCTCCCCGTCGCGCCCGACCTGCTCCGCGAGGCGCTCGGCTTCGTCCACCGCCCCTTCTCCGGCGTCGTCCCCCCGGGCGCCGCGATCGGCGACGGCCCGGTCTCCTCGATCCGGGCGCGCGTCGCCGGGCTCCTCGGGGAGGACGGCGGGACCGCCCTCGCGATCACCGGGGGCGCGGAGAGCGGCCACTCCACCCTCTGCCGCCGCATCGCGAACGAGCTCGGCGCGCAGCGCCTCGTCGTGGAGCTCGGGACGGGACGCGACCCGGGCGGCAGGACGCTCCTCCAGCGACTCTGCGCGGCCGCGGGGGTCCCCGAGGAGCCGGCGGAGGAGGCGGGGCTCGACGCGTTCATCGCCCGGATGGGCGAGGAGCGCCAGCGGTGGGGGCATGCCTCGCTCGTCCTGCTCGACGGGGTCGTCTCCCACGCGGCGGCGGCCGGGCTCGTCCGGCTCGTCGAGGCCACGCGGTGGTCCCGGGCCTTCCACCTCCTCGTCGCCGGGCCCGCCGGCCTCTCGGGGGCCCTCCAGCGCGCCGGCCTCGACGAGGCGGGGCCCCTCGAGGAGATCCCGGTCCCGCCCCTCTCGGCGGAGCAGATCGGCCCCTACGTGCGGGGCTGGATCGCGGCGACGCTCGCCTCCCGCGCCCCCCCGATCCTCCTCTCGCCCGACGCGCTCCTCCTCCTCGCCCTGCGCACCCAGGGGGCGATCGAGCGGATCGACTGCGTGGCGGAGAACATGCTCGTGCTCGCCGCGGCCGAGAAGCGCCGGATGCTCGGCACCTGGCACGCGTGGACGGCCTCGGATCAGGCGCGCTGGGCGGACGGCGAGCCGGGCTCGCTCCCGCGCCGTCCCGCCTCCTGGCCTCCGCCGGAGGTGGCCGACGTCCTCGACGTCTGCCGCCGCGGGGCCGGACTCCCACCTTTCCCGCGTGTGTCGAGGACAGGAAGTTGAAATGGAGCGGAGCGTGAGGCGATGCTTACCTCACTCGGAGAGGTCCCATGGCTGATCTGACGCACATCTCGAGGATCCCGAACGTGGCGAGCGCCGTGCTCGGAGACCTCTCTGGGGGGTTCTTCGACGCGGTGCGCGAGGCGGACGGAGAGGCGGTGGCGGCGGTGGCCGGCTTCCTCTCCACGAACCTCGCGGAGGCAGGCGACAGGCTCGGGCTCGGGCCCCTGGGGCGGATCTCGCTCTCCGGGGAGCGCCGGGCCACGGTCATCCTGCTCCGGGGAGGCTCCGTCGTCGCCGCGTCCGTCGACCCGGCGGCCGCGCTCACCGCCGTCGAGCGGGCGCTCGACGGCTCCAGGGGATGAGGAGACCGGAATGGAACCGATCCTGCACTCCCTCATGGACCTCGGCGGCGTGAACGCCGCCCTCGTCTTCGACAGCGCCGGACAGCTCCTCGGCCACACCGGGCGCGCGATCTACGATCGGGCCCTCTGCGAGCAGTTCGCGGCCGACATGGTGAAGTCCCTCGACGCGATCCAGCTCCAGCAGGAGGACTGGGACACGATCACGGCCCAGTACCAGGACGGGAAGCTCGTCCTCCGCAAGATCGGGACCGCGGCCGATCGCACGCAGGTCCTCGCCGTGATCGCCGACGGAACGCTGAACCCGTCGTTCGCGACGGTCGCGATCCGCGTGGCCGCCGGGAAGCTGAAGAAGCTCCAGTCCGGAGCGTCGGCCTCCTCCCTCGTCGGGACGCCCGCCCCCCTCTCCGGCTCGGGCCCGCTCTCCGACTCGCGGCCCCTCTCCGACTCCCGGCCCGGCCTCGCCCATTCCGGGACGAGCTGGTCCGGCTCCTCCAGCGTGGGCCTCTCCCGCGTCCAGGCCACCGACCCGGCCTCGGGCGCGTTCCTCGCGCGCTGCGCGAAGGAGCTCGCCCAGTTCGTCGGGCCCATGTCCAAGGTCTTCGTCGAGGAGGGCGTCCGGCGCGTCTCTCCCGAGGCGCCCTTCGCCCTGTCCATGGCGAACGCGCTCATCGAGGACCTCGCCGGACAGATCGAGAACCCCGCCGACCGCAGGAAGTTCCAGAAGGCCATCCGCGCCTGACCCACGCCGCCTGACCCGGATCATCCCCTCCCGCCCCCGGAGTCGCACGCATGCCGATCGCCCAGTCCGTCCGCGAGAGCCTCGGCGCGAAGATCGCGCTGAAGCTCGCCGTGGTCGTCGTCCTCTTCACCGCCGTCGCCGCCGCCGTCCTCGTCTACAACCAGACGAGGCTCATGGAGGAGCTCACCCTGGAGAAGTCGAAGGTGGCCGCCACGATCGGCGCCCGCCAGTACGGCGACTTCCTCGACAACGCCATCGACGGCGGCCTCGTCACGGTGACCGACGTCTTCGACCGGAAGTACCAGGAGATCCGCGGATACGACTTCGGCGACCTCAAGAAGTTCCACACGAGGTACGACGCCCTCACCGACCGCGGGGTGCTCGTCTTCCAGGACAAGTTCCTCGAGCACCCCGACTTCCTCTTCGCGGTCGGCGTGGACGAGAACGGCTACCTCCCCACCCACAACACCCGGTTCCAGAAGCCGGTCACCGGCGATCCCGCGAAGGACCTCGCCGGGAACCGCACGAAGCGGCTGTTCAACGATCCCGTGGGGATCGTCGCCGCGAAGAACCAGGAGCCCGTCCTCGTCCAGGTCTACGAGCGGGACACCGGCGAGAAGCTGTGGGACGTCTCCTCGCCGATCTTCGTGAAGGGGAAGCACTGGGGCGGCTTCCGGATCGGCGTGTCCATGGACCGGGTCCAGAAGCGCCAGTGGGACCTCTTCGCCCTCCTCTCCCTCATCTTCGGCGGTTTCACGCTCGTCACGCTCGGCGCCCTCTACGTCATCGTCCGCCAGTCGATGCGCCCCGTCGTCGCCCTCACCGAGGCGGCGAAGAAGGTCGGGCTGGGCGAGGACCTCGACACGCCGATCAAGACGGACCTCGAGGACGAGATCGGCCGCCTCACGAAGACCATCGACCGGCTCCGGGCGAGCATGAAGGCCGCCCTCGCCCGCCTCGGCCACTAGGAACGACGAGGAGAACGCCATGAACCGTCACGCCCGGATCCTCGCCCCCCTCGCCCTCGCCGCCCTGCTCCTGCCGGCGGTCCCGCGCGCCCAGACGACCAAGGTCGGCGGCACCGTCCCCCTCGAGAGCCTCAGCCAGCAGGAGAGGGACATGCTCGCGCTCGGCAACGAGTTCGCGCGCCGGTGCACCGCCACCCTGGAGAAGTGGCTCGCCGAGAAGGAGGTCACGCCGGAGAAGCTCTTCTCCTTCCTCTACTACCCGATCCCGAAGACCGATCCGCCGAAGTTCACCACGGACTACGACGGTCTCTCCGACCGCGACGTCGTCGCCATCCAGGAGAACATCCTCGGGCGCTCCGCCTCCATCGTGTACACGGTGATGGTGGACAAGAACGGCTACCTGCCGACCCACAACGTCCGCTACTCCCAGCCCCTCACCGGGAACCTCGCGGCGGACCTCGTGAACAACCGGACGAAGCGGATCTTCAACGACCGGACCGGCCTCGCCGCGGCGCAGAGCCAGGCCCCCTTCCTCATCCAGCGCTACCTGCGGGACACGGGCGAGATCATGGCCGACCTCTCCGTCCCGATCTTCCTGAAGGGCAGGCACTGGGGCGCCGTCCGGATCGGCTACCGGGCGTCCGAGGGCCAGTAGGAAGAAGAATGCCCCGCCTCCCGGACGAGGGAGGCGGGGCGAGATGGTGACCCCTACGGGACTTGAACCCATGCTTTCGGCGTGAGAGGCCGACGTCCTAACCACTAGACTAAGGGGCCACGAACCTCCGCTTCTCTACCCGCGAGCCTTGCGGCAGTCAACGCTCGCGGCCTGCTTTCTGCTGGGGGACTAGGAAGCCGAACCGTCTTCCGGGGGCGGTAGAGACCACGGAGCCGGGGGCGCAGTCAAGGCCCGCGGAGGAGGGGCCGACGCAGGCCGCGGCGGTGGGCTGCCCCGCCTGCGCAGACCTTCCGCCCGCGCTCCGGGCGAAGGCGCACGCGCTCGTCCACGGGGCGACGGCGGCCGGGCCGGGAGAGGAGCCCGTCGCGGACGTGACGTGGCGTCGCCTCGCCCCGAGCCGGCGTGCCGCGCTCCGGCTCCTCCTGGACGACGGCCGGTGGCACACGGCCGAGGAGCTGCGGCGCCTCGTCGGGTGGCGCTACGGGGCGCGCCTCCACGAGCTGCGCCGCGGCGAGGACGGCGGCCCGCCCCTGACCGTGGAGGTGCGCGGGGACGGCGGCCTCTACCGGTACCGGAAGGTGACGCCGTGACGGCGGCCCTGACGCACGCGCTCGCCCTCGCGGCGGGCGCCGTCGTCGGCGCGTGCTGCGCCTGGTGGTGCAGGGCGATGCTCGCGACCGAACGGCCGCCGAACCGGCGCCGGGCGACATGCAAGAGGCGGAGCGACGGAGCCGGCGCGCAGGTGCTCGCGGCCGAGCTGCGCGAGCTGCGCGCCCGGAGGCCGGTCCGGTGAGCGCGCGAGGAGGACCACCGCGGCCGCTCGCCGCGTTCCTGCCGGGGGAGCGTCCCGGACCCTTCCGGGCGGCCCCCTGCGCACCGCCACGGGACGCGGTGACCGGAAAGCTCCTCCGGGACCGGGCCGGGCGCTACCTGGACCCGCACCGATGGCGTCCAGCGCGCCCCGGGTGGCTCCGCTGCGAACGGTGCGGGTGGTGGCAGGAGACGGCGCCGTGACGCTCATCGAGTCCGTGTACGCGCATCCCGTGTGGACGGTCATCCTGCTCCTCGCGGGCGGGGCGGCCGTCGCCCAGGTCGTGCGCGCCGTAACCGAACCGCTCGCGCCCTGCCGGCGCGGCAACTGCCCCCGGTGCCGTGGCACCGGGAGCGAGGAGAGAATCCGTGGCACGAATCCTGACCTGCGCGCGAACCCGGGCGAGGGGCGGTCGGAGGACCCGGCCGCGGCGTAACCCGCGCCAAAACCCCCCCTCCGAAGTTCTGGCGCCGGCCCCTGTCGTCACGGGGGCCGGCGCGGTCGTCTCGGGGCGCGTCGGAAGGGGTCGGTTTTGGCGCAGGGCGCGGGCGCCCCGGGGGGTTGCGGGAGCCCGCCCGGGGCATTACGCTGTAACGCATGAGACGTGCAAAGAAGGAAGCCAGCGGGGCGCTAACGGTCCGGATGGACCCCGAGACCAGGCGCAAGGTGGACGCGGCGGCGAAGAGGCGCGGCCTCACCACCGGCGCGCTCCTCCGGTCTCTCGCCGTGGAGGCGGCCGAGCGGGACAAGGCGGCCGAGCGGCTCTTGCGGCAGCTCGAGGAGCTCGACCCGGACGACGCGAGCGACGCGCCGTGAGGCCCGCCCGCGTCTTCGACGCGTCGGTGTTCATCGCCGCCCAGCGGGGGAGCAGGAGCGCGCTCGACGCGGTAGGGAGCGCGCTGCGCGCGACGCCGGGCTCGGTGGTCGTGCCGACCATCGCGGTCCTCGAGTACCGATCCGCGCCGCGCGTCCCGGCCCGCTGGCGCGCCTGGTTCGAAGGCGTCGTGAGTACGCTCGGAACCGTGAGCCTGGACGTGCGAGCGGCGCGGCTCGGGGCCAGGGCCGCGCGGCACGCGGCGCGCGCCGGTAGGCGCCTCTCGCCCGCCGACGCGGCGGTCGTGGGCTGCGGAGCGGTCTACGGCGCGTCGGTCATCGTGACGGCCGACGGGGACTTCGACGGCATCCCGGGCTTCACGGTCGAGCGCGTGGCGCCGGCCGCGTGACAAGGAAGCCGTCGCGGTCAAGCGCGACCCGGACCCTCCCGCGCTGACCGGGTAGCCGTCGCGCGACGACGCGCCCGGAGCGGACCCACTTCCAGACGGTACGGACCTCGACGCCGACGGCGACGGCGACGGCCCCGGGGTCCGTCCAGGTCACTCCGGCGCAGTCCGCGGCACTCGAAGGCACACCCGGTCACTTCCAGACGCCCCGGGCGCTGGGCAAGCTCCCGTCCGTGGAGCCCGGGAAGCCCGAGAAGCCGGCGGAGGCCGCGCCCGAGAAGCCTGAGAAGCCGGCGGAGGCCGCGAAGGGCGCGCGCCACGCGACGCTCATCGCTCGCCGCGGAACTCCGCGGTGAGGTCGGCGAGGTCGGGCGCCAAGACCTTCCGGGTGCGCCTCTTCGTGACGCCGAACCGGCAGAAGGCGAACGGCCCGCGCCGGCTCATCGGCCCGACGCAGGGGAAGACCATCGAGCTCCGGGTGGAGGAGGGCGCGGCGCTCACCGGGGGCCCCCTCATGCTCCAGCGGGTGGCCGGCAACTGCATCATCCGGGTCGTCGCGAGCTACAAGCCCGGCCCCGACCAGTTCTCGCACCTGCCCCACTACCGGGAGGTGAACCGGGACGGCTTCGACGTGACCGGGCCCGACGGCACGATGCCTCTCCGAGCCGGCCGTCCTCTCCGAGACGGCCGCGAGCTCGCGGCCGTCGTTCCTCTCCTGGCTCCGTTCCCTCTTCGCGAGGTGACCCCCATGTCCGACGCCCTCCGTCAGCAGCTCCGCACGAGCTCGCGCCGCACGCGCGCGGTCTTCCCGTTCCGCTCCGACCGGGACACGGACGGCGCCCCCCAGAAGCAGCCGCGCCTCCCGGCGTGCCGCGCCTTCCGCGTCATCGCCCGCCGCGCGGCGGACTTCAACGCCGTCGCGGCGGCGGTAGAGGCGGGCGAGCTGCCCGCCGCGCCCTTCGGCGCGGAGGACGGCGTCTATCCCGTCTACGTCCAGCTCACGAACGCGAAGGGCGCGGACGTGCCGGGCGCGCTCATCATGGTGGACGGCGACGGGTGGGTCTCCGCGCCGACGGGGCCGGACTGGCGGATTCGCTTCGTGGGCGCGCCCGGCGCGCAGGGCGAGGCCGACCGGCGTTTCGCGTACGTCGTCGAGACCGTGAACGACCTCGCCGAGGCGGGCCAGGTGAATAGCCCCATCGACGGGGCGGTGCAGGCGCTCGGCGGCGGCGTCGCTCCAGCTCTCCCCGGTCGAGGCCGCGCGCCAGGTCGCGGCGGACACCGCGGCGGACCTCGTCTCGCCCTCCCGGTGGCCGGGGTTCGTGTGGCTCGTCGTGCTCGGCGTGTACCGGTTCGCGGCGCCAAGGCCCTCCGAGGCAATCGCGCTCCTCCCGGAGGACGTGCTCACGGGCATGGAGCCGTGGGAGCTCTCCGTGACGAAGCAGCGCGCCTCCGCGGACTCATGGGTGACGACGCCGCCGAAGGGCCAGCGACAGCGCGGCTGCCGGCGCGTGCCCGTGCGCCCCGAGCTCCGGGAGCTCCTCCGCCCGCTCCTCGCGTCGTGGCAGCCGGTGCAAATGACCTTCCAGGCGAAGCGGCTCGCCACGAGGACGACGAAGGAGACGCGATTCCTCTTCCCGTTGAAGAGGGCGGCCCTCGAAGACCTCCGCGCGAGGCTCGCCGCGGTCGCCCCGGACCACTTCGGGCCGGGCCACGGGCTCCACACCTTGCGGCACACCTGTGCCTTCGAGCTCTACACGGCCGGGGTCGAGGTCGTGACGGTCTCCGAGTGGCTCGGCCACGAGAGCGTCATGACGACGGAGAAGTACCTCGCCCGGATGGCGGGCGGGAAGGTCCGGGCGGACAAGGCCCTCGGGCAGTTCTTCGGCGCGCCGCCGCCCGCCGCGCCGCCGGTCCTCGAGACCGTGAACGTCTCCGGGACGTGGAAGGAGGACCGTGAGCGAGGCCGGCCGCCGCTGCGCCTGCGGCCACGCGAGGCGGGCGCACCACACGGACGGCGGCCTCTGCCGCGAGCTCGCCTGCGGCTGCGAGGAGTTACCGGAGGGCCGGGCCGGCGCAGCTCGAGTTCTGCGCGCACGCGCCGGAGGGGGACTGCGCGGGTTGCCGGGCGGAGCCGGGCGACTTCTGCCCGGCCGTGCCGGTCCGGAACCTCACCGACAAGAGAACGGGGACCGGGGCGGTTCGCGCCGCCCCGGTCCCCCAGGGGGTTCATGCCGTCGGCGGGAGCGGCACGAACCCATCGACCGGGAGCGTGAGAGGCACGCCCTCGGTCAAGCCGCATCGAGGTTCGAACGCGAACCTTCCTGCGGGACACCCAACCCCGCGTTTGGAGGCTGGTATGTCGTCTGAAAACTGCTGGGGGACTAGGATTCGAACCTAGATAGCCAGATCCAGAGTCTGGCGTCCTGCCGTTAGACGATCCCCCAATCCTCGTTCACTTCCCCTTCACGAGCACGAAGACGCGGACCTCGTTCTTCCACTCGTAGACGTTGAGCCCTTCCCACTGGCCCGGCTTCGCGTCCGGGTTCACGATGTGGACCGCCTTCACCGACGGCCCGTCGGCGATCGGCCGCCGCGCGTACCGGGGCCCGTAGACCGTCCGGAAGAACTTGAGCGTGTCCTCGTAGCTCTTCGGAACCCGGTAGCGGTTCTCCGAGACCTTCTTCGCCTCGTCCGGGAGGACCGCCCCCGCGACCTTCTCCGCCGGGGCGAGGCCCGGGACCGCGAGAAGAACCGCAGCAAGCGCGGCCTTATAGCGAGGGAGGGGGCTCATGGTCAAGCCGGACGTGTACCCACACCGGGCCCCCGCGTCAACCGCGGAGGCCTACCTCCAGACCCCCATGGTTCGCCCCTTGTGCCCGGGCTCCCGCAGGACGAGCCCCCCCCGCTTCCAGGCGGCGGCGGCGTGGGGACCGACCCAGAACCCCTTGGGATCGCTGCGTCTCCAGCTCTTCCGGAAGAACTGGTGGATCTCCTCGAAGAGGGCCCGGAGCGCGACGGGCTTCCCGCGCCGGTCCGACGGGTCGTCGGTGACCTCGAGCTCCGCCCAGAGCCGTCCGGCGACGAGCTCCCCCTCGTCGTTCCGGATCGACCGCTCGTAGTGGAACACCGGCGAGGGGACCTCCTCGACCACGAGCATCCCCTTGTCCGGCCCGCGCTTCACCGGGTGGACGACGACCGGCCCGAGCCGCTCGACCGCCATGTAGTAGGCGGGGAGGTCGAGCCTCGGGGCGACCCCCGGGCCCACCTTCTCGGGCACGTGGCCCGGGGGGACGAGCTCCGGGTAGAGCGTGAGCTCCCGCCGCTCGAGCATCCGGAAGAGGGAGACCTCGTCCTCGGGGAGCATGAAGTAGTGGAGCGTCGCGGCCATCGGGGGTACGGAGACTCGCCGGAAGGGGGCCGGCGCGCAACCTCATTCCGACCTCGTGATCACTCCACCCGCTCCAGGAGCGCCTCGTAGCTCTTCGCGATGCGGGTGGCGAGGATGAGGAGCTCGCCGACGCCGCTGCCGTCCACGAGGGCCCCCTTCCCCGCGTCGGCGTAGAGCACGTTCACGACGCGCCCGAGGGCGAGGATCGGGACGAGGAGGGCGTTCCCCGGGACCCCGCCGCCGAGGGCCCTGAGGAGGCGGACGTTCGCCTCGGTCTTCGGGATGGGGCCGAGGAAGTGGGACCGCGTCTTCACCACCGTGTCCACGATCCCCGGGCTGCCGAGCGGGAGGCTCATCGCCCGGACGGCGGCGGCGGCGAGCTTCTCGCCGAGCCCCGCCCAGCCCCGGGCCGCCCCGCGATGGACGGTGAAGAGGACCGCCCGGCGGAAGCGGGATCGGGCGTAGCGGAGGACCGTCCTCGCGATGGCGTCCCGGTCGTCCACCCCCTCGAGGAAGCGGACCGCCTCGTCGAAGCCGAGCGGGGAGGGCTCCGGCTCCTCGCGGCGCCGCGGGGCCGCCGCGCCCGGAGCCCGGCCCGGGACCTGGGAGAGGGCGGCGAGCACCTCGGGCACGAGCGCGGGCGGGACCAGGGGCGCAGGGGGTGGGGCCACCGCGGGCTCCGCCGGCGCCGGCTCGAGGAGGTCGGTGAGCTCGATGACCTCGTCCGGCGGCGCCGGGGGAGCCGGAGGCGGGGCGCCGGGAGCGCGCCCGCCGAAGGGCGTGGCCCCCCGCTCCGGCGGCGCGGACACGGGCGGCGCCGCCCCGGGGACGGTGGGCCTCGCGTAGAGGGTCTCGAAGTCCCCCTCGCCCATGAGGTCCGCCCCCTGGGTCTCGGCCCTCGCCTCGGGGGGTGGGCCCCGCTCGCGCTCCTTCGCGGGCGGGGACCTCAGGCTCGCGAAGGCGACGTCGATCCCGCGGAGGTGGCGGTCGATGCCGTAGGTCTGCTTGAGGAGGGCCCAGACCCGGGCCTCCGGGACGACGATGGGGTGGACCGCCTTGCCGGTCGCGAAGGCCACCTCGTCCAGGGAGGAGAGGTCGCGCGGGTCCACCACCAGGACCGCGAGGCGCCGGTCGGCGAGGATGTAGGGGATGGCGTCGCAGCGGTCCGCCACCTCGGCGGCGAGGAGCCCGGTCGCGGCCACGTCGAGCCGGAGGTCGCCGGAGAGGGCGGGGAGCGCGTGCTGGCGCCCGAGCGCGTGGGCGAGGGCCTCCTCCTTCACCGCCCTGACCTCGAGGAGGTTCGTCCCGATCCGCCCGCCGAAGATGATCTGGTTCTTCAGGGCGTCGCGCACCGCCTCCGGCGTGCACGCCCCCTCCTTCACGAGGATCTCGCCGAGCCGATCGGCCACGCCGGGATGATACTCCTAGGCGCGCCCCGGCCGGGTGAGCTTCGCCGCGTCGAGCACCCGCCGCGCCTCCCGCCGCGAGAGCCCGCCCAGCTCCTCGGCGAGCTCCACGAGGGAGCGACCGGTCCGGACCGACTCCTTCACGATCTCCGCGGCCTGCGCGTAGCCGAGCCGCGGCGCGAGGGCGGTCGCGAGGCTCACCGTCCGCTCCGCGTAGTGACGGGCCCTCGCCGGGTCCGCCTCGAGCCCGCGCGCGCAGCGGCGGTCGAAGGCGCGGACCCCGGCGGCGAGGATCTCGAGGGCGTGGCAGAGGTCCCAGGCGACGAGGGGCATCATCACGTTGAGCTCGAGCTGTCCGCCCCCCGCCGCCCAGGCGATCCCGGCGTCCATCGCGAGGACCTGGTAGGAGACCATCGCCAGCATCTCCGCCATGGACGGGTTCACCTTCCCCGGCATGATGGACGAGCCGGGCTGCACCGGCGGGAGCCGGAGCTCCCCGAGCCCGGTGTTCGGGCCGCTCCCGAGGAGCCGCACGTCCCCGCCGATCCGGACGAGCTCGAGGGCCGCCGCGCGGAGCGCCCCGGAGAGGGCGACGAACGGCGCGAGCGACTGCATCGCGTGGAAGAGGTTGGGCGCCGGGGTGAGCGGTACCCCCGTGAGCTTCTCCAGCTCCGCCACGACGAGCCCCCGGTACCGGGGGTGGGCGTTCAGCCCCGTCCCGACCGCCGTGCCGCCGATCCCGAGGATCGAGAGCTCCGGGAGCGCGTCGCGGATCCTCCCCGCCGCCGCCCGGAGCCCCGCCGCCCAGCCGGAGACCTCCTGGCCGAGGGTGATCGGCGTCGCGTCCATGAGGTGGGTCCGGCCCGCCTTCACGATCCGGTCCCAGGCGCGGGCCTTCTTCTCGAACGTGCCGGCGAGCGCGGCGAGGGCGTCGATCGCCTCCGGCGCGAGGTCGAGGGCGGCGAGCCGGATCGCCGTCGGGACGACGTCGTTCGTGGACTGCGCCATGTTCACGTCGTCGTTCGCGTCGACGAGCCGCTCCGCGCCGCGCTTCCCGCCGAGGAGCTCCGTGGCCCGGTTCGCGAGCACCTCGTTCACGTTCATGTGGTGGGAGGTGCCGGCGCCCGCCTGGTAGACGTCCACGACGAACTGGTCCCGGTGGCGGCCGTCGAGGATCTCCTTCGCCGCGGCCTCGATCGCGCGCGCCTTCTTGCGGGGCAGGAGCCCGAGCCGGGCGTTCGCGCGCGCGGCGGCGATCTTGATCCGGACGGTCGCGTCCACGAAGGCGGGGTGGGCGCGGAGGCCCGAGATGGGGAAGTTCTCGACGGCGCGCGCGGTCTGCGCGCCCCAGAGGGCGGAGGCGGGGACGCGCACCTCGCCCATGGTGTCCTTCTCGACGCGAGTCCGGGCGGCGGGCTTCCTGGGCATGGGCTCTCCCGTGGTGTGGGAGGAGTCTACGCCGGGAGGGCGGGGCGCGCCCGGGGCCGTCTCCCGGCGCCTCGCGAAGGCTTGAGGCCTCGGGAGATGATTTCGGCGGCCGAGGCCCGCGGCCAGGGGCCGATCACGAAGCCGAGCGCCCGTCCGTCCTCGCTTCGCTGCGGGCGGCCGGACGCCGATCCGGATCCGGATTCGGCTGCGGCTGCGGGTGCGGGTGCGGGTGCGGGTGCGGAAGCCGCTGCCGCCTGCGGAAGCGCCCGCGGCAGCGGCGATAGGTTCAGTGGGTGAGGCGCCAGAGCATGGCGAGCACCCGGTCGCACAGGGCGAGGGGCTGGGCGATGGAGGCTCCCTCCACGAGCCCCCA
>JBBIPT010000093.1:0-13692 GCA_037442705.1 Anaeromyxobacter sp.
GCGGTAGTTGCGGGTCAGCTTGATGGGCTCGGCCAGGCCCATCTCCTCCAGGAACAGGGCCATGTTGGCGACGTTGGCGCCGCGGAAGGCGTAGATCGACTGGTCGTCGTCGCCCACGGCGAAAAGCGCCGTGCCCGGCCCCTGCAGCAGCTTCACCGCGCTTTCGCGGCCGAGGCGTGCGATGTCCGCGACCACCGCGTCGCCCTTGCGGTACCCCGCCCGGAAGAGGCTCGCCCGGAGCGTGAGGTGGATGGCGTTGTAGAGGACGATCGCGGCGACGATGGCGACGACGCCGAAGAGGAGCGCGCCGAGCGCAGCGGCCGCGCCGAAGAACGGCCGGAGCGCCGTCCAGAAGAAGCCGTCCCCGATCGCGGCGAGAGGGCCCTGGAGGGTCTGCTTGTACTGGAACGGCTGTGCCCCGGGCTCCGCGCCGGACGCGACCCGCTCCTCGTGGTGGATCGCGCCGCCGAGGATCGCCGCCGCCATGTAGGGGTGGCAGTTGAAGAAGCAGAGGTGGCGGCCGAGCGCCTCCTCCCGGCGCCGTCCGTCGGGGTAGAGGGCGCGCAGGGCGGGGTCGATCGCGTAGGCGAAGCCGAGGTTCTGCATGCCGCGCCGGTTCCAGGCGGCCTGGATGAAGAGGCAGCGCCAGAAGACCCGCAGGAGGGTGCTGCGCGGCACCGTGGCCGCGGCGGCGGTCACGGCGAGCCTCCGATCCAGCGGGCCGCGGCGAGTCCGGCCGCGAGCGCGGCGAAGAAGAGGACGGGGGCGCTCTTCGCGCGGAGCGCCTTCGCGCCGGCCGCCGCGGCGAGGGCGGCGAAGGCGAAGTAGGCGATCCGCAGGGGGGTGTGCGCCTGGGGGACCGCCCGGAGGATCGCCGGGATCGCCACCTCGGCGGCCGCGGCGCCCGCCGGGGCGAGGACGGCCGCGATGGCGAAGGGCATCGCGAGCCCGTAGAGGTTCGCCCGGACCGCGGCGCCGGGGTGGTGGTGGGCGAGCTGGTCCTCCGCGCGCGCCGCGAGCCGCTCGTTCAGGATCTCGACGATCCGGTCCGCCTTCCTCCCCGCGAGGGCGAAGGGGGCGCAGACGAGGAAGGCGAGGACGGCGACGTCGGGGGTCGTCCCGGCTCCGAGGGCCCGGCCGGCGAGCACGGCCCCGCCCGCGATCGCGGCCGTGCCGAGGGCCTCGTGCACCGGCAGGGCGGCGCCGAGGTTCACGGCGCCGAGCCAGAGGAGCTCCAGGGGCGCGGCCACGAGCAGCCCGCCCTCGAGGTCGCCGAGCGCCCACCCCGCGAGGGGAGCGAGCACGATCGGCCTCGAGAGCATCGCCTGGAGGAAGCCCTTTCGCTCGATGGCGGCGAGGCCCGCCACGAGTGCCAGTGCGAGGTAGCCCAAAGCCCGAGCAGTCTACCCCAAGGCGACCCGTGGTGCGGGGCCGGGGGTCCGGGCGGGACGGGGGTCAGTACCCCCCGACGTCGAACCGGCCCTCGATCTCCGCGAAACCCACGGGGGAATCCGAGGGGATCGCCCGCGCCTCCACCTCGAACCCGGCCGCGGAGAGCTCCCGGAGGAGGGCGACCTCCTCCGGCGAGAGGAAGACCGAGGGGGTCACCGGCCGCCGTCCGGGAGAGAAGTGGACGTTCCCGAGGTTCACGCGCGGGGCGAGCGCCGGGGCGAGCCCGTCCGCCCGCGCCGCGCCCAGGGCGGAGACCTCCCGCACGAGGACGAGCACGGCCCGCTTCGACGCGGCGAGCTCCTTCCAGGGGACCTCGGCCAGGCGCAGGATCCGGGCCGGGACCTCCGGGGGGACGCAGAGGGTCATCGCCGCGCGGGCGAGGGGGCTCGCCGCCGCCTCGTCGTCCGCCACGACGATCTCGCCCACCGCGAGCTTCGGGATCCAGGTCTCGAGGACCTGGCCGTGGAGGAGGCGGTTGTCGACGCGGACGAGGGGGATCATGGGCGGGAGCGCCGGCCCCGGGATCAGGCCGGGCTCTTCCGCGCGCGGGAGCGGAGCAGCTCCGACGCGAGCGTGATGTTCTTCTGGCCGTGGGCCGTGACGAGCTCCGCCACGCCGGCGAGGGACGCCTTCTCCGCGCGGGCGGTGGAGAGCTTGAGGACCATGGGGAGGTTCACGCCGGTCACGACCTCGAGCCGCTCGTCGAGGAAGCCGAGGGCGAGGTTCGCCGGCGTCCCGCCGAACATGTCGGTGAGGACGAGGACGCCGTCGCCGCCCTCCACGCGCTTCACGGCGGCCTGGAGCCGCTCCCGCGCCTCGTCCATCGACGAGCCCGCGTCGATGGTCACGGCCTCGCACCGCTCCAGCGGGCCAGCGATCCCCTCCGCCGTCCGGAGGAGCTCCTCCGCGAGCTTGCCGTGGGTGGCCAGGACGAGTCCGATCATGCGAGGTTCCCGCGGCCGCCCCCCGGCCGGCGCGCGCGTACCATAGCCGCGTCGGGTCCCCGAGGGAAGCGCCGCCGGTCACTCCCTCTCGACGTCCCGGTGCCAGAGCCGGACGGCCTGGCCCGTCGCCTCGAGCCGCTCCGCGAGGGCGGCGGAGAGGGCCACGGAGCGGTGCTTCCCGCCGGTGCAGCCGATGGCGATCGTGAGGTAGCTCTTCCCCTCCGCGCGGTAGCGCGGGAGCAGGAAGCCGAGGAGCTCGACGAGCCGGTCGAGGAAGGCCTTCGCGTCCGGCTGGCCGAGGACGAAGGCGGACACCCGCGGGTCCGTCCCGGGGTGGGGCTTCAGCTCCGGGACGAAGAACGGGTTCGGGAGGAACCGGACGTCGAGGACGAGGTCGGCGTGGGCGGGGATCCCCGACCGGAAGCCGAACGAGACGACGGTGACCCCGAGCTTCGTCCCCTCCCCCGCGACGAACCGCCGCGTGAAGAGCCGCTTCAGCTCGTGGACGTTCAGGGTCGTCGTGTCGATCACCTCGTCCGCGGCCGCCTTGAGGTCGGCGAGCGCCCGCCGCTCCGCGGCGATCCCCTCCGGCACCGTGCCGCCCTCCTTCGCGAGGGGATGGCGCCGGCGCGTCTCCGAGTAGCGGCGGACGAGCGACTCGTCCGAGGCGTCGAGGAAGAGGAGCCGGACGTCGTTCCCCTTCTGGCGGGTCTCCTGGATGACCCGCGGCGCCTCGGAGAGGAAGCGCCCCTCGCGCGCGTCCACGACGAGCGCGATCCGCGAGACCTCCCCGGCGGTGTGGGCGGAGAGCTCGAGGAGCTTGTCGAGGAAGACGACGGGCAGGTTGTCCACGCAGTAGAAGCCGGCGTCCTCGAGGGCGCGCAGGGCGGTGGACTTCCCCGAGCCGGAGACGCCCGTGACGATGACGACCTGGGGACCGGGCGAGACCCTCGTCTCCGTCATTCGACGTCGAGCTCACCCGCGTCGCGGCCGCCCGGGGCGACGGCGATGGCGCGGTTGAGCCGCTCCTGGAACTCGCGCGCGGAGTGGTGGCCCTGGAGCTTGAGGAGGTGGTTGCGCGCCGCCACCTCCACGATCGTCGTCATGTTCCGACCGGGGCGGACCGGGACCACGAGCATCGGGATCTCCACGTCGAGGATCCGGAACTTCCGCTCCTCCACGCCGAGCCGGTCGTACTCCACGTTCGGGTCCCACTCCACGAGCTCGAGCACGATCTCGATCTTCTTCCGCTCCCGGATCGAGGCGACGCCGAAGAGGTCCTTGATGTTGATGATCCCGAGCCCCCGGATCTCCATGTGGTGCTTGATGATCTCGGAGCCCGCCCCCTGGACCGCGTCGGGGGAGCGCCGCTTCACGTCCACGATGTCGTCGGCGACGAGCCGGTGGCCGCGCATCACGAGGTCGAGGGCGATCTCGCTCTTGCCGATCCCCGACTTCCCGAGGAGCAGGATCCCCACGCCGAAGACGTCGAGGAGGACCCCGTGCATCGAGGTCTGGGCGGTGAGGACGTCCTCGAGGAAGTTCTGCACGCTCTCTATGAACGCGGAGGAGAGGTGGCTCGTCCGGAGGAGCGGGACCCCCGCCGCCTCGGCCGCCGCGAGCATGTCCGGCGGCACCTCGATCCCCTTCGTGATGACGAGGCAGGAGACCTCTTGCCCGAAGAAGCCCCGGAGCATCTCGCTCGCGCGCTCCGGGGGGAGGGTGAGGAGGTAGCTCATCTCCGTGTTGCCGAAGACCTGGACCCGCTCCTTGTGGAGGTACTCGGTGAAGCCGGCGAGGACGAGGCCCGGCTTCTGGATCCGGGAGGAGCTGATGCGCCGGGAGAGCCCCTTGCGCCCCGCGAGGAGGGAGAGGCGGAGGTCGAACTTCTTGTCGTCGAGGAGCGCCCCGACCCGGATCGCGTCCATGCGGGACCCGAGTCTACCCGCGCCCCGCGGGCCCCGCCACCTCGCCCCCGCTACCGGGGCTCGGCGAGCAGGGCGTCGGCGACGGCGGGGAGGGCGTCGAGGAAGGCCTCGTCCGCGGCGCCCCGCAGCCGCTCCGACACGGAGGCGGCGCCCGACGCCTTCCTCGCGTCGAGGGCGGAGAGGTTCACGACGAGCGAACCGCCGACGCGGCCCAGGCTCCCGTGGATCACCCGGTCCGCCCCGAGCGCCCCGCCGATCTCCGCCATGCAGCCCGCCTCCCCGCACCCGAGCATCTGGCGCGTCTTCTCGACCCCGAGGAGCGCGGCGATGTCGGACTGGGTGAGGACGGAGACGCCGGAGCGCCGGCGGAGCTCGCCGGCGAGCGCGTCGCCGAGGAGCTGGGCGGTCTCCGGGGTGACCCCCCCGAGCGGCACGAGCGGCAGGACGACGACCTTCGTCGACTTCCCCGCCCTCGCCCCCGTCGTGCGGGCGCAGACGACGCGCACCGTCGTCGGCTCCCAGACGGGGGCGTGGAGGACCGCGAGCGCCCCGGCGCTCGTGAGGACCTGGCCGAACCAGTTCGCGAAGGTGGTCTGGTTCTCCACCGAGGCGATGCCGTCCGGGCAGATCGCCTTCAGGTCCACGCCCTTCGGCGCGGTCCGGAAGGTCCCGCCGAGGATCCCGTGGTGCCAGACCTCGCGGGGGGCGCCCGGCTCGGGGAGCGCGCTCCTCCGCTCGTAACGGAGGGTGTAGCAGCCGGAGAGGGTCGCCAGGGCGAGGGCGGCGGCGGCCCAGGAGAGGGAACGCGTCACCGGAGCACCTCCCCGCACTCCACGACGACGCGCCGCGGCGACCAGATCCCGAGGGTCGCGACCTGGGCGATCCAGTGGAGCGCCCCCGCCTCGTTCCGGAAGCGCGCGGCGCCCTCGGGGCAGGCCTGGTCGAGGTCGATCTTCGGCTTCCCGGCCAGCCCCCAGAGGTAGAAGTGGACCGTCGTCTCGTACCGCCGCTGCGACGGCTGTCTCCCCGCGTCATAGTGGACGGCGTGGCATCCCGCGAGGGCGAGGGCGAGTCCCGCGGCGAGGGCTGTCGTTCTCAAGGGGCGAACCTCCCGGGTCCGAGCCTACGAGACTCCCGGCCGGACGGCCAGCCCATCCATCCCCGGTGGGGCTTCCCGCCCGGGCGCCGCCCCGGCGGCGGAGGTTGACGCTATGCTTTCTCCGATCGGGTCACTAGATTGCCGCGCCGATGAAGCTCGAGATCCTCTACCACGGCAACTGCTTCGACGGCGCCGCCTCGGCCGCGATCTTCACCCGCTTCTTCACCGAGCGCGAAGGCTCCCGCCTGGAGTCGGTCCGCTACACCCCGATGCACCACCAGCAGGGAGACCCGTTCCCGCCCGGCGCCTTCGGGTCCGGCGTGAACGCCTGCGTGGACTTCCGCTTCTCCCCCTCCCCCTCCCTCCACTGGTGGTTCGACCACCACGCGAGCGCCTTCCAGGCCGCGGGGGACCGGGAGGCCTTCGAGCGGGACCGGAGCGGCCAGAAGTTCTGGGACCCGGCCGCCCCGAGCTGCACGGGCTTCATCGCGCGGACCCTCGCGGCGCGCTTCGAGTGGACGGCCCCGGACCTCGACGACCTCGTGCGCTGGGCCGACGTGATCGACGCGGCCCGCTTCCCTTCCCCCGCGGTGGCGGTCCGGCTCGAGGAGCCGGCGCTCCGGATCATGACGCTCCTCGAGGCGACGAAGGACCCGCAGGTCCCGGCCCGGCTCATCGAGGCGATGCAGCGGCGCCCCCTCGCCGAGGTCGCGGCGGAGCCCTGGGTCGCCGGGCCGCTCGCCCCGATCCTCGGCAGGCACCGGGTGGCGATCGACACCTACCGCCGCCTCGCCCGGATCGACGGGGGCGTCGTCTCCGTGGATCTCGCCGACACGGACCTCGAGACCGCGAACAAGTTCATCGCCTACGACCTCTTCCCGGAGGCCGCCTACACCGTCGTCGTCTCGCGGGATCCCAGGCGCACGAAGGTCTCGGTCGGATCGAACCCCTGGGGGCGCCCGCCGCGGGCGCACGACATCTCGAAGCTCTGCGAGCGGTACGGCGGCGGGGGGCACCCGGTCGTCGGCGCCGTCTCCCTCGCGCCCGGCCGCACCGAGGAGGCGCGCCGGATCGCGGGGGAGATCGCGGACGCGCTGCGGAGAGAGCCGGCGGCATGACCCCCGGCCAGTACATCCTCGTCGTGGACGACGACCAGGACTTCCGCGAGGCGCTCGCGGAGGTGCTCGGGGAGGCCGGCTACCCGGTGCAGCAGGCGGAGAACGGCGAGGCCGCGCTCGCCCGCGTCGCGGACGAGTCCCCCGGGATCGTGCTCCTCGACCTGAAGATGCCGGTCCTCGACGGCTGGGGCGTGATGGAGCGGATGCGCGGCGATCCCCGCAGCGCCGGGATCCCGATCCTCATCCTCTCCGCCTACGGCTTCGAGTGGGAGTCGGAGCTCCTCGGCGCGCAGGGCTACATCCCGAAGTCGGTCGGGATGGACGAGATCCTCGAGCGGGTCCGGAGGTCGGCCGGCCCCCCGCCGCTCCACCACTGAACCGTCACCGCACGCGCGCGACGCCCCGGTGCCCGCCGGGGGCGAGGCAGCCGTGCGAGGCGGAGAGGTCTCCCGCGATCCGCTCGACGCAGGCCGCGGGGGCCGCGCCACCCAGGGAGGGACCCGCGAGGACGAGGCCGTCACCGAGGACGAGCGCGGACGGCAGGGTGGAGAGCCGCACCGAGGCGCCGAGGTCGCCGCGCCCGGCGAGGCGCCCGGGCTCCACCGCCGCCTCCACGAGCCCGCCGTGGATCGAGGTCCCGTGGTGCATCACCGCGACGACCACCGTCCCGTCCGCCCGCGCGGCCACCGCGTCGAGCCCCCACCAGTCCGGGGCGGCGGTGAGCGCGTTCTCCAGCACCTCGACCGACGAGCCGTCCGCGGCGTAGGCGGCGACGCCGTTCAGCCCGAAGGTCACGAGCATCCGGCCGTCCGGGAGCGGGGCGATCCCGAAGGTGGCGGCGGTGACCGGGACGGCGAAGCCGGCGAGCCGGCCGTCGGGATGGAAGATCGCGGGGGCGGCGCGCCCCGTGACCCAGAACCTCCCGTCGGCGGCCTCGGCGGCGGCCCAGGGCTGCGCGACCGGAGGGAAGAGGACCGCCCCGGTGCCGTCCGCCGCGTCGAGGGTGGCGAGGCGGGCGCCCGACCGCGCGAGGACGACGCCCGGCGGAGCGCCCCCGGCGGTCTCCTGCAGGACGACGATCGCCCCGTCCCGCCCCGCCGCGATCGCCCGGACGGGCGCGTCGATCGCGGGCGGCTCCGCCGCCACCGCGACCTCGCCGCGCTCCGAGAAGGAGAGGACGCGCGGCGCGCCGGCCTCGCCCATCCAGATCACGCCGGCCCCTTCCCCGCCGCTGCAGGCGGCGAGGGCCGCGGCGGGCGCCAGGAGGACGCGGAGGAGGAGGCGCCGGAGTGTCACCGTCCGCCGACTCTACTCCATTCGCCCGGGGCGTCATGGGCGGTGCTCGATTGCGTCGTTCCCGACCGTTCGTGGTTCCCCGGTGCCTGCATCGCGAACGGATCGAGAGGGTCCCTTCGCCCCGAGCCTGTCACGAACGGACTCGCCTGCACGCGAGCGAGCCTGCACGCAGCCGTTCGCCCTTCGACAGGCTCAGAAGGGCGAACGGATCCCTCACTGTCCGATCGTGGTGACCCCTCGACGGGCTCGGGGGAACCACGAGCGGTCCCGGCTCGACACGAGCGGGCACGGCCATCACTCGGGGTCGTCGCAGACCGCCCGATCCGCGAGGTCCGCGCGGACCACGGCCCCCCGGCCGTGGCGCGCGGAGATCGCGTCGAGGGCGGCGTGCAGGGCCCGGCGGCGATCCGCCTCGCGGCCCGCCGCCCCGTCGCCGAAGAGGCCGAGCTGCCCAGGGGCCCCCTCCTCCGGGAAGCCCGAGACCGAGATCCCCGTGAGCCGGACGGGCCGGCCCGCGTCCACGCGGTCGAGGAGCGCCCGTGCGGCCGCGTGGATCTCCCCGTCGTCGGCCGTGGCGCGCTCGAGCGTCGTCCGGCGGGTGACCGCCTCGAAGTCGGCGTACTTCACCTTGAGGGTGACGACCCGGCCGGCGAGCCCCGCCGCCCGGAGCCTGCGCCCCACCCGGACCGCCTGCGCGAGGAGCTCCGTCTCGAGCGCCGCCCTCCCCGTGAGGTCCTCGCCGAACGTGTCCTCCGCGCCGATCGACTTCGCCGCCTCGTCCGGGACGACCTCCCGCGGGTCGTCGCCCACGGCGAGCGCCTTCATGTGCCGCGCGTGGCTCGCCCCCACCGCCGCGGCGAGCGCGACCTCGGGCAGCCGCGCGATGTCCCCGATCGTCCCGACGCCCAGCTTGCGAAGGGCCTCCTCCGTGACCTTCCCGACTCCCCACAGGCGCGAGGCCGGCAGCGGGGCGAGGAAGGCCGCGACCCCGCCGGCCGGCACCTCCACGAGGCCGTCCGGCTTCCCGAGGTCGGTCGCGATCTTCGCGGCGAGCTTCACCTCCGCGACGCCCGCCGAGACGGCGAGGCCGCACTCCGACCTCACGGCCGCCTTGATCTCCCGGGCGATCGCGACGCCGGTCCCGTGGAGGGCGCGGCTCGCGGTGACGTCGAGGAAGGCCTCGTCGAGCGAGAGCGGCTCGACGAGCGGCGTGTAGCGCCGGTAGACGTCGAAGATCCTCGCGGAGAGCTCGGAGTACCGGTGGAAGCGCGGGCGGAGGAACACGCCGTCCGGACAGAGCCTGCGCGCCCTCGCGGTCGGCATCGCGGAGTGGACCCCGAACCGGCGCGCCTCGTAGCTCGCCGCGCAGACGACCCCCCGCCGGGAGGGCCCTCCCACGATCACCGGCCGGCCGCGGAGCGAGGGGTCGTCGAGCTGCTCCACCGATGCGTAGAAGGCGTCGAGATCGAGGTGGAGGATGGACCGGGGGGCCATTCGCCCCCTGATACACCGCCCCTCCCACCCCGCCACGCGAGCCCCATCCGGGTGTAGCAACCTCGCTTGACCGGCGTCAACGGCCCTTCCTATCAACCCTCCCTGATGGACGGGTCCGTCCAGAATCGGGGCGTGGGCCCACCGAGGGCCGGGATCGCCGAGCGGATCTGGGAGTCCGCGCGAGTGGAGTTCTCCCGCCGCGGCTACCACGGCGCGCGGGTGCAGGGGATCGCGCGCGGGGCGTCGTGCAACGTCGCCCTCATGTACCGCCACTGGGCGTCGAAGGAGGCCCTCTACTCGGACATCCTCCGGGCCGTCTGGCTCCGGGCGGCCGGCGAGATCGGCCGGGCGCTGGAGGACTCCGGCGAAGATCGGGGCCGGATCGTGGAGGCGCACCTCGACGCGATGATGCGCGACCCGATGGGCGCGCAGATCCTGATCCGCGAGCTCCTCGACGGCTCGCCCCACCTCGGCGAGCTCGCCCGGTCCGACCCGGCGATCCTCGAGACCTTCCGGCGGAGCGCCGCCGCGCTCGGCGGGGGGAACGGGCGCGTGGATCCCGTCCTCGCCGTCGTGATGCTCGGCGGCCTCGCCGCCCTCGTCGCCTCCGCGCGCGAGACGGCCCTCTCCTTCCTCGGAGATCCGGTCTCGCCCGAGGAGTGGCGGCGCCACGCCTCCGAGGTCCTCGCCCACGGGGTCGCCCGGATCGGCGACGCCGCCGGGGCGAACGGCGCCGGGCTCTAGTGCCGCGACCCACCCAGGGAGATCCGATTCGCCGATCCCCGATACCGCTCGTGGCTCGACAGGCTCACCACGAGCGAATGGAGAGTCCGCTCGCCCTGAGCCTGTCGAAGGGCGAGCGGGGGACACGGCGCACCATGCCTGGGTGAAGGCCTCCGGCCGTCGTCGCTTCGCTGCGGGCGGCCGGAAGCCGATCCGGGTCCGGGTCCGGGTCCGGATTCGGCTGCGGCTGCGGGTGCGGCTGCGGCCACGGTCCCGGCTGCGGAAGCCGCTGCCGCCTGCGGATGCGCCCGCGGCAGCGGCAGCGGCGGAAGGTTCAGCGGGTGAGGTGCCAGAGCCACGAGGCCCCAGGCCTCGCCGACGCGGAGGCCGGCGACGACCTCGTCGGCGCAGCCGGCGGCGACGCGCCAGAGGTGGAGGCGATCGCGGCGCAGCCGCAACTGGAACGGCAACCGCAACCGGATCCCGCAACGGCATCGGCAACCGCACCCGTGACCGCATCCTTGACCGCATCCGTGGCCGTAGCCGCACCCGCATCCCTGACCGCAACCGCGAAGCGGGGGCCGCCGCGCGAGGTCGCCGCTCGCGTCTGGCCCGCGCCCTGCACCACCCACCTCCGCCCGCGTCGGCACGAGGCCTCCGGGGCCGGATCCTGGGCGGTTTCCGGGGGAGCGCGGGCGGCCGGCCACGGGGCCGGGTGGACGGACGGACACGGCACGGGAGCCGGACATGTACGACCTCGTCATCGTGGGGGCGGGACCGGCGGGGGCGACGCTCGCGCGGCTCGCCGGGGCGCACCTTCGCACGCTCCTCGTGGAGCGGCGGACGGATCGCCCCGGCCCCGGACCGGGGAGCGCGAAGTGCTGCGGCGGCCTCCTCGCCCCCGAGGCGCAGCGGGCGCTCGTCGCGCTCGGCCTCGGCGTCCCGCGCTCCGTGCTGGCCGGCCCACAGCTCTTCGCGGTCCGCGCCGTCGACCTCGCGTCCGGACGGGAGCGCCACTACCCGCGCCACTACCTGAACGTCGATCGAGGCCGGTTCGACGCCTGGCTCCGCGCGCTCGTCCCCGCCTCCGTCGAGATCCGCACCGGGGTCCGGGTCGCTGGGCTCCGGGACTCGGGCCGGCGCGTGGCGCTCGCGCTCGAGTCCGCCGCGGGGACGGAGCTCGTCGAGGCGAGGCTCGTCGTGGGCTCGGACGGCGCGTCCTCGATCGTGCGCGCCCGGGCCTTTCCCGGCCACCCGGAGCCCGACGCCTACCTCGCGATCCAGGAGTGGTTCGAGGCGTCCGCGGCCGACCCCTGGTACACCGCGGTCTTCGATCCGGCCGTGACCGACTTCTACGGCTGGGCGATCCCGAAGGACGGCCGGGTCCTCGTCGGCGCGGCGCTCCGTCCCGGGACGGGCGCGAGCGCCCGCTTCGATCGGCTCGTCGCTGCCCTCCGCGGGCGCGGCCTCCGGCTCGGCCGCTCGCTCGGCCGCGAGGGGGCGCTCCTCCGCCGGCCGCGCCGCCCGGCCCACCTCGTCATCGGAGGCGGCCGGGTCGCGCTCGTGGGCGAGGCGGCCGGCTTCGTGAGCCCGAGCTCGGCGGAGGGGCTGAGCCGCGCGATCCGGAGCGGCGCCGCCCTGGCCGCCGCGCTCGCGCCGGGGCTCGCGGGCTGGGAGGAGCGCTACCGCGCCGCCACGGCCGGGCTCCGGCGGGAGCTCCTCGCGAAGTCGCTCGAGGCGGAGGTCCTCTTCCGGCCGCTCCTCCGCCGCGCGGCGATGGCGACGGGGCTCGGCGCCGTCCCCGCGGGCGAGGCCCCGCCGGACTGGTGCGGGCGCGCGGTGGCCGTGGGCCTCAGCCCTGCGCCGGAGTCCGCGCCACCTTGGAGCGGACCCACCGGGCGAGGCCCTTGAGCCCTCCGGACCCCTGCGCGGGCGGCGCGGGCCGCGCGAACGAACCCGTCACGACGCTCGCCTCCTCCACCGCCGGCTCCCGGCGCGACGGCTCGACCTCGCCGTCGAGCGCGCGGTGCACGGATCCGGGCGACTCCTGCGTGTTGAAGGTGGCCGTGACGGAGCGGGCCGTCCCGCGCTCCTCGGCGGTGACCGTGAGGATGGACTCGGCCGAGAGCGCGAACGTCACGTCGAAGACCGTGTCGCCCCCCTCGCCCGCGGGGAGGTCGGCCACGAGGAGGGTCCCGAGGTACTCGTTCTCCTCGGCGCGGGCGCTCTCCCCCTGGAACACGGGGATGGCGAGCGTCCGCCCCGCGGCCGCCGAGGTCCAGACGGTGTGGGTGCGGCGGCATGGCAGCTTCGTGTTCCGCTCCACGATCGGCTTGAAGCGCCCACCAGGCTGGCCGATCCCGATGGTCATGGGCAGGACGTCCAGCAGCACGGGAGCGTCGATGGCGGCGGAGCGCAGCGACTCGGCGAGGACCGCCGCCCCGAGGGCGACCGCCTCGTCCGGGTGCACCGACTTCGACGGCTCCTTGCCGAAGAACTCCCGGATCATCGTGCGCACGAGCGGCATCCGGCTCTGGCCGCCGACGAGCAGGACCTCGCCGATGTCCGAGGGCGAGAGGCCGGCGTTCGTGAGCACGTCGTCGCAGACGCGCAGCGTCCGCTCCACGAGCCCCGTCGTGAGGTCGTCGAGCTCCGCGCGGGTCACGGTCGTCTCGAGGGCGTAGGCCTGCGAGCCCGCCGCCTGGACGAAGGGCAGGTGAACGCGGGTGGTGAGCCGCTCGGAGAGGGCGATCTTCGCCCGCTCGGCCGCCTCGGCGATCCGCTGGTACGCCACCCGATCGCCGCCGAAGTCGATCCGGTGCTCCGCCTCGAACCGCCTCAGGAGCTCGTCCACGAGGGCCCGGTCGAAGTCCACCCCTCCGAGGAACGTGTCACCGCCCGTCGCCACCACGTCGTACACGTTGTCCTGCAGCTCCAGCACTGAGGTGTCGAAGGTGCCGCCGCCGAGGTCGTAGACCATCACGCGCTCGTGGACCGCGCGCCCCTGCGCGAAGGCGATGGCCGCCGCGGTGGGCTCGTTGACGATCTGCTCCACCTTCAGCCCGGCGAGGGCCCCCGCCGCGCGGACCGCCTGGCGCTGGTTGTCGTTGTAGTAGGCGGGCACCGTGATCACCGCGCGCCCGACCTCCTCCCCGAGCCACCGCTCCGCGAGCTCCTTCACCTGCTCCAGCACGAGCGACGAGATCTTCTGGAGCGAGTAGACGCGCTCACCGAGCTTCACGGCCGCCTCGCCGTGAGGCCCGGCGACGATCTCGTAGCTGAACCGGCCCACGAGATCGCGGACCACCGGGGAGTGGAACTGCCGACCGATGAGCCGCTTGGCGCCGTGGACCGTGTTGCGCGGATTCACGAGGAGCCGGTCGCGCGCCACGTGCCCGACCACGAGGCTCCCCCGCTCCGAGAGGGCGACGACCGACGGGATGGTGGCGTACCCCTCCCGTGACGGGACGATGAAGGGCTTCCCGTTCTTCACGACCGCCGCGGCCGAGTTGCTCGTGCCGAGGTCGATCCCGATGATCGGGCCCTTGCGCGTGGCGGCCCCCGGGGAGGGCACGACGTCCTCCTCGTAGGCCGGCGCCGCCGCGACCGGCGGCGGCGCGAGGGTGGGCGGTGGCCCG
>JBBIPT010000094.1:0-13625 GCA_037442705.1 Anaeromyxobacter sp.
TCCGCGCGGGCGCTCCCGCGCGGCGCGGGCGGCGCGGGCCGTGCGGCGGCCGGGGGCTCCTCCCGGGCGCAGGCGGAGAGCGCGAGCACGGAGAGGATGGGGACGAGGCGCAGCACGGCGCCGGATCCTACGCGGGCGGCTCCGGAGGGGGCAACTCGCGCGGACGAACGCCGAGCCGGAACGTTCGCCCTTCGACCCTTCGACAGGCTCAGGGTCAGGGCGAACGGCTGCGTGCAGGGCCGCTCGCGTACAAGAGGAGCCGTAGGTGGTGACCCCTCGACAGGCTCGGGGGAACCACGAGCGGCTCCGGATCGACGCGAGCGGGCACCGCCTTCAGCGCGCCACGGCCTCGCCCTCGACCGCCCGGACGCCCTTGCGGAACTCGATCGCCCCGTCCGCCCCCTCGTCCACGACCACGTGGTCGCCCGGCCGGAACTCGCCCCGGAGGAGCTTCGTCGCGAGCGGGTCCTGGACCATCCGCTGGATGGCCCGCTTCAGCGGGCGGGCGCCGTAGACCGGGTCGTACCCGGCGTCGGCGATCGCCTCCCGCGCGGCGGGGGAGAGCTCGATCCCGAGCCGCCGCTCCTCGAGGAGCTTGCGGAGCCGGCCGAGCTGGATCTCCACGATCCGGCCGACGTGCTCGCGGTCGAGCGGGCGGAAGACGACGATCTCGTCCACCCGGTTCAGGAACTCGGGGCGGAACTCGGCGCGGAGGTGCTCGAGCGCCGCGTCGCGGATCGCCCGGGCGTCTCCGCCGGTCCGGCCGGCGAGCCGCTGGATCTCCTGCGACCCGATGTTGGAGGTCATGAGGACGACCGTGTTCCGGAAGTCCACCGTGCGCCCCTGGCCGTCGGTGAGCCGGCCGTCGTCGAGGATCTGGAGGAGGACGTGGAAGACGTCGTGGTGCGCCTTCTCGATCTCGTCGAAGAGGACGACCGCGTAGGGCCGGCGGCGGATCGCCTCGGTGAGCTGCCCGCCCTCCTCGTAGCCGACGTAGCCCGGGGGCGCCCCGACGAGCCGCGCCACCGCGTGCTTCTCCATGTACTCGGACATGTCGATCCGGACCATCGCGGCCTCGGAGTCGAAGAGGAACTCGGCGAGGGCGCGGGCGGTCTCCGTCTTCCCGACGCCGGTCGGCCCGAGGAGGATGAAGGAGCCGATGGGGCGGTGCGGGTCCTGGAGCCCGGAGCGGGCGCGCCGGACGGCCGCGGAGACGGCGCTCACCGCCTCCTCCTGGCCGACGACCCGGAGCCGGAGCCGGTCCTCCATCCCGAGGAGCTTCTCCACCTCGCCCTCGAGGAGCTTCGAGACGGGGATCCCGGTCCACTTCGAGACGACCTCGGCGATCTCCTCGGGCGTCACCTCCTCGCGGAGCATCGCGCCCGCCTGCTGGAGGCCGGCGAGGCGCGCCTGCGCCTCCGAGACCTCCTTCTCGATCCCCGGGATCCTCCCGAACTTGATCTCGGCCGCCTTCTGGAAGTCGGCCACGCGCTCCGCCTTCGCCTGCGCGGTCCGGGCCTCGTCCATCTCCGCCTTCGCCTGGGCGATCTCCTGGATCACCTGCTTCTCCGCGTCCCAGCGGCTCTTCAGGCGGGCGAACTCCTCGTTCCGGGCGGCGAGCTCCTTCTCCACCGCCTGGAGGCGCGCGCGAGAGCCCTCGTCCCCCTCCTTCACGAGCCCCTGCCGCTCGATCTCGAGCTGGGCGATCCGGCGCCGGATCTCGTCCACCTCGGAGGGCATGGAGTCGATCTCGATCCGGAGCCGGGAGGCGGCCTCGTCCACGAGGTCGATCGCCTTGTCCGGGAGGAAGCGGTCGGAGATGTAGCGGTGGGAGAGGCGGGCGGCCTCGACGAGCGCGGCGTCCTGGATCCGGACCCTGTGGTGGAGCTCGTAGCGGTCCTTGAGCCCCCTGAGGATCGAGATCGCGTCGGCGAGCGACGGCTCGCCCACGAAGACCGGCTGGAAGCGCCGCTCGAGGGCCGGGTCCTTCTCCACGTGCTTGCGGTACTCCTTCACGGTCGTCGCGCCGATCGCGTGGAGCTCGCCGCGCGCGAGGGCCGGCTTCAGCATGTTCCCCGCGTCCATCGCCCCCTCGGCCGCCCCCGCGCCGACGATGGTGTGCATCTCGTCGATGAAGAGGACGATCCGGCCCTCGGAGGAGACGACCTCCTTCAGCACGGCCTTCAGCCGCTCCTCGAACTCGCCCCGGTACTTCGCCCCCGCGACCATCGCGCCGAGGTCGAGGGCGAGGAGCCGCTTGCCCTTCAGGCCCTCGGGTACGTCGCCGTCCACGATCCGGCGGGCGAGCCCCTCGACGATGGCGGTCTTCCCGACGCCCGGGTCGCCGACGAGGACGGGGTTGTTCTTCGTGCGGCGGGAGAGGATCTGGACGACGCGCCGGATCTCGTCGTCGCGGCCGACGACCGGGTCGAGCTTCCCCTGCTTCGCGAGCTCGGTGAGGTCCTTCGCGTACTTCTCGAGGGCCCGGTACTGGCTCTCCGCCTCCGGGGAGGTGACGCGGGCGCCGCCGCGGACGTCCTTCAGCGCGGCGCGGATCCGGTCCGGCGTCGCGCCGGCGGCGCGGAGGGCCTCGCCGGCGCCGATCTTCTCCTCCGCGGCGGCGAGGAGGAGGTGCTCGGTGGAGACGTACTCGTCCTTCAGCTTCTTCGCCTCGCCCTCGGCCCGGTCGAGGAGCTTCGCGAGCCGGTTCGCGAGGTAGGGCTCGGCCCCGGAGACCTTCGGGATCGACCGGAGCTCGTCCTCGATCCGCGAGGCGACGAGGGAGGGCTCCGCGCCGATCTTGTCCATGATCGGCTTCGCGATCCCCTCCTCCTGGGCGACGAGGGCGAGGAGGAGGTGCTCCACGTCCACCGCCTGGTGGTCGCGGCGGCGCGCCTCCCCCTGGGCCCCCTGCAGGGCCTCCTGGGCCTTCACGGTCAGCCGTTCCGGTCGCATGCCGGCAACGTAAGACCGCGGAAGGGTTTGGCAAGCGGGGGGTCAGGCGACCCGCGAGATCCCGGGGAGCTGGTCGAACCCTGCGTCGAACGTGAGGATGCGCGGAACCTTGCGCCTGCGCATGACCGCGACGTGGATGGCGTCGCGCGCCGAGAGACGCGCAGAACCGAGCACGATGGTCCTCGCCGCGAGCGCGTCATCCACCTCGATGGGGAAGACCTCGTCGACGACCCCGAGCAGCGCCTCGAACGCCGGCTGGATCGCGTCCCGCCTGTCGATGGCGACGTACCGGTGGAGGATCTCCTGCAGGACCTCCGCGTCGGTGACGAGCCTTTCGCCGTCCACGACGCACCGCTCGAGGAGCCGCTGGGCGTCCGCCTTGTGCGGGTGAGGGGCGCCCACGAGGTACATCGGAATGTTCGAGTCCACGAAGATCACGGTGTCTCGCCGTAGCCGCGCGAGATCTCCGCCAGCATCTGATCGACGTCGGCGGTCGGGAAGGCGCTGCGCGCGGCCGCCCGTATGGCCTTCAGCTTGGCGTCACGGTCGCTCAGGGGCTCCTCGGTGCGGGCTGCGCGGAGGGCCTCGCGGACCCACTCGGCCACGCTGATCTCGCGCTGCCGGGCCAGCCGTCCGATCTCGCGGTATTCCTTCTCGTCGAGGAGCACCTGGAGGCGCTTGCTCATGACATGAGGCTAGGTGACTCATCCCGATGAGTCAATGGGCCACCCGGGGCCGGGGCAGGCCCCCGATCCCCGGCCATCGCGTCCTGGCCCCCGCGTGGCGGAGACGGGCGAGGCGCGGGCGAGCCCGAGCCACAGGGCGAGGAAGGACGTGTGCTCGGGCTCTCTCCAGCAGACGCCCCGCGCCGTGACCAGGGCCAGCAACGCCGACGCGCGCGTCCTCATGGTCGTCCCTCCGGGCGATCGGGGGCGGACGCCCCCAGAAGGAGCGCCCCGAACGTAGCAGAACGGATGCTTACGGGCGTGTCCCTCGATGGCTGGACGGTCCGCGCGCGGGAGAACGGCAGGGGTCGCAAGGGGATGGAGCCGGCGCCACCCCCTTCCACCCTCCGGCTCAGGGCGGCAACGTCTCCAGCACCCGCGACCGCCAGTCGAGCACGGCGGTGCGCACGTGCATCTTCCCGGCGAGGTCGGGGAAGCCCTCGGAGATCACCTCCGCTGCGAAGCGGGACATGAACCGGGCCTTGAGCTCGGCGCGGGCCCGGTCCACGCCGAGCTCCTCGAACGGCGCGGACGCGAGGAGGAGGAACCCGTCCGACGGGATCCGGCCGGCCCGCATGTTCTCCTCGATGATCCCGGCCGCCTTCCGGACGGGCTCCGCGAGGTTCGGGCTGTACGGGCCGATGATGAGCGCGAGGTTCGGCTGGTGCATGAAGTCGAAGCCGCGGCCGATGCAGATCATCCACTCGCGGTGCTCGATGTCGAGCGGCCGCGGCGAGCGGCGCACCTCCGCGATCCGGTCCATGTTCCCGAGGAGGAGGGGGAGGAGATCGTCGCGCATCCGCTCGGGCATGCCGGGGAGCAGGGCGGCGAGGCGGGGGGCGAGCGTGGCCCTGTCCTCCTCGCGGAGCTCGGCCACCCGCAGGACCGCGTCGCCCGCGCCGTGCAGGACGAGCGCGTCCTCGTCGGTCTCGAAGCCGCAGACGACCGGGTAGACGGTCTGGCCGGCCCGGCCGAAGGTGTGGGCGAGCTGGTCGCGGACCTCCCCCATGTGCGCGAGCGCCGCGGCGGTGTCGTGGCCGAAGCCGGAGCAGCCGCGCTTCGGGTCGCCCTTCGAGTAGTGGTAGGTGACGAGGACGAGCACCCGGCGGCCGTCGGCGACCTTGCCGAGGACGTGGTGCGCGATGACCTCGCCGAGGTGCGGCCAGCCGAGATCGAAGATGCCTCCCAGGTTGCGGAAGGGGGCGATGATGCCGGTCGGCGTGTGGGTCGCGACGGGGATGTTGATCCGCCCGTCCATGCACTTCAGCACCATGATCGCGGTGGGGTGCCGCGCGAGGTAGCGCTGGCGGGCGAGCCACGCCTCCGCGCTCCCGTGGGTCGCCGCGTAGCGGGCGGCGAGGCCGAAGAGCCACTCGATGCGCTCGGCGATGGGCCGGCCGTGGGTGTCCATGCAGGGCGGTTCCCCGAAGGGTCTGCGCGACGGTGACACGCCTGGAGCGGCGGCTTCAAGCGGGGGCAGGGCAAGGAGGGGCGAACCCCTCGACGAGGGCGAGCGAGCCGTCCGGCTCGATCCGGCGGTAGTAGCAGGAGGGGTAGGGGCTGCCGTCCGGGCGCTTCGCGTGGCAGGCGCCCTTCCCCTGCGGGGTCACGAGGTAGACGAGGGAGTTCTGCTCGCAGTTCACCCGGATCTCGTCCACCCTGAGCATGTCCCCCGAGGTGAGCCCCTTCGTCCAGAGCTCGTTCCGGCTCCGGCTCCAGAAGGTGGCGAAGCCGCTGCGCCGCGTCTCCTCGAAGGCCTCGCGGTTCGCGAAGGCGAGGGTGAGGACGTCCTTCGTGCGGGCGTCCTGGGTGACGACGGGGAGGAGGGCCTTCCCGTCCGGTCCGAAGTCGAGCAGGAGGTCCTTGGTCTGTTCCCTGGCCATCGCGCCCCTCGATCCCCCGGGGAGCCCGAGGGGCCATCCTTATAGGCCAGGAACGCGGCGGGCGAGAAGCCGCCGGCGGCGGGAAGTCACGAGCCGAAGACGAGGCCGACGACGATCACCGCCGCGGCGAAGCCGGCGAGGTCCGCGAGGAGGGCCGCGGGGAGGGCGTGCCGGTAGCGGGAGATCCCCGCCGCCCCGAAGTAGACGGCGAGGACGTAGAAGGTCGTCTCGGTGGAGCCGGCCATCACCGACACGAGCCGGCCGGCGTGGGAGTCCGGGCCGTCGGAGCGCAGCACGTCGCCGACGACGCCGAGCGCCCCGCCGCCGGAGAGGGGCCGGACGAGGAACATGGGGACGACGGAGGGCGGGATCCCGAGGGCCGAGGTCACCGGGGCGACGAGGCCGGCGAACGCGTCCATCGCGCCGGAGGCGCGGAGCATGCCGAGGGCGACGAGGATCGCGACGAGGGGCGGGATGATCCGGATGGCCGTATCGAACCCCTCCTTCGCCCCGTCCACGAAGGCCGGGTAGACCTTCACGCGCCGCGCGAGGGCGAGGAGCGGGATCCCGGCGAGGAGCACCGGGATCGCCCAGGCGGAGACGAGGTCGAGGACCGCCTTCAGCATCGGGTCACCGGGACGGCGGGTCCGGCGTCGGCGCCGGGCCGGGGGAGGGGACGGCGCGCTGGAGGAGCTTCGCCGCCGTCACGGCGACGGCCGCGCCGCAGAGCGAGGCGAGGATCGTCGCGCCGATGATCTCCCCGGGCGCCTTCGATCCCGCCGCGGCCCGCAGGGCGACGACGCTCGCGGGGATGAGCTGCACGGAGGCGGTGTTCAGCGCGCAGAAGAGGGCCTGGGCGTTCGTCGCGGTGCCCGGGCGCGGGTTCAGGGTCTCGAGCTCCTGCATCGCCTTCACGCCGAACGGGGTGGCGGCGTTCCCGAGCCCGAGCACGTTCGCCGAGACGTTCAGGATCATCGCCCCCATCGCCGGGTGCTCGGGCGGGACCTCCGGGAAGAGGCGGCGCATCACCGGGCGCGCCGCCCGGGCGAGCGCGCGGACGAGCCCGGCCTCCTCGGCCACCTTCATGAGACCGAGCCAGAGGGCCATGACCCCGGCGAGGCCGAGGGAGAGGGTGACCGCCTTCCCGGCGGACTCCACCGCGGCCGAGGTGAGCTCGGCCATCCGCCCGTTCGCGGCGGCGGCGGCCACCGCGACCGCGACGAGGGCCGTCCAGATCGCTCCCATCGGCGGGATTGTCGGCAGGCCCGATCCCGAAGGCGAGTTTTTGGTAGAACCGCGGGACCCCGCAGGACGCCGGATCCGGAACGCCATGAGAAGACTCGCGCTCACCCTCGCCCTGACGCTCGCGATCCCGCTCGGGGGTTGCCCGGAGCAGCGCCCCGAGCCCACGCGCAAGAAGGCGCCGCCGCAGGGGGCGCTCGCCGCCGGAAAGGGGGCGGTGGACGTCCTCGGCGTGGAGCGGCCCGCTGCGCCCCAGTGGTTCGGCCTCTACCTCGTCGGCCAGAAGGCGGGCTGGTCGAAGGTGGACCTCCGCCGCGAGATCCGGGACGGGCGGGACGTGCTCGTCGGCCGGGCGGAGACGCTCGTCCGGGCCACGGTGGGAGGCCGGGAGGTGGAGCGGCGCCAGGAGGAGGAGCGGGTCTACGAGGCCCGGGCGGGCGGGCGGCTCCTCTCCTTCCGGGCCGCCTGGTCGGGCGACGGCGGGGACCGGACGGTCACCGGGACCTGCGAGCGCTCGACGTGCAGGGCCGTGCTCGTCGCGGCGGGCGCGAGGGAGGAGCGGGTCGTCGAGGGGGTGCGGGACACGGCGGAGCTCGCGGACGGCGTCCGGCTCGCCGCGGCCCGGCGCTCCACCGTCTCCGGCGGCCAGCTCGACCTCGAGAAGCTCCGCGTCCGCGAGCTCCGGGACGTCTTCGTGGGCCGGGAGCGGATCGCCGGGGCAGGCGTGGAGGAGGAGGTCTCGGTCGTCGAGGAGTCGGAGGAGGGGGACCGGATGGCCGCCCGGTTCCGCGTGGCCGACGACGGGAGGATCGTCGAGATCCGGCTCGGCGAGGCGATCGTCGCCCGTCCCGAGCCCGAGGCCTCCGCGAAGCGGCTCGACAGGGTGGACCTCTTCTCCCTCGGCCGCGTCCCGCTCCCGGGCCCCCTCCCGCGCGAGGTCCCGCGGACGATCGTCTACCGGCTCTCCGGCCTCCCGCAGGCGTTCCAGAAGGGCGACGGGCGCCAGCGGTTCGAGCGGGGCCCCGGGGGGACGACCGTTCTCACGGTGACGGCGCGCCGCCCCGCCGCCGCCGACCCGGCGAAGGACACGCCGCTCGCGAAGGCCGGCGCGGGGGCCGATCCGGAGGACCTCGCCTCGACGCCCCAGGCGAACTTCGAGGCGCCGGAGGTCGCCCGGCTCGCGCGCGAGGCCGCGGGGGACGCGCGGGGCGCCTACGAGGCGGCCCGCCGGCTCTCCGCGGCGGTGTACGAGCGGCTCGACAAGGCCTACGGGTCGAGCCACGACCGGGCGAGCGACGTCCTCGCCGCGGGGAAGGGGGACTGCACCGAGCACTCCGTCCTCCTCGTCGCGCTCGCCCGCTCGCTCGGCATCCCCGCGCGCGCGGTGCACGGGCTCGTCTACGCGCGCTACGAGGACGGGAAGGACGCGCTCTACTGGCACGCCTGGGTGGAGGTCCGGAGCGCGGGGGAGTGGATCGCGCTCGACCCGACCTTCGGCCAGCCCGTCGCCGACGCGACCCACCTCGCGCTCGGAGGCGGGAACAAGGTGGACACGGTGGGCCTCCTCGGCTCCCTGAAGGTCACCGGGGTGGAGGTGAAGGGGACCAAGTGAGCGGTTCGCCCTTGCGGATGACGCGCGTGATGGGGGGTCCGCGGGGGGAGAGCTCTCCCCCCGCGCAGAGGCGCCGGAGGCGCCCGGCCTCGCTTCTCGGCGGCGGGGACGCGGCGATCGGTGCATCCTGGCGCCGCCACGAGTAGAATTCGCGCCCCTCGGGCACTCGCAGGGAGCCACCCATGAACGGACTCGACCACGTCGCCATCCTCGTCTCCGACCTCGACGCTGCGGTGAAGCTCTACCGCGACGTCTACGGCCTCGAGCTCGCCGAGATCGAGGAGGTGCCCACCGAGAAGGTCCGGGTCGCCATCTTCGGCCACGGGCACGGGCGCATCGAGCTCGTGTCCCCCTCCGGCCCCGACAGCCCGATGGCGAAGGCGATCGAGAAGCGGGGCGAGGGGCTCCACCACGTCTGCCTCGAGGTCCCCGACATCGAGAAGGCGATGGAGTCGCTGAAGGTCCAGGGCGCGCCCCTCCTCGACGAGAGGCCGCGCCCGGGCGCCGGCGGCTCGAAGGTGGCCTTCGTCCACCCGAAGGGCAGCCGGGGCGTCCTCGTCGAGCTGAAGGAGGGCGGCGGGCAAGGCCAAGGGGCCCGGCCCCTCCGTCGGCCTTGACCACCCGCGGCACCTGTTGTCGTATGCCCCCGTTCCGCTCACTCCCAAGGGGTTCCGAAATGTCCCGTCTGCTCGCCGCCTTCGCGGCGTCCCTCACCCTCGTCGCCGCGGCCCGCGCGCAGGACGCGAAGAAGGCCGAGCCCGAGCTCGACGCGAAGACGAAGGCCGCGATCCAGCGCGAGGTCGAGAAGGCGAAGGAGGACATCCGGAACGAGGTCCGCGCCGAGCTGCAGGGGGCGCAGTCCGCCGCGGGGTTCCTCGGCGCCGTGGCCGAGGGGCCGAAGCTCGAGTTCCTCGAGCTCGACGGCTACCTCCGGATGCGCGGCCAGCTCATGGTGAACCTCGACCTCTCCGGCGTGCGCGACGCCTCGGGGCACACCCTCTTCCCGGTGCCGCTCCAGAACCCCGGCGAGGACTCCCTCGCCACGGCGAACATGCGCTTCCGGCTCGAGCCGACCATGAACGTCTCCGAGCACGTCCGGGTGAGGGCGCAGATCGACCTCCTCGACAACCACGTCCTCGGGTCGTCGATGCCGGCCCTCTCCCAGGACTCCTCGAGCCCCTACCCCGTGCCCTTCTACGGCTCGACGCGGCTCGTGGCGACGGACGACCCGCGGCTCGCGACCCCCTACGTCTCCCCGAAGCGGATCTGGGCGGAGGTGCAGACGCCGGTCGGGCTCCTCTCCTTCGGGAGGATGCCGTCCGCCTGGGGGCTCGGCCTCCTCGCCCACGCCGGCGGCGGGCTCGACGACGACCTCGGCGACACGGTCGATCGCCTCCAGTTCGCCCTCCCGCCCGTCTCGACCCCGCTCGGCCGGATCACCTTCGTGCCGATGCTCGACTTCGACTCCGAGGGCGTGCTCCACGACACCGGGACCGGCCAGCCCTTCGACGCGGAGTCGGGGGACGACGCCCACACCTGGGCGGTGAAGGCGGCGCGGATCGACACGCCGGACGAGATCCGCCGGAAGCTCGACCGGAACGAGCGGTCGGTGAACTACGGCGCCTACTACGCCTACCGGACGCAGCGCTGGTTCTACCCGGGCTGGGACACGGGGACGCCGCCCACGGGCGGCTACGAGGACACCGCGAACGCGGCCGTCCACCGCTCCTCCTACGTCCACGTCGCCGACCTCTGGTTCCGCTGGCTCGCGCCGCGGCTGCGCGTCGAGGCGGAGCTCGTCGGCGCCTACGGCTCGGTGGGGAACCCCTCCGGCGTCGCGACCGCTCCCGAGGCGAAGCTCCTCGTCCGCCAGTGGGGCGGCGCGGTCGTCGCGGACTGGCAGGCCTCCCCGAACAAGGTCTCCCTCGGCGGCGAGATCGGGATCGCGAGCGGCGACGACGCGCCCGGCTTCGGCAACGACCCCTCCCGCGTCCAGGTCACGGGAGGCACGGGCTCCCCCGGCGACCCCACGCCCTACGGCTCGGTCGAGGGGGCGCAGTGGCGCCCGGGCTCCGACCGCACCATCCGGAACTTCCGGTTCAACCCGGCCTACCGGGTGGACGAGGTCCTCTTCCGCTACGTCCTCGGCGGCGTCACCGACGCGGTCTACGTGAAGCCGACCCTCCGCTGGTCGATCCTGCCGGGGCTCGCCCTCGACGCGCAGGTCGTCTACTCGCGCGCGCTCTTCGCGGAGTCCACGCCCAGCGCCGACGCCTCCGGGAACGGGGGCAGCGCGAACCTCGGCCTCGAGGCGGACGCGACGCTCAACTACACGTCCGGCGACGGCTTCCGGTTCTGGGGGACCTACGGCGTGCTCCAGCCGCTCTCCGGCCTCTCCTACCAGGACGCGAAGGTCTCCCGCGCCCACTTCATGCAGTTCGGGCTCGCGGCGCGGTTCTAGGGGGGGGGCGCGGGGGGCGGGCCCGGCGGGGCGGAGCCGGGGCGGTCAGGAGGCCCGTAGGGCGGCGACCGCTTCCGGCCGCCCGCAGCGAAGCGAGGACGGCCGCAAGCCTCCCACGCCCCACGGGCTGCCGGAGGGCAAGTCGCGACGGGAATCGCTCGCCCTTCGACAGGCTCGGGGCGAGCGGTTCCATCGCGATCCTCCGGGGGCCGTCCGGGCGCCGCGATCGGAGGCCGTGAGGGGACCTCCTCACGGCCTCTTCAAGCCCCTTTCAAGCCTGGCCCGCGAGCCAGGCCTCGATCCGCCCCGCCACCTTCGCGGGCGTGAAGCCGTACTCCTCGGCGAGCGCCTTCTCCGGCGCGCTCGCGCCGAACCGGTCGATCCCGAGGACGAGCCCGTTCCGGCCGGCGAGCTTCCACCACTCGATCCCCCGCCCCGCCTCCAGCGTCGCGACCGGAAGGGCCGGCGGCACGACCTCGTCGCGCCAGGCCGCGGGCTGCGCCTCGAAGCACTCGAGGCAGGGCATCGACACGAGCCGGCCCGGAATCCCCTTCGCGGCGAGGAGGCCGAGCGCCGCCTGCGCGAGCGGCACCTCCGAGCCCGTCGCGACGATCGTGAACCGTGCCCCCGCTGGGCTCGCGACGACCTGCGCGCCCTTCGCCGCGACCGCGGGATCGAAGGGGCCGTCCCGCTCCACCGCCGGGATCTTCTGCCGGGAGAGGACGAGCGCGGTCGGTCCCTCCCGGCGGTGGAGGGCGTGGGCCCAGGCGGCGGCGACCTCCTCGCCGTCGCAGGGGCGTACGACGTGGAGGTTCGGGATCGCGCGCAGGGCGGTGAGGTGCTCCACCGGCTGGTGGGTGGGCCCGTCCTCGCCGAGGAAGATGGAGTCGTGCGTGAAGACGTAGATCGACTGGAGCTTCGCGAGCGCCGCGATCCGCACGGCCGGGCGCATGTAGTCGGCGAACTGGAGGAAGGTGCCGGTGAACGGGACGAAGAGGCCGTCGTACGCGAGGCCGTTCGCGATGGCCCCCATCGCGTGCTCCCGGATCCCGTAGTGGACGTTCCGCCCCGCGGGGCTCTCCGGGGAGAAGGCCCCCGCCCCCTTGATGTCGGTGAGGTTCGACTCGGCGAGGTCGGCCGAGCCTCCGACGAGCGAGGGGACGAGCGGCGCGATCTTCTGGATCGCCGCGGAGGAGAGCTTGCGGGTCGCGTCCGCCCCCGCGCCGCCGTCGAGGAGCCGGTCGAGGATCTTCTCCGGGACCCAGCGCTCCACGTGGACGTCGAGCAGGGCGGCCTTGTCCGGGTTCGCCGCGCGCCAGTCCTTCTCCTTCGCGCGCGCCGCGGCGGCCGCCGCGCCCTTCTCGGCCTGGACCTCCTTCCAGAAGGCCCGGACGTCCTCCGGCACGTGGAAGCGCGGCTCCTCCGGCCAGCCGAGGTTCCTCTTCGTCGCGCGGAGCTCGTCCTCCCCGAGCGGGGCGCCGTGGACGGAGGACTTCCCCGCCTTCCCGGGCGAGCCGAAGCCGATCACCGTCCGGACGCGGACGAGGGAGGGCCTGCCCGTCTCGGCCTTCGCGGCCTCGATCGCCCGGTGGATCCCCTCGTGGTCGCGGCCGTCCACCGACTGGACGTGCCAGCCGTACCCCTCGAACCGCCTCGTCACGTCCTCGCCGGTGAAGGCGATGGAGGTCTTCCCGTCGATGGTGATCTCGTTGTCGTCGTAGAGGTAGACGAGCCGGCCGAGCCGGTTGTGGCCCGCGAAGCTCGCCGCCTCGGCGGAGACGCCCTCCATGAGGTCGCCGTCGGAGACGATGGCGTAGACGAAGTGGTCGCCGGCGGGGTTCCCGGGCCCGAGCTTCGCCGCGAGCATCGCCTGGCCGAGGGCGAAGCCGACGCCGTTCGCGAAGCCCTGGCCGAGCGGGCCGCTCGTGATCTCCACGCCGGGCAGGTGGCCGAACTCGGGGTGGCCGGCGGTGGGGGAGCCGAGCTTGCGGAAGCGCTTCAGATCCTCGAGGGAGCAGTCGAAGCCGGCGAGGTGGAGGAGGGAGTAGAGGAGCATCGAGCCGTGGCCGGCGGAGAGCAGGAAGCGGTCGCGGCCGATCCAGCGCGGGTCCCTCGGGTCGAAGCGGAGGTGGCGCGTCCAGAGGACGAAGGCCATGTCCGCGGCGCCCATGGGCATCCCGGGGTGGCCGCTGTTCGCCTGCTGGACGGCGTCGGCCGACAGCATGCGGATCGTGTTCACGGCCTTCTCGACGAGTTCGGGGCGCGCGTTCGGCACGGAGGCTCCTCCCGGGGGGGGCTGGCGAAGGTGCGGCAATCTCGCCCACCGGGGAGGGGAGATCAAGGGGCGGGCGGGGGTCACTGCGAACGGACTGAACGAGCTCCGCTCGCCCTTCGACAGGCTCAGGGCGGACGGACGAATGGGGGAAGTTCGTGGTGACCCCTCGACAGGCTCGGGGGAACCACGAACGGCCGGGATGGACGCGAGCGGTCGCCGGCTCAGTACCGCCGCACCCGCCAGCCGGGCGGCACGACGAGCACGCCCGTGACGACGAGCGCGAGGAGGAGGGCGAAGGGGTGGCCGTTCCTCCCGTGGGCGAAGAGCCCGCCGACGACCGCGAGGGCGACCCCGATCGCGCCCGCCTGCCAGCGCCAGTCGGGGAGGGCGCGGAGAATCCGGAGGCCGATGGGCCCGCCGCCGCCGATTCCCTCGCCGCCGAGCCGGCGCCGCTCGCGCTCCGAGACCTCAC
>JBBIPT010000095.1:0-13432 GCA_037442705.1 Anaeromyxobacter sp.
CTGCGCGGGCGCGGCCGGGGCGGCGGCCGCCCCGGGCTGTGCGGCGCCCGGGACCATCACCGGCGCGGCGGAGGCGCGGGACATGATCTTCTCGTAGACCTCCGCGGCGGGGACGTCGCGGGCGATCGCCTCCGCCTTCCGGAGCTCCTCCTCCACGAGCGCCCGGAACGCCTCGAAGGGCTGGGCGCCCGCGAGCTTGCGCCCGTTCACGAAGAACGTGGGCGTGGCCGGCGCGCCGATCGACTGCACGAGCTTCTGGTCCGCCTCGATCCGGTCCCTGTGGCGGTTCGCGGCGATCGCCTCGCGCACCTTGGCGACGTCGAGGCCGACGTCGGCGGCGGCCTTCTCGATGGAGGCGGCGTCGAGGGAGGGGGCGGCGAAGAGGGCGTCGTGCATCGCCCAGAACTTCGCCTCGCCGCCCTGCGCCCGCGCCTCCTCGGTGGCGATCGCGGCGGGCACCGCGCGCGCGTGGAAGGGGAGCGGGTTGTGCTTGAAGACGAAGCGGACCTTGCCCGGGAAGGCCTCGGCGACCTGCTTCAAGGTCGGCTGGACCCGCTTGCAGTAGGGGCACTCGAAGTCGGAGGACTCGACGATCGTGACGAGGGCGTCGGCGGGGCCCTTCACCGGCGATCCGGCCACGGGCACCCGGTAGACGGCGCGCGGATCCTCCCGCGGCGGAGCGGGGCGCTGGGCGACCGGGGCCTGCCGCCCCGGGGGGCGGCCGCCGAAGTCGACGGCGCCGCGGAGGAAGAAGCCGGCCACGAGGCCGATCGCGAGCGCGAGGATCCAGCTGACGTTCTTCATGGCGAGGTCGCTCCTGTGGGTCACTCCGGGAGATCCCGGCATCTAGCAGGAAGCCGCCCAGCCGACAAGAACGGCCGGGGTCCTCCGAGACCGTCGAGGGATGCCCACGAACTCAGGGAAGGAGGTCCGTTCACCCTTCGACAGGCTCAGGGCGAACGGCTGCCAGCAGCCCGCTCGCGTACAGGCAAGTCCGTTCGTGGTGACCCCTCGACAGGCTCCCCCCAGATTGAGGGCTTGCGCAGCGAAGGCGCACCAAGCCCGGAAATCGCTCTGATTCGCCTCGGAAGCGTTCGCCGAACGGCGCAAACGGCGAGAGGCGAATCAGAGCACGAGGGTGGCGGTGGCGAAGAGCATGACCTCGGACTCGGAGAGGCTCGTCCCCGCGCCGGCGTCGCGCCTCGTGAAGTTGTTCCACCGGACGGCCACGTTGAACACCGCGGAGCGGTCGAGGGCCTGGTACCCGAGGCTCCCCTCGCCGGAGACGAGGACGTCGGGCTGGTTCCAGGTCTTCACGAAGTCGCCCTGGAGGGAGAGGTGGATGGAGGGCGGGAGGAGGAGCGTGTAGCGGAGCCGTCCGGCGGTGGCGGCGCCGGGGCGGTCCGACTCGGAGGTCGCGCCCGGCGCGTCGATGTGCGCACCGCCGTAGTAGCGGACCCAGGTCCCCTCGACCGGCGACAGGTAGTAGTAGAGCCGCATCGTGTCGCCCGCGAGCGGGATGGACCCCTCGAAGCAGGGGAGGGTCGCGACCTGGGCGAGGAACTCGATGCCGAGGGCGGGGTAACGCCCCACCTCGATCCGGCCGATGACGAAGCGGAACTCCCGGCGGCCGATCATGTAGGCCGCCTCGACGTCTCCGTCGGACGGGATGTAGATGTCGCTCTCGCCGCCCGTGAAGAGCCGGAAGCGGAAGCGGGCCGCCCGCCCGTAGCCCTCCGACCAGAGCGCGTCGGCCTGCCCGCCGAAGTAGAGGAGGACGCCGGGGTTCTCGGTGTTCGCCTCGAGCTGCATGCCGCCGAACTTCCCGGCGACGCCGGTGGCGAGGGCGTACTGCCAGGGGGAGACCTTCTCGTCCGGGTGGAGCGGGGCGGCCTGGGAGCCGGCGGGGGCGACCGGCGCCTCGCCGATGGTGCCCGGAGGCGGCGGGGTCCGCAGGCTCGCCGGGGGCTGCGTCACCGGCGGCGTCGCGGACGGCGGACGGGGGGCGGGCGGAGGGGCGGGGGCCGGCGACCAGGTGGACGGCGGCGGCGGCGGCGGGGGGAGCGGCTGGGCGAGCGGGAATCCCGGCGCGAGCCCGAGGAAGGCGAGAGCGACGGCGGGTGCGAGGCTTCTCATGATTGAGTCTCTCCTGGAACGGCTCTGGGAGCCGAGGGTGGAGGCGGGACCGCGTGCGGCGGGCTCAGAACCGGAACGAGGCGCCCCCGCGGACGAGGAGGGGGAGGCCCGAGCGGGCTCCGATGGGCACGCCGGTGTCGATCTCGCCGTAGAGGCCGAAGAGGCTCGTGAGCCGGAGCTCCGCGGCCACCCCCATGAGGACCCAGTGCCAGCGGAGCCCCGTGTCGCGGGCGTTCGTGATGTCCGCGGCCACGCGGAGCAGGAGCGGCACCCCGGGGATGGCCCAGCGGACGCCCGGCCGCAGCCCCACGTGGCCGTCCGGCGCGAGCCCGAGCACGATGCCGAACTCCGGGCGGAGGCCGCCCTGCGTCTCGTAGCCCACCGCGACCTCGAGCTCGAGGACGCCGGGCTTGTTCCCCGCCTCGAGGCCGAGCTCGGCGCCGCCGCCGAAGCTCGCGGTCGCCGTGAGCCCGGTCGTGACGGGGCCCGAGCCCGCCGGAAGGGGCGTCTCGGCCTGGGCGAGGGCCGCGCACGGGAGCAGGGCGGCCGCGAGGACGGGGAGGAGGTGTCGCATGGACCCCGAGGTTAGCGCCCGCTTGCGCCCCCCGGCAAGGAGAGCCGGTGGTGCGGGGCCCCCCGTTGCCGTTCCCCGGGGGAGCGGCTAAACGAGGGGTCCCCGTGACGGACGCCGACATGCCAGTGCCCGAGCGTACCCTGGACGCCACCGGGCGCCTCTGCCCCTACCCCATCGTGGAGACGGCGAAGGCCGTCCGGACGATGGAGGCGGGGGCGGTGCTGCTCGTCCTCGCCACGGATCCCGGGATCGCGCTCGACATGCCGATGTGGTGCAAGGCGACCCGGAACGAGCACCTCGGGACGTACCAGGCGGACGGCCGCTGGAAGAGCTTCGTGAGGAAGCGCGCGGGGTGACGACGTGAGCCGGGTGAAGGCCATCGCGATGATCTCGGGCGGGCTCGACTCGACCCTCGCGCTCGCGCTCGTGCGCCGGCAGGGGATCGAGGTGAAGGCGGTGAACTTCTACACCGGCTTCTGCATCACCGAGACCCAGCGCCGGAAGGGCGGGCGCCCGGACGGCACCGTCCCGCGCAACGAGGCCCTCCGCGCCGCGGCCGACCTCGAGGTGGAGATCGAGTACGTGGACATCTCGGGCCCCGAGTACCTCGACATGCTCGTCCGCCCCCGGTACGGCTACGGCGCGAACGCCAACCCCTGCGTGGACTGCCGGATCTTCATGATGTCGAGGGCCCGGGAGATCATGGAGGCCGAGGGGGCCGCCTTCGTCTTCACCGGAGAGGTGCTCGGCCAGCGTCCGAAGAGCCAGCGGCGCGACACCCTCCGGATCATCGAGCGGGAGAGCGGTCTCGACGGCAGGCTCCTCCGCCCCCTCTCCGCGAAGCTCCTCCCGCCCACGATCCCGGAGAAGGAGGGGCTCGTGGACCGCGAGCGGCTCGAGGCGATCAGCGGGCGGTCCCGGCTGCGCCAGACGGAGCTCGCGGGGGAGCTCGGGATCGAGGACTGGCCCCAGCCGGCGGGGGGATGCTGCTACCTCACCGACGAGAGCTTCTCCCGGAAGTTCTTCGACGTCCTCGACGCCCGCGAGGCGGGGGGCGGCGAGCGGCGCCTCGCCCAGGAGGACATCGTCCTCCTCTCCACCGGCCGCCACTTCCGGCTCTCCCCGCGGGCGAAGCTCGTCGTGGGGCGCTCGGAGGTGGAGAACGCGCTCCTCGAGCGGCACGTCCCGGGGCGGGCGCGGCTCGAGGCGCGGGACGTCCTCGGCCCGATCGCGCTCGTCGAGGGGACGCCGACGCACGAGGAGCGGCTCCTCGCCTGCCGGATCGTCGCCCGCTACGGCAAGGGGAAGGACCTGCCGAGCGTGGAGGTGGAGTGGCGGGAGGGGGACCTCGTGGAGGCGCTCGGGGTCGAGCCGGAGCGGGACGAGGAGCGGATCGAGCGGCTGCGGGTCTGAGGGTTCGGGCCAGGCTTCAGGCCTCAGGAGATGCACTCCGCGGCCGTTCCCGAGGCCGAGGCCCGGGGCCGATGACGAATCGCGAGCCTGGCCCTGAGCCTGTCGAAGGGCGAACGCCGCGGCTCGCGCGGAGACGCATCGGGATCGCCCACGGAATCCCAGCCCTTTTCGGGGCGTTGGCCGCCTGACGCGACGAGTCGGTTCCGGTCCGCCGCCCCGTTCTGGTACACAGATCCCTCAACCCCGGCGGCGAGCCCGAGTGGCCGCGGACCCGACTCTCTCTCCACGCGAGGTGAACGGATGCCCCGGAAGCGCATCTACTCCTTCGGCGGCGGCAAGGCCGAGGGCGACAGGGACATGAAGAACCTGCTCGGCGGCAAGGGCGCAGGCCTCGCCGAGATGTCGAACATCGGGATCCCGGTACCCCCGGGCTTCACGATCACGACCGACGTCTGCACCGAGTACCAGCGCTCCGGGAAGAAGCTCCCGCGCGGGCTCGACGCCGAGATGAAGGCCGCCCTCCGCAAGGTGGAGGCGATCACCGGCAACCGGTTCGGCGACGCGGAGAACCCGCTCCTCGTCTCCGTCCGCTCCGGCGCGCGCGTGTCGATGCCCGGGATGATGGACACCGTCCTGAACCTCGGCCTGAACGACGAGACCGTGAACGGGCTCGCGGCGCGCTCGCAGGACCCGCGCTTCGCCTGGGACTCCTACCGCCGCCTCGTCGCGATGTTCGGCGACGTCGTGCTCGGGATGAAGCCCGAGCGGAAGGAGGACCGCGACCCCTTCGAGGAGCTCCTCGAGAAGAAGAAGCAGGCGCGCCGGGTGAAGAACGACGCGGACCTCCCGGTGGAGGCGCTCCGCGAGCTCGTCGCCGAGTTCAAGGCGGAGATCCGGCGGCGCAAGGGGGTCGAGTTCCCCGACGACCCGATGCACCAGCTCGCCGGGGCGGTCTCCGCCGTCTTCCGCTCCTGGGAGAACGACCGGGCCATCGCCTACCGGAAGATGAACGGCATCCCCTCGGAGTGGGGGACCGCCGTCACGGTCCAGTCCATGGTCTTCGGGAACATGGGCGACGACTCGGGCACCGGCGTCGCCTTCACCCGGAACCCCGCCTCCGGCGAGAACGAGTTCTACGGCGAGTTCCTCGTGAACGCGCAGGGCGAGGACGTCGTCGCCGGCACCCGGACGCCGCAGAAGATCGCGGAGATGGAGGCGAAGTGGCCCTCCATCGCGAAGCAGCTCGAGGGCGTCCGCGGGAAGCTCGAGCGGCACTACCGCGACATGCAGGACATCGAGTTCACCATCGAGCGCGGCGAGCTCTACGTCCTGCAGACGCGGAACGGGAAGCGGACCGGCCTCGCCGCGGTCCGGATCGCGGTGGAGATGGCCTCGGAGAAGCTCATCTCGAAGGAGGACGCGATCCTCCGCGTGGATCCGGAGGCCCTGAACCACCTGCTCCGGCCGATCTTCGACGCCGATCGAAAGGCGGCCGCGGTGAAGGCGGGCAAGCTCCTCGCGAAGGGGCTCCCGGCCGGCCCGGGCGCGGCGAGCGGACGGCTCGTCTTCTTCGCGGAGGACGCCGAGGAGTGGCGCGAGCGCGGGGAGACGGTCCTCCTCGCCCGCCACGAGACGAGCCCCGAGGACATCCGGGGCATGGCCGCGGCCGAGGGCTTCCTCACCGCCTTCGGCGGGATGACCTCGCACGCGGCCCTCGTCGCGCGGCAGATGGGGAAGGTCGCCATCGTCGGCTGCGAGGCGCTCCGGTTCGATTACCACGCGAAGACGATGATCGTGACCACCGGCTCGGGCGAGCGGACGATGCGCGAGGGGGACTGGGTCTCCATCGACGGGACCGCGGGCGAGGTCATCGAGGGGAAGCTCGAGACCCGGCCCTCGGAGGTCGTCGAGGTCCTCGTCGAGAAGACCCGGAACCCCGCCGGCGCCCAGGTCTACCAGGAGTTCGCGAGGCTCCTCTCCTGGGCGGACGGCGCGCGGCGGCTCCGCGTCCGCGCGAACGCCGACCAGCCGGACCAGGCGACGACGGCCATCGCCTTCGGCGCCCAGGGCATCGGCCTCTGCCGGACCGAGCACATGTTCTTCGGCGAGGGGAAGATCGGCCCGATGCGCGAGATGATCGTGGCGGAGACGGAGGGGGACCGCCGCGCCGCCCTCGCGAAGCTCCTCCCGTTCCAGCGGGAGGACTTCAAGGGGCTCTTCGTGGCGATGGAGGGGCGGCCGGTGACGATCCGGACCCTCGACCCGCCGCTCCACGAGTTCCTCCCGCACGACGACGCCGGCATCGCCGAGCTCGCAGAGGCGACGGGGAAGCCGGTGGAGAAGGTCCGCTCCCGGATCGAGGAGCTCGCGGAGTCGAACCCGATGCTCGGCCACCGCGGCTGCCGGCTCGGCATCTCCTACCCGGAGATCACCGAGATGCAGGCGCGGGCGATCTTCGAGGCGGCCTGCGACGCGGCCGAGGCGGGCTCGAAGGTGGAGCCCGAGGTCATGATCCCGCTCGTCGGGGCGAAGAAGGAGCTCGACCACCAGGCGGCCGTGGTCCGGCGGGTGGCGGACGAGGTCTTCCGGGAGCGCGGGCGCAAGGTGAAGTACCTCGTCGGCACGATGATCGAGGTGCCGCGCGGCGCGCTCACCGCCGGGGAGATCGCGAAGACGGCCGAGTTCTTCTCCTTCGGCACGAACGACCTCACCCAGACCACCTTCGGCCTCTCCCGCGACGACACGGGGCCGGTCCTCTCGTCCTACGTGGAGAGGGACATCCTCGCGGTGGACCCGTTCGTCTCGGTGGACCGCGAGGGCGTCGGCCAGCTCATGAAGATCGCGGTCGCGGCGGGGCGCGCCTCGAAGCCGGGGATGAAGCTCGGGATCTGCGGCGAGCACGGCGGCGATCCGTCGTCGGTCTTCTTCTGCCACGAGATCGGGCTCGACTACGTCTCCTGCTCGCCCTACCGGATCCCGATCGCGAGGCTCGCGGCGGCCCAGGCCGCGCTCCGGGAGAAGCGCGGCGCCGGGAAGGGGAAGGGCGCGCCCAGGGCGAAGGCCCGGAAGGCGAAGGCGGCCCGCCCGGCGCGGAAGGCGGCGAGGAAGAAGTAGGGGAGGGCGGGACGACGCGGCTCCCTCCTGAAAGGCGGAGGGAGCCCAGTGACGACACCCCGATTCCCGGGGAACGGCGGGAGATCTGCTCACGGAACTCAAGAGCGCGACCTGGGTGGTGGCTTGTGTCATGGCGTGCTGCGCTCCCCGCGGCGACCGGGAGGGGCTGGAGACCACGCGCGAGCTGGAAGGGATCGGCGCCGAGCTCCTCGACGGAATCAGGCGCCGCGACGACGATGTCGTCCTGAAGTACGTCGCGTCGTTCGGGTTGTCGTACGGCGACATCGTGGTGCCGAAAGCGGATGAAGTACGTCGCCGACTACGTAGCCGGTGAGGTAGCGACATGCCCCGCAAGAAGACCGCCTTCGACGAGTACTTCGACCGACGGATGAAGGATCCGGCGTTCGCCTCGGCTTACGGTGAGGCCCGCGCCGTCGTCGACTCCACCGACGCCCTCATCCGGGCGCTCGATGAGGCCCGCCTCCTCGCGGGAGTGAGCAAGGCCGACCTCGCCCGGCAGATCGAGGCGCGGCCCGAGATCGTGCGCCGGCTGTTCACCGCGGATGACGCGAACCCGACGCTCGCCACCGTGCTGAGGCTCGCGGACGCGCTCGGCTTCCACCTCGAGCTCGTGCCGAACCGGCCGGCAGCGAAGAAGTGGATGCGCCAGGGCGCGTGAGACACCGCTTCCGTCGACGCCGACGCTGCGGCTCTCTCCTTCTTCTTGGCCACGAAGCCGCAGCAGGATCGCCCAGGGCGCGGCCGTTCGCCAGTTGGAGGAGGGCAGGCTCGTGTCTCGGGATCTCGGCCCCCGGATTTTGACGCCGCCCCCCGCGGCGGGGGAAACTCCGGCCTCGACCGGCCCGGCCTGGATGAAGATGAAGCGGAACACGCCCCTCGCACTCCTCGTCCTCCCGCTCCTGGCCGCCGGCCTCGCCGCGGGCGCCGCCGCGCCGGGCGAGCCGCCCCCCGCTCCGCTCCCGGCGCCGCCCTCCCTCGCCGCGGCCCACGTGGACGCGGCCACGGGGAGGCTCGTCGCTCCGCTCGGCGAGGGGCGCGCGGTCCTCACGATCGACCCCGCGCTCCAGGCGAGGCTCGTCCGCTCCCTCGAGACCTACCGCGTCCCGTGGGGCGCGACCGTCGTCCTCGAGCCCGCGACCGGGCGCGTCCTCGCCCTCGCGGAGCACTCCCGCGCCGAGCCGGGCCGCCGCGGGCTCGCCCTCTCCGCCTTCGCCCCCGCGGCGAGCATCTTCAAGATCGTCACCGCCGCCGCCCTGCTCGAGGAGGGGGTGAACGCCCGGGACGAGGTCTGCTACCACGGCGGGCGCCGCCGGCTCGCCCCGCGCCTCCTCGCGGACGATCCGCGCCGCGACCGGCGCTGCCTCTCGCTCACCGAGGCCTTCGGCCACTCCACGAACGTCGTCTTCGCGAAGCTCGCCGACCGCGACCTCGACCCGGACGCCCTGCGCGCGGCGGCGGAGCGGTTCCTCTTCAACGTCCCCATCGCCTTCGCCGAGCCGGTGGAGCCCTCCCCGGCGGAGATCCCCGAGGAGCCCTTCGCCCTCGCGAAGACCGCGGCCGGCTTTGGGGACGTCCGGATTTCGCCCCTCCACGCCGCGCTCGTCGCCGCCGTCGTGGCGAACGGCGGCACGTTCGTCCCGCCGGTGATCGTGGACGAGGCGGAGGGCTCTCCCTTCCCGCCGCCCCCGCCCGAGCCGTGGCGGGTCGTGGACGAGGACGTCGCCGCGCGCCTCGCCGCGATGATGCGCGCGACGGTGGAGAGCGGGACGGCCCGGCGCGTCTTCCGGCGGCCGGGCAGGGCGCTCCAGGGCGTCGAGGTCGCCGGGAAGACCGGCTCCATCGCCGAGGCGAGCCCGTACCGCGACACCTCCTGGTTCGTCGGCTACGCGCCGGCCGACCGCCCGGTCGTGGCGGTCGCGACGGTCGTCGTGAACGACCGGCTCTGGCACGCCCGCGCGCCGACCGTGGCGCGGGAGGCCCTCGAGGCCTACTTCGCGGCGCGGCGGGACCGCACCGCCGCGCGCTGACTCCTCACCCCAGCTCCACGAGCCCCGCGTCCGCGAGCCGCCGCACCGCGCCGAGCACCTCGAGCTCCGCGAGCGGGGCGAGCCGGACGAGGGCGAGGACGTTCCGCGTCCCGTCGCACCGGGAGAGGAGGTACCGGTCGCGGGCGGAGAGGGAGAGCCGGGCGATCTCGTCCGCGGAGACCCGGGGGCGCGGGACCCGCGGCGGCTCGAGGAGCTCCTTCCGGAGCGAGGCGCCGAGGGCGCGCTCCACCTCCGCGAGGAGGGAGCGCGCGGCGCCGGACGAGGGCGCGAGCTCGAGCGCCCTCGCCGCCACCGTCCGCGCGTCGCCCGCCCGCCCGTCCGCGAGGAGCGCGCGCGCCCGGTCGAGGAGGTCCGAGGCGGCGACGCTCTCCGGGCCGGTCCGCTCCGGCGTGGCCGCGCGGAGCACCCCCTGCCGCGCGAGCGCGTAGAGCCGCTGGTAGAGGTGGAAGTCGGTCGCGTGGATGGCGATGCCGATCTCGTCGATCGTCTTCCCGTCCCGCGCGAGGGCGAGGAGCCGCCCGTCCACGGTGCCGGGGCCGGCCTCCTTCGGGACCTTCGACTCGTCCACGACGAGCGGCGCCGCGCCGGTGGGGAACTCCCCGCGGAAGGCGTTCCAGGCGGTGGTCCGGAACTCCGCCTCGCGGGCGACGTCCGCGAGCGGGATGGAGGGGTCGCTGTCGTCCACGTCCGGCGGCGGGGTGTCGTCGAAGGAGAAGACCCCGGCGTCCCAGAGGAAGACGTCGAGGAGCGTCTCGCGGGTCTTGATCGCGAGGACGTCCTTCACCGTCTCCGCCGGGACGAGCCCCACCATCGTGAGGACCTTCCCGAGCCGGATCTTCGTCTCCTCCTGCGTCCGGAAGGCCTTGCCGAGCTGCTCCGCGTCGAGGTGGCCGAAGTTGATGAGGAGCTGCCCGAGGTACTCGCGCGGGTCGTTCGACGAGGCGCCGACGGCGGCCCCGCCCGAGAGGAAGACGGACTTCCGGACGGTGCCCCGCTCGCAGGTGAGCGTCCCCGACGCCTTCCGCCGCTGGAGGAGGTCGGCGAGGTCCTGGAGCGGGAGGACCGCGAAGCTGCCCATGAGGCCGCGCATTCCACGGGGAGTCTCCTCCGCCGGACGGCTGGCGGCAAGCCGCCCCGCCGGTGTAAGAAGCCCGCATGTCCGAAACGCCCTCGAGGCCCGGCCGCGGCAGGGCCACCCTCGTCGCCGCCGGGGTCCTCCTCCTCGCCCTCTTCGTCTGGCAGACGGCGAGGATCCTCTCCTCCCGGCCGCGCGTCGTGAGCGCCCCCGCCCGTTCGGCGGAGGAGGCCTTCGGGATCGACCGCGCGAACGTCCCCGCTCCCCCGATCGAGCTCGCCTCCCTGGACGGGAGCCGCTTCTCCCTCGCCGCCGCGAAGGGGCAGGTGGTGTTCGTGAACTTCTGGGCCACCTGGTGCCCGCCCTGCATCGAGGAGATGCCCTCGATGGCGCGCCTGGGCCAGGAGCTCCAGGCCCGCTACCCCGGGAAGTTCACGATGGTCGCGGTCTCGGTGGACGAGGAGCTCGACCCGGTGAAGAAGTACTTCGCCGGCCAGCCCTTCAACGGCGTCCCCCAGGGGCTCACCGTCGTCCACGACCCGGACCAGACGGTGACGCGCTCCTACTACTGCACGACGCGCGGCTTCTGCCCCGACCTCAAGTTCCCCGAGACCTACATCGTGGACGGGAACGGGAGGGTCATCGCCTACGTCGTCGGGCCGCGAGACTGGGGAAACCCGGCCGCGCGGGCCTTCCTCGAGAGCCTCCTCGGCTCCTGACCGCCGGCCCCCGCCTTCATCCCGCGCCGGGGAAGCCATCCGGGCCTGAACCCGCGGGCTTACCCCGCGAATGACGAACTCCCGGTTGGCCGGACGCGGTCCGATGACGCGTGGCGTCGCGGCCCGGCAGCCCACGGAACCCCAGGAAATCGCGCGCTTTCGCGGCAAGTCCGCGATTCTCCTCTTGTTCCCGCTTCGCCGCCTGCAATATAAAGGCCCGGTAATCTTTGGAGATCCGGCGGAACGGGGGTTTTCGTGGGCGCCGTCCCGAAGGGGCGCTTGGGCCAGAGCGGCATCCCGGTGGTGCTCATGGGGCTCGGCGAGATCGGCCGGGCGGTGGCGAGCGCCGTGCTCGCACGCCCGGACCTCGAGATCGCCGCGGCGATCGATCCCGATCCCTCCCTCGTGGGCCGCCCGCTCGCCGAGATCCTCGGCGCACCCGCGCCGGCCCTGTCCGTCCGGGAGGACCTCTCCGGCCTCCCGCCGTCTGCGAAGGGCGGGGTCCTCCTCCTCTCCACGCGGAGCCGCTTCGACGAGGTCCTCTCCGATCTCGAGGAGGCGGTCCGGGCGGGGCTCCACGTCGTCTCCACCTGCGAGGAGCTCGCCTGGCCGTGGCTCTCGCACCGCGAGGGCGCGGCCGCGCTCGACCGGCTCGCCCACGAGCGGAACGTCGCCGTGCTCGGCACGGGCGTGAACCCGGGGTTCGTCCTCGACCGGCTCCCCGCGCTCCTCTCGCAGGTCACCGGCCCCGTCCGTCACGTCCGCGGCGTCCGCGTCGTGGACGTCGCCGCGCGGCGCGCCGCGCTCCGCCGGAAGGTCGGGGCGGGGCTCTCCGAGAAGGCGTGGCACGACGCCGCCGAGCGCGGGGAGATCGGCCACGTCGGCCTCGCGGAGTCGGCCGCCATCGTGGCGGAGGGGTGCGTGGGGGCCGAGGAGTACGAGGTGGACGAGGACATCGTCCCGCTCGTCGCGGAGGAGGACGGCCAGGGGGCCGGCGCCCCGCGGGCGGGGGAGGTCGCGGGGCTCCACCACACCGCCCGCGTCTTCGCCGAGGGCGGCCGCGAGATCGTCCGGCTCGAGCTCACCCTCGCCATCGGCGCGGAGGATCCGCGCGACGAGCTCGCGCTCGACGCGGACCCGCCCCTCCACGTCCTCGTGCCGGGGGGCGTCGCCGGGGACGCCGCCACCGCACACGCCGTCGTGAACTGCATCCCGTCGCTCGTCGAGCTCCGCGGCATCGTGAGCGTGCTCGACCTCCCGGCGGGGCGCTGAACGAGAGGAACGCATGCTCGACAGGAGCCTCATCGGCAGGGAGAGCGAGCCGGTCGTCCACGAGGTGGAGAAGGGGGCGATCCGCCGCTTCGCCGAGGCGCTCGGCGACCCGAACCCGATCTACCAGGACGAGGCGGCCGCCCGGGCGGCGGGCCATCCCGGGCTCGTCGCGCCGCCGGCCTTCCCGGTGGCGCTCACCGCGAACGAGCGCTTCCGCCACTCCCTCGACCTCGGCACGCGCTCGGTCCTCCACCGCGAGCAGGCGTTCGAGTACGCCCGGCCCATCGTGGCGGGCGACCGGATCACGGTCCGGAGCCGCGTCGCCGACGTGCAGGAGCTCGCCGGGGCGAGCGGCCCGATGGACGTCCTCGTGGTCGAGGACGAGGGGCGGGACGGCGACGGGAAGCTGGTCTTCAAGACGCGCGCGATGCTCATCCTCCGTCGCGCATAGGAGCCTCGATGCTCACGGCACGGCAGCTCTACTTCGAGGCGGTGAAGGTGGGGGACGAGCTCCCCCCGCTCGTGAAGCCGCCCGTCGATCGGCTGCAGATCGCGCGCTGGGTCGGCGCGGCGCAGGACTGGAACCCCCTCCACGTCGACGAGCCCCACGCGAAGGCGGCCGGGTTCCCGAGCGCCTTCGCCCCGGGAATGCTCGCGATGGGCTTCCTCTCGGAGCTCGCCGTGGACTGGGTGCGCGGCGCGCGCCTCCGCCGCTTCCAGGCGCGGTTCGTGAAGATCGTCTGGCCGGGGGACGTGATCACCGCCCGCGGGCGGGTGGCGGACCGGCGCTTCGAGGAGGGGGGCCGCTACGGGATCGACCTCGAGGTCTGGGCCGAGAACCAGCGGGGAGAGCTCGTCGTCCGGGGCACCGCGACGTTCCAGCTCTACTACTCGGCCGACGACGAGGCGCGCCAGCGGCAGGGGCAGCCGCCGCTCGTGGTGACCCGGGAGGAGGAGGAGGCGCGGCTCGCGCGGCTCTCCCGCGCCCAGCCGCCGAGGCCACAGGCCGTCTCGAGGCCCCTCGCCCCGCCGCGCCCCATCGCGCCGCCGCCGCCGAAGC
>JBBIPT010000096.1:0-13379 GCA_037442705.1 Anaeromyxobacter sp.
CGATCGGGGCGCGGTCCGCGGCGGGGGTCCCGGGACTGGGTCGACGGCGCGCGGGCGGCGCCGGTCTTCTCCTCGGCGACGCGCTGCCAGAGGGGGCGGTCGTCCCGCGCGGCGCCGCGGGCCGGCTCGGGCGGGGCGAGCACCTCCTCCCGAGGAGGCTCGATCGTGGCTCCCGGGGCGGGGGGCTTCACGTGCCCCTTGCGGATGACCACGGGGCCCGTCGCCCCCGGCTTCTTCTGCTCGGACATGCGGGCGTCTCATAGCATAGTGGCCGCACGGAAGCGTATGGAGGCCGGGATGCCCGAACGTCGCGTGGTCGTCTTCCTCTGGCACGCGGACGAGACCGCGCTCCGCCTGGCGGGCTCCTGCGCCCTCGCGGCCGCCGCGGCCGGGGACCGGGTGGACGTATACCTCTTCGGGCCGGCGGTCCGGGCGGTCGTGGAGGCCCATGGAGGCGAGCCGGACGACCCGGGCGCGCGCCTCCACGAGGCCCGGGGCGTGGGGTCCTGCCGTCTCGTCGCCTGCAGCGCGAGCGTGGTGGAGGATCGGGTTCCCCTGGAGGAGGCGGAGCGGGCGCTCGACGCGGTCGTGGGCTGGCCGACGATCCTGGAATGGACGCGGGGCGTCGTCGACCGGTTCGCCTTCTGAACGGCCGCTCGCGATTCGCGATCGGCCCCTGGCCTCGGGAACGGCCGCAGAGATGCATTTCCTGAGGCCGAAGCCTGAGGCCTGAAGCCTTGGGTGTTTCCGAATCGCGGTGCGGGCGTTTGGAGTCTGACGGCGGGATCGCCCCGATCGACTCGACCGCCAAGAGCCACGAGGGCCGCCCCCTCGCGGGAGCGGCCCCCTGGTTCCGATCGCCCGTCCGGGGTCACCGGGCGGGGAGGGATGCTACTTGTCGATCTTCCGGCCGCCCTCGGCCGCCCACTTCTCGAGCATCGCCGTGGTGACCGACTTCGGCCGCTCGATCGCGTAGCCGAGGCCGCGGTCCCACACGAGGTTCGCGAGGACGCCGAGCGCGCGGCCGATGCCGAAGAGGACCGTGTAGAAGTCCCACTCGCGGACGCCGTAGTACCACTGGATGACGCCCGAGTGCGCGTCGACGTTCGGCCACGGGTTCTTCGTCTTCCCGTGCTCCGTGAGGACGCCCGGCGCCACCTCGTAGATCATGTTCACGAGCTGGAAGAGCGGGTCGTTCGGCAGGTGCTTCTTCGCGAACTCGTTCTGGGCGGTGTAGCGCGGGTCGGTCTTGCGGAGCACCGCGTGGCCGTAGCCCGGGATGACCTGGCCGCCGTTCAGGGTGTCCCAGAGGAACTGCTTCAGCTGCTCCTTCGAGGGCACCTGGTTGTTCAGCTTCTTCATCGTCGCCTGGATCCAGCCGAGCACCTCCTGGTTCGCGAGGCCGTGGAGCGGGCCGGCGAGGCCGTTGATGCCGGCCGAGTACGCGTAGTACGCGTCGGAGAGGGCGGAGGCGACGAGGTGGGCCGTGTGGGCCGAGACGTTCCCCGACTCGTGGTCCGAGTGGAGGATGAAGTACATGCGGGCGACGTCGTCGTACGGCTTCTTCTGCCCGATCATGTGGGCGAAGTTGCCGCCCCAGTCGAGCTTCGGATCCGACGGAATGTGCGTGTCGCCCTGGTACTTCATCCGGTAGATGTACGCCGCGAGCGGGGGGAGCCGCGCGAGGAGCGTCATCGAGTCCTCGTACATCGGATCCCACATGTCGTTCTTCTTCAGGGTCCCCTCGCCGTACCGCTTCGCGAAGACCGACTCGCGCTGCATCGAGAGGATGCCGGTGGAGAACATCGTCATCGGGTGGGAGTCGCGGGGCATCGCGCGGAGCACGTCGATGACGTACTTGGGCAGCGCCTCGCGGGCCTTCCACTCGGCGGCGACCTCGGCCGCCTGCTCCTTCGTCGGCACCTCGCCGGTGAGGAGGAAGTAGAAGAAGCTCTCGACCGTCGGCATCTCGCAGCCCGGGACGACGAACGCCTTCAGGGCGTCGAAGGTCTCCGGGATCGTCTTCTCGCGGAACCGGATGCCCTCCTGCGGATCGAGGTAGGAGATGTCGGTGACGAGGCAGCGTACGTCGCGGGCGCCGCCGATCGCCTGGCCGATGGTGACCTTGTCGATCACGACCTCCGCCAGCTCCTTGTTGAGCTTCGTGGTGCGAGGCCGGAATGCCTCGATCTTCTCCTTCACCTTCTTCTTGAGGGCCTCAGCCATGGTCTTCTCCAAGCCAATTCGAGGTTGGGTACGGACAGCTGCGAGCGCGTAGAAGCGAGGCGGGAATCCTACCCGTCCGTCCCTTCCCGGAGCAAACGAGATCGGGCGCGTAAGTCATGGAGCCATATGGTCTATTTACCTCGGCGGGGCACCGGGAAGCCCGCCATGATCAGCCGGATCGAGCCCCCCGGCGATCGGCGTTTCCCGTGGGTTTCTGGCGGGACTGGGCGAGGGGCGGGCGATCGGTCCGCCCGCAGGGGATCTCGCGCCGGGTCGCATCGCCGTAGCCTCGCCGCCGTGCGACTCAGCGCCGCACGGTTGCGAGCAGGGTCGCGGCTCCCCGAACGGTCAGCGTCGCATGCCGGCGGCGAGCGCGGCGGCGACCTCGGCGGCCACGCTCGACCCCGGCCGGCGGATCACCGGCTGGCCCTGGGCCGCGTCCCCTGGAGGCGGAGGGACCGGGGGGGTCTCCAGCGCGGGGGACTCCACGGTTTCTGCAGACTCCTGCGCGGCCGGCCTCTCGCCCGCCGATGAGCGGCAGGTCCTGCACCAGGGCTGGTTCCGGATCGCGCCGTCCGCCATCTTGCGCAGCCCGAACTGCGAGAGCGGCCGCGTCTTGTGGCACTTCAGGCAGAGGAGGGTGATGAACACCTCGTTGCCTTCGGCGTCGTAGACGGAGGAGCGGCGACGCTTCGGCTTCGCCGGCGCGCCCGCTCCCCGATTCGCCTGCCTGCCCGCCTTTCCGACCGCGCCGTTCGCGATCGACGGCGCCACCATGACCTTCACGGCCATCTCTCGAGCCTCCTCTGGAGAGGTGGAGCCCGCCCCGTGGAGCGGACCCGCGAAGGCTACCGGGGGGGTCTGACAGCCACCTCCAGGGCGAGAAGGCGAAGGCCCGGGCGCGTCGCGCGCCCGGGCCCGCTCGGGGCCACTTCTCCCGGCCCGGCTACTTCGCCGCGCCGGCGTCCTTCAGGACCTTGTTCCAGCGGGCGACCTCGCTCTCCACGTGCTTCTGGAGGCCGGCCGGCGTCATCGCCGCCCTGTTCCCGAGGTCGCCGCCGAGGTCGAGGAGCCGCTTGCGCGTCCCCTCGTCGGCGAGGGCCTTCTGCAGGGCGTCGGAGAGCTTCGTCACGACCTCGGCCGGGACCCCCTTCGGCGCGAAGATCGCGTTCCAGGCGCTCACCTGGTACTCCGCGAGGCCGCCCTCCTTCGTCGTCGGGACGTCCGGGAGGGCGGGGGACCTCTCCGCGAGCGCGACGGCGTAGGCCTTGATCGTCCCGGCCTGGATCTGGGGCACGAGGTTCACGATCTGGTCGCACATGTAGTCCACCTGGCCCGCGACGAGGTCGTTCAGGGCGGGGCCGGTGCCCTTGTAGGCGACGCGGGTCGGCTTCGCTCCGAGGATCGAGTTGAAGAAGGTGCAGGTGGTGAACGAGACGGAGCCGACGCCGGCGTGCGCCTCGTTCAGCTTCTCCGAGTTCGCCTTCAGGTGGGCGACGAACTCCTTCAGGTCCTTCGCGGGGAAGTCCTTCCTCGCCACGACGAGGATGGGCGTGCCCGCCGCGAGCCCGATGGGCGCGAAGTCCTTCGTGGGATCGTACTTCAGCTCCGGGTACACGGCCGGGGCCGCGCCGTGCGTGCCCATGTGGCCCATCATGATCGTGTAGCCGTCCGGGGTGGACTGGGCGGCGCGGGTGATCCCGGTCGTGCCCCCTGCGCCCGCCACGTTCTCGATCACGATCTGCTGGCCGAGGGTGCGGGACATGTGGTCGGCGACGATCCGGGCGACGACGTCGGTCGGGCCGCCGGCGGCGAACGGCACGATCATCGTGATCGTGCGGTCGGGGTAGGCGGCCCGGGCCGGGCCGGAGGGCAGGGCGAGGGTGAGGGCGGCTGCGGCGGCGAGGACGAGGGGCTTCATGCGGGTGGCTCCTTTCACTCCGTGAACACTTCATCGCGCCCGCGGCGCACCGCGGGGAGGACGGCGATCGCGATCACGAGGACCGCGACGGCGAGGAGGCCCAGGCTCACGGGCCGCTCGACGAAGGTGGCGATGTTCCCGCGGGCGAGCGCGAGCGCGCGGCGGAAGTTCTCCTCCATGAGGCGGCCGAGGACGTAACCGAGGAGGAGCGGCGCGGTCTCGAGGTCGAGCTTGATGAATACCCAGCCCACCACGGCGAGCCCCGCCGCCATGAGGACGTCGGCCGGCGAGTTGTTCACCGAGTAGATCCCGATGCAGGAGAAGAGGAGGATCGCCGGGAACATGAGCCGGTAGGGGACCGAGAGGAACTTCACCCAGACCCCGACGAGCGGCAGGTTGATGACGAGGAGCATGAGGTTGCCGATCCACATGCTCGCGATGACCCCCCAGAAGAGGGCGGGGTTCCTCGTCATCACGAGGGGGCCGGGGACGATGCCGTGGATCGTCATCGCGCCGACCATGAGGGCCATCACCGCGTTCGGAGGGATGCCGAGCGAGAGGAGCGGGATGAAGGAGGTCTGGGCGCCGGCGTTGTTCGCGGCCTCCGGCCCCGCCACCCCCTCGATCGCCCCCCGGCCGAACCGCCCCGGCTCGCGGGCGAGCTTCTTCTCGAGCGTGTAGGAGGCGAACGGGCCGAGCACCGCCCCGTTCCCGGGGAGGATCCCGAGGATCGCGCCGAGGAGGCTCCCCCGGGCGATGGGGGCGGCGGAGCGCTTCAGGTCGTCCCGGGTCGGCAGCACGCGTCCGAGCGGCGCCCTCACGACGTCCCGCTTCCCCGCGGCCTCGAGGTTCCGGAGCACCTCGGCGAAGCCGAAGATCCCCATCGCGAGGACCGCGAAGTCGAGCCCGTCCGCGAGCGGCGCGTAGCCGAAGGTCATCCGCTCGATCCCGGTGTCGAGGTCCGTCCCCACCGTGGAGAGGAGGACGCCGACGAGGATCATCGCGATCGCCTTCAGGACGGAGCCGCGCGCGAGGACCACCGCGAAGGCGAGGCCCGCCGCCATGAGCGAGAAGTACTCGGCCGCGCCGAACAGCAGGGCGAGCTTCGTGAGGGGCACGGCGAGGGCGGCCACGACGAGGGTCGCGAGGCTCCCGGCGAAGAAGGAGCCGATCGCGGCGATTCCGAGGGCCGCGCCGGCCCTCCCCCGCTTCGCCATCTCGTGGCCGTCGAGCGTCGTCACCACCGCGGTGACCTCCCCCGGGATGTTCACGAGGATCGCGGTCGTGGAGCCGCCGTACTGGGCGCCGTAGTAGATGCCGGCGAGCATGATGATCGCGCCGACCGGCTCGAGCCCGAAGGTCACCGGGAGGAGCATCGTGATCGTCGCGATGGGCCCCACCCCGGGGAGGACGCCGATCAGCGTGCCGATGAGGCAGCCGGCGAGCGCGAGGCCGAGGTTCTGGAGCGAGAAGGCGACGGAGAAGCCGAGCGCCAGGTTCTGGACGAGATCGCCCATCGGATTCGCCCGCCTAGAGGACGAAGAGCCCGGGGAGGACGAGCACCGGGATCGGGAGGGAGAGGGCGAACTTGAAGAGGGCGATGCAGAACGCGGTCATCGCCAGGGCGAAGAGGACGAGCTCCTTCGGCCGGCTCTCCGCGGAGGCGGCCCCGCTCACGATGACGACGAGCGGCCCGGCGACGGCGAGCCCCACCGACCGGATCGTGAGGGCGAAGGCGACGACCGCGAGGGAGACGAAGATCGGGCCGCGGAGCGGCCACCTCCCGAGCTTCGCGCCGTCCTCGAGGAGGGAGAAGGCCACGACGAGGAGCCCGACCGCCCCGAGCGCGAGCGCGATCGCGCGTGGGACCATCGCCGGTCCGGGGGAGCGGAGGGAGCCCGGATCGAGCTCCGAGCCCGCCCAGAGCGCGAAGAGCGCGAGGGCGACGAGGCACGCGCCGGCGAGGAAGTCCCGGGGGGAGCGGCCGAGCCGCCGCCGGGGCGGTGACACTTCGGGTGAATTCGTATCTTCGGCCACGCGGGCCTCCCACCAACCCCCGTCGGCACCGCGGCGGCGTGAGTCCCCTGGACGCCACGGAGAACACGAGTTCCGGCGGGGGATATACCACTTGTCCCCACTCGGAAGGAGGGGACGGGCAGAAAAACGAGGAAGTACGAGCCGGAGCGAGGCTCCGCTCAGCGGCAGCGAGCCCCTCGCCGGGCCTTACGTCCGTCCCTGCAGCGCCACGAAGACCTGCAGGACCCCGGCGAAGGCGACGATCGCCGCCGCGGAGACGGCCGTCTTCGCCGAGGCGCGGAGCCAGGCGAGGAGCCCGGGGATTGCGAGGGCGAGCCCGAGGACGAGGCCGAGCGGGACGCCCGCGACGCCGAGGCGCAAGACGCCGAAGGCCATCGCCACCTCCAGGGCGCTCGCCACGAGGGCGATCGTCCCGAGCGTCCGCGTGGGCGCGGAGGCGAAGAGCACGGCCGAGGCGGCGAGGGCGGAGACGGCGAGGGCGACGTGGAGGGTCATGGCGGCCCGAGGTAACCACGTCCCCGCGGTGAAGTCACGCGAGGCGGGATGGACGACCCGGAGATCTTCGCCTTCCAGACGGACCTCGAGGTGAAGCTCGTGGAGGAGGTGCGCCGGAGCGAGAAGCACGGCGTCCTCCGGATGTCCTTCTCGAAGCTGCTCGGGAAGCCGCTCCCGGACTGGAGCGTCCGGGACGCGAACGGGAAGAAGGTCTCGCTGCGGGCGCTCGCCGCCGGGAAGGTCACCGTCGTCGCGATCTTCCTCGCCGCGGGGGAGGGCTACGCCGCCCTCCCCTGGGCCGGCCTCTCGAGTTTCTCCGAGGCCCACCGGAACTTCGGCGAGGGGCTCGCCCGCCCGGGGAGGACGTGGGTGGAGAACGCGAAGCCGGACTGATGGCCGTGATCACGCGCGTCGAGCCGGGGCGTTCGCCCTTCGGCAGGAGGAGGGCGAACGGCTGCGATTCGAGCTCGCGCCGAGGCTCCAGGCTCCGGGCTGCTACACGGCGTCGAGCGCGCCCTTGAACTCCGCGAGGAGGTCGCGCCAGTCCTCGACGCCGATCGAGACGCGGACGAGCGCGTCCGAGACGCCGTAGCGGCGGAGCTCCTCCGGGGACATCTCCGAGTGCGTCGTGCTCGCCGGGTGGCAGGCGAGCGACTCGACGCCCCCGAGGCTCACCGCGTTCTTCGCGATGGAGAGCCTCCGCAGGAACTCGAAGGCGGCCTTCTTCCCCCCGGCGAGCTCCATCGAGAAGACGCCTCCCGGGTAGCTGCACTGGGCGTCGCGGATCCGGAGCTGCTCGGGGTCCCGGAAGAGCGTGGGGTAGCGGAGGGTCTCCACGCGCGGGTGGCTCGCGAGCGCCTCGGCGATCCGCTGCGCGTTCTTGCTCTGCCGGTTCATCCGGAGCCCGACGGTGGGCAGCCTCCCGTCGAGGAGCCAGCACTCGTCCGGCTGGAGGATGTTCCCGAGGATCGCCCGGGTGCCGCGGAGCCTCGTCACGAGCTCGGGATCCGCCGCGAGGACGACGCCCCCGAGCATGTCGCTGAAGCCGGAGAGGTACTTCGTCGCCGAGTAGACGGAGAGATCGGCGCCGAGCGGCAGCGGGTGCTGGAAGGCGGGGCCGAGGAAGGTGTTGTCCACCGCGACGAGCGGCCGGTCGGGGTGGGCGCGCGCCGCCTCCGCGGCGGCGGCGATGTCGGTCATCACGAGCGTGGGGTTGGCCGGGGTCTCGACGAGGACGAGCCGGAGGTCCTTCGCCGCCGCGATCGCCTTCCGCAGCGCCTCCCGGTCCCCCGCGAGGACCGGGATCCCGCGCATCCCGTAGGGCTCGAGGAGCTGGTGGACGAGGTGCTGCGTGCCGCCGTAGAGGGGGGTCGTGTAGACGAAGCTCGCGCCCGGCTGGCAGAAGGTGAAGAAGACCGTCGAGATCGCCGCCATCCCCGAGTTGAAGACCGCGGCCGAATGGGCGCCCGCCTCGAGGGGGACGATCTGGTCCTCGAGGATCTCCGCGTTCGGGTGGGAGAGGCGCGAGTAGATGAGGTCCACGCTCTCCCCGTCCCCGGGGCGCGCCTTCCCGAGGGCGATGTCGAAGGCCCGCTCGGCCGCCTCGGGCGAGGAGAAGACGTAGGTGGACGAGCGGAAGACCGCGGGCCGGGCCGATCCGACCGAGAGCCGCGGGTCGAAGCCGCGGGTGAGGACGGCGGTGTCGGGGCGGACGACGTAGGGCGGGCTCTTGCGGTTCGGGCCGGGCATGGGCGACTCCTCGCCGGTGGGCCGCGGCCGGTCGCCGCGGCGGGTCTGCCCAGAGCTTCCGCCAGAACGCCCGGCCCCGCCACCGGAACCGAAGGGGGGCCTCGCTTCGCGCCTACCGTCAGCCCCGCCGGACGATCCCGTCGCGGACGAGCTCGCAGTAGAGGAGCGTCCCCGCGACCGCGCCCACCGGCACGACGAGGAGGTTCGCGAGCGGGACGACGAAGAGCGCGGCGAGGGCGAGCCCCATCCCGAAGCCCGCGGGGCGGACGGCGCGGAGCGCGGCGCGGGTCGCGCGGAAGCCGTGGAGGTTCCGGGCCATCGGGAGCCCGGCCCATTCCACCGCGGTCCAGCGGGCCGTCCAGAGGAAGACGAGGGGGGGCCAGAGGAAGGGGACGAGGAGGGCCGGGAGGAGGAGCACGAGGCCGAGGTAGTAGAGGCCGACCCGCCCGAGGGAGTGGACGATCCCGGTCGCCGCCTCCGCGAGGACGCGCCCGGCGCCGCCCGCCGCGGGGGCCGCGCCGAGCTCCTCCGCCTCGACCCGCGCGGAGAGCGCGTCCATGAACGGGGCGGAGAGGACCATGGGGAGGACGACCGCGAGCGTGTAGAGCTCGACGAGGACGATCGCGACCCGGGCGGCGTGCCAGAGCGCGGCCGGCCAGCCCGCGGGCTCCGTCCAGACGAGGGAGAGGAGCGTCGCCGAGAGCGGGATGCCGGCGGCGAGGCCGGCGGCGAGCCCGAGGACGGTGAGGGCGATCGGGACGAGGGCGTAGCGCCAGGTCCCGGGGCGGCGGGAGAGCCAGGCGGCGGCCCGGAGCGGCAGGGCGAGGCCGGTGCCGAGCCGGGGTAGGGAGGAGGCGGGGAGGGGCATGGTCCGGGGAAGCTACCCCTTCGCCAGGATCCGGCGCAGCACGTACGGCATGATCCCGCCGTGCCGGTGGTACTCGGCCTCCACCGGCGTGTCGATCCGGACCGTGACCGGGACCTCCTCCTTCTTGCCGTCCTTCCGGTGGACGACGAGCGTCGCCCGCTGCCGCGGGGAGATCCGCCCCTTCGCGCCGAGGAGGTCGAAGGTCTCCGTCCCGTCGAGCCCGAGCGTCCCGGCCGTCACCCCCTCCGGGAGCTGGCAGGGGAGGACGCCCATCCCGACGAGGTTCGAGCGGTGGATCCGCTCGAAGGACCGGGCCACGACGAAGCGGACGCCGAGGAGGGCCGTCCCCTTCGCCGCCCAGTCGCGGGAGGAGCCGGTGCCGTACTCGAGCCCCGCCACGACGCAGAGCGGGACCTTCTCCCGCTCGTAGGCCACGGCCGCCTCGTGGATCGACATCCGCTTGCCCTCCGGATGGTGGACGGTGACGCCCCCCTCCACGCCGGGGACCATGAGGTTCCTCACCCGGACGTTCGCGAAGGTCCCGCGGATCATCACGTGGTGGTTGCCGCGCCGGGCGCCGTAGCTGTTGAAGTCGGGGACCTCGACGCCGAGCGACCGGAGGTACTGGCCCGCCGGCGACGACGCATGGATGGAGCCGGCGGGGCTGATGTGATCCGTCGTCACGGAGTCGCCGAAGATCGCGAGGGGCCGCGCCCCGCGGATCTCGCCGGGCGTCCCGGGTTCGGCGGGGAAGGGGAGGAAGTAGGGCGGCTCCTGGATGTAGTCGGACTCCGGGTCCCACTCGTAGACCTCCCCCCCGCGGACGGGGAGGGCGTTCCAGCGGTCGTTCCCCCCGAAGCCGCCGCCGTAGTTCGCCCGGTACGCCTCCGGGTCCTGGGCGGCGCCGCGGAGGGCGTCGATCTCCGCGACCGAGGGCCACACGTCGCGGAGGAAGACGGGCTTCCCGTCCTCGCCGGTCCCGAGCGGCTCCTTCTCGAGGTCCACGTCCACCCGCCCGGCGATGGCGAAGGCGACGACGAGCGGCGGGCTCATGAGGAAGTTCGCCTTCACGCTCTGGTGCACGCGGGCCTCGAAGTTCCGGTTGCCGGAGAGGACGGAGGCCGCGACGACGTCGTGGTCGACCACGAGCTTCTCGATCCGCGGGTCGAGCGGCCCGGAGTTGCCGATGCAGGTCGTGCAGCCGTAGCCGACGGTCTGGAAGCCGAGCGCGTCGAGCGACCTCTGGAGGCCGGTCTCCTCGAGGTAGCGCGAGACGACCCGGGACCCGGGCGCGAGCGAGGTCTTCACGGTCGGCTTCACCCGGAGCCCCCTCTCGACCGCCTTCTTCGCGAGGAGCCCCGCCGCGAGCATCACGCCCGGGTTGGAGGTGTTCGTGCACGAGGTGATGGCCGCGATGAGGACGTCCCCGTGCCCCACCTCGACGTCGGCGTCCTTCAGGCGGGAGGTCGAGGGGGCGCCGCCCGGGGTCGAGACCTCGAAGCGCCCGGAGAGCTCCGCCGCCGGCTTGGCGTAGCCGGTCGCGTCCTTGCGGGAGAAGAGGTCGCGGAAGGTCTCCTTCAGCGCGGGCAGCTCGATCCGGTCCTGCGGCCGCTTCGGGCCCGCGACCGCCGGCCGGACCGAGGCGAGGTCGAGCTCGACGACCTCGCTGTAGTCCACCTCTCCCTTCCTCGGGATCCGGAACGCTCCCTGCGCCTTCCAGTAGGCGCGGAAGGAATCCACGACCTCCTTCGGCCTCCCGGTCGCCTCGAGGTAGCGGGCGGACGCCTCGTCGGGGGGGAAGAAGCCGATCGTCGCCCCGTACTCCGGCGCCATGTTGGAGAGGGTCGCCCGCTCCGGGACGGGGAGGGACTCCGCCCCCTCGCCGAAGAACTCGACGAACTTGCCGACCACCTTCTGCTTCCGCAGGAGCTCCGTCACGCGCAGCACGAGGTCGGTCGCGGTGACGCCCTCCCGGAGCGCCCCCGCGAGGTGGACGCCGACGACGTCGGGGGTGAGGAGCCAGGTCGGCTCGCCGAGCATCGCCGCCTCGGCCTCGATGCCGCCGACGCCCCAGGCGACGAGGCCGAGGCCATTCACCATGGGGGTGTGGGAGTCCGTGCCGACGAGGGTGTCCGGGAAGAAGATCCCGTCCCGCTCGAGGACGCCGCTCGCGAGGTATTCCAGGTTCACCTGGTGGCAGATCCCCATGCCGGGCGGGACGATCCGGAGCTTCTCGAACGCCTTCGTCCCCCACTTCAGGAACTCGTACCGGGCGAGGTTCCGCTCGAGCTCGAGCTCCATGTTCGCGCGGAGCGCGTCCGCGGAGGCGAAGGCGTCCACCTGGACGGAGTGGTCCACGACGAGGTCCACCGGGACGAGCGGCTCCACCGCGAGCGGGTCCTTCCCCGCCCGGGCCACCGCGGAGCGCATCGCGGCGAGATCCACGAGGAGGGGGACCCCGGTGAAGTCCTGGAGGAGCACCCGCGCGACGACGAAGGGGACCTCCCGCGTCCGCTCCGCCCGGGGCTCCCAGCGGGCGAGCGCCCGGACGTCCTCCTCGGTCACCCGCTCGCCGTCGGCGTTCCGGGCGAGCGACTCGAGGACGATCCGGATCGACACCGGCAGCCGGGAGACCTTCCCGAGGCCCTTCTCCTCGAGGACCGGCAGCGAGCAGAGCCTGCCCTTCCGGCCGGGGGAGATCTGGAAGTCACGGGTCGCGCCGAGCAGGTCCGCCATCGCATCCTCCCGATGGCACCCTTCATACCGTCCCGCGGGCGCGGGTGACACCAGATCGTTCGCCCGGTCTTCATGCCGGCCGGCGCTTCCGGTAGCGTGTGCGAGGAAGGCCCCGTCTTCCCGACGAGGAAGGGAGCGTGCGGATGAGAAGGCCGAAGCGGGACGTGGAGAAGGAGTACCCGGCCAGGCAGTTCGTGAGGAAGCTGCGCAGGCTGGCGGACTGCATCGAGGGCGGAAGGACGTTCACGATCCAGATCGCCGGCGAGCGGATCATCGTGCCGCCCGACGCCGTGATCGCCGTCGAGCACGAGCGGGAGGGGGGCGCCGAGGAGATCGAGTTCCAGCTGAAGTGGAAGCGGTGACCCGCCGCGGCGGGCCCGGCGAGCGCGGGGGGGCCCGGGCCCTCACAGCATCGCCCGGCGCATGTCGCCGAGGATCCCGGAGAGCGTCGTCGTGAACCGGGCGGCGAGCGCGCCGTCCACCACCCGGTGGTCGTAGGAGAGGGAGAGGGGGAGGACGAGCCGGGGCACGAAGGCCTCGCCGTTCCAGACGGGGCGCGTGGCGCTCCGGGAGACGCCGAGGATCGCGACCTCGGGGGCGTTGACGATCGGCGTGAAGGCGGTGCCGCCGATCCCGCCGAGGGACGAGATGGAGAAGGTCCCGCCCTGCACGTCGGCGGGGCCGAGCTTCCCGTCGCGCGCCTTCGCGGAGAGGACGGCGAGCTCCCGGGCGATGTCGAGGACGCCCTTGCGGTCGGCGTCCCGGAGCACCGGGACGACGAGGCCGTTCGGGGTGTCGGCCGCGAAGCCGAGGTGGAAGTAGCGCTTCAGGACGAGCGCGTCCCCGTCGAGGGAGGCGTTGAGCTCGGGGTGGACCCTCAGCGCGGCGACGCACGCCTTCATCACGAAGGCGAGGATCGTGACCTTCACGCCGTCCTTCGCGTGCTCGCGGTTCAGCGCCTGGCGGAAGTCCTCGAGGTCGGTGACGTCCGCCTCGTCGTGCTGGGTGACGTGCGGGATCGTCACCCAGTTCCGCTGGAGGTTCGGGCCGGAGAGCTTCTGGATCCGGGTGAGCGGCCGCCGCTCGACGGGGCCGAACTTCTCGAAGTCCACCTTGGGCCACGGGAGGAGGGAGAGCCCCCCGCCGCGCGCGCCGCCCGTCATCGCCTCCTTCACCGTCCGCCGGACGTCGTCCTGGAGGATGCGCCCCTTCGGGCCGCTCCCCGTGACCGTCCCGAGATCGACGCCGAGCTCGCGGGCGAACTTCCGGACGGACGGGGAGGCGTGCGGGGGCGCTCCGCCCGCGCGCCGTGTCCCCGGCGCGGGCCCGGCGGAAGGCGGCGCCGCC
>JBBIPT010000097.1:0-13241 GCA_037442705.1 Anaeromyxobacter sp.
CCGCCTCGAGCCGCGCGAGGAGGCCGGTCCGCCCGAGCACCTCCTGCACGGCGACGCCGGCGTCGAGCGCGGCCGCGTCCCGCGCGAGCCCGGCGACCGTCTCCCGGAGCTCGCCGAGCGCGCGGCGGGCGGCGGTCCGGAGCCCCTCGATCGCGTCCACCTCGCCGAGCGCGTCGTAGAGGGAGACGCCGCGCTCCCGCGCGTGGGCGTCGAGCCGCTCGAGCGTCTTCTCCCCGATCCCGCGGGGGGGGCGGTTCACGACGCGCCGGAGATCGAGGTCGCTCCGCGGCTCGAGGGCGAGCCTCAGCCAGGCGGCGGCGTCCTTCACCTCCGCCCGCTCGTAGAAGCTCGTCCCGCGGACGATCACGTAGGGGATCCGCGCCGCCCGGAGCGCCGCCTCGATGGGGCGCGACTGCGCGTTCGTCCGGTAGAGGACGGCGATCTCGTCGCCCGGCGTGCCCCGCGCCCGCTCCGCCGCGGCGGCCCGCGCGATCCGCTCCGCTTCGTCGTGCTCGTCCAGGCCGACGAGGAGGGCGAGGGGCGCGCCGGGCCCGGCCTCGGTCCAGAGCCGCTTATCCCGGCGGCGGCTCGCCTTCGAGATCACCGCGTGGGCCGCGTCGAGGATCGTCCGGGTGGAGCGGTAGTTCCGCTCGAGCTTCACGACCCGCGTGCCCGGGAAGTCCCGGTCGAAGCCGAGGATGTTCGCGACGTCGGCGCCGCGCCAGCGGTAGATCGCCTGGTCGTCGTCGCCGACGACGCAGACGTTCGCGCGGGGGCCGGCGAGGAGCCGGAGGAGCCCGTACTGGACGGCGTTCGTGTCCTGGAACTCGTCCACGAGGAGGTGCTCGAAGCGGCCCGCCCAGCGGGCGCGGAGGTCCCGGTCCGCCTCGAGGAGCCGGACGGGGCGCAGGAGGAGGTCCCCGAAGTCCACCGCGCCGGCCCGCGCGAGGGCCCCCTCGTAGCGGCGGTAGACCTCGCGGGCGAGGGCCGCCTCCGCGTCGAGCCCGTCCGGCTTCACCTCCCGCGGGAGGAGCGCGAGCCCCTTCCAGGCGTCGATCCGGGAGAGGACCTCGCGGGGGCCTAGGCGGGCCTCCTCGTCGGCGCCGAGCTCGGAGAGGATCCCCTTCACGAGCCGGAGCTGATCGTCGTCGTCGTAGATCGGGAAGCCCTGGGAGAGGCCGGCCCGCGCCGCCTCGCGCCGGAGGAAGCGGGCGCCGAAGGCGTGGAAGGTCTGGACCCAGGCCTCGTGCGCCTCGAGGCCGAGGAGGGCGCCGAGCCGCTCGCGCATCTCCCCCGCGGCCTTGTTCGTGAAGGTCACGGCGAGGACGCGCCAGGGGACGACCCCCTCCTCGCGGACGAGCCGCGCGATCCGGTGGACGATGACGCGGGTCTTGCCGGAGCCCGCGCCGGCGAGGACGAGGAGCGGCCCGTCGCCGTGGAGCACGGCCTCCTTCTGCGCGTCGTTGAGATCGTGGAGCAGGTCTTCCATCGGTCGGCGCGAGGCAACATAGCCGAAAGCGGGGCGGACGCGCCGGACGGCGCGTGCAACGACCTGCCACGGGGGCGGCCACGTTGCCGTGACTTCGCCCGCCCTCGCGGCCCCCGCCTCCCAGGGCTGGCTCAGCGGACGAGGACGAGCCGCCGCCAGGTGGCGGCGAAGTTGAGGTCGCCGCTCCCGCAGCGGTAGCCGTTCTGGAGCGTCCCCGCGGAGGCGTGCCAGCAGAGCCGCCGGTCGTCCATCGCCTGCCCCAGGGTGTCGCAGCTGTCCCGGTCGAGGCTCTGAACGGCGGGGAAGAAGCCCCAGGACTGGGTGGGCGTGTAGTACCAGCCCACGCTCCCGGAGACGTGGTGGGTGGTGGGCCCCTCCGCGTCCTGCTGGACGACCACCGAGCGCAGGTCCGCCGCGGCGAGCGCCAGCGTCCCCGACCCGACCTGCCCGCAGGCGAGCATCATGTAGGTCCCCGGACAGGCGGCGAGGACGTCGGCGAGGGGCACGTCCGCGTCGACGTAGGTGTCCTCGTAGCAGACGGTCCAGCCGGCGCCGGTGAGGGTGGAGAGGGTGAGGCCCTGCTGGATCCCCGCCCCGGCAGGGAAGACGTCCTCCTCGCCCGGCGGCGAGCACCCGGCGTACAGGAAGGCAGCGGAAGCGACGGCCAGCGCGGCGATTCTCATGCGTCTCCCTCGGCGAGGCGCCACGGGAAGCGGGCGCCTCCGGAAAGCCTACCTTCCCTTCCCCCGCCTCACCAGCGGGCAGGGCGATCATGATCCGTGAACGGGGGAGTGGGCCTGGCCGGGGAGGGGCCCCACCGCAGGTGGGGAGGGGCGGAGTCCCTCCCCGCGGGGCGGCGCGCGAGGCACAGCCGAAGCGCGCCGGGGCCCCGCGCAGCAGGGGTGGGGCCCCGACGAGCTTCGCTCGGCGGGGCGGGGGCGCAGCCCACGGTCGAACATCGCTGGACGACGGCGTGATTCGCGACGCCGAAGGTGATCGCGAATCACGAACCGCGTTCAGGGGGCCGCCCCGGAGGACGGCCCCCTCCACTTCACACCCCTCCCGCTACGGCAGCGGCCTGTGCGAGCGCAGGGCGTCGAACTCCTTGCCCGCGCCGTGGCAGCCCGCGCAGTACTCGACCGCCCCCGCCGTCATGGGACTCGTCGTATACAGGTCCGCGTGCGCGTCCGTCGCGAGGCTGTCGTGGCAGCTCGTGCACGAGGCCTTGAGCGGCGGCGTGACGACCTTCACGCCCGTCGAGACCATGCCGGCGTTCCCGGATGACTGGCTCTCGCACCAGTCCTCGGTGGCCCAGACCGGGCGCGTCGCGTTGGGCGTGCAGCGGCGGAAGGTCCGCTCCACCGGGGCGAGGCCGGACCTCTCGGGGAGCGCCCAGGTCTGGCGCGAGCCCGCGTCGATGTGGCACTGCTCGCACCGTCTCATGTCGTTCGGCATCGTGAACTCGGTGAGGTCCGCGAACTCGGGCGGAGTCGTCGCCGTGAACCCGATGAAGTTCGACCGCGTCGCGCCGTAGACGATCCGGCCCGGCTCGGGGACCCACGGCGAGGCGGTCGCCGCCACCGTGCTCCCGATCTCCAGCCCCCGCACGCTGGGGAGCTGGCTCCCCATGTGGATGCGGTGGATGAAGACGTTCATCGAGACGCTCTCGGGGAGGTAGACGAGGCTCGTCCCCGTGAGCGGCGTCGTGTAGGCGTTCGCCACCGTCGCGCGCGCCCTCGTGCCGTTGTCGAGCTTCGGGTTGTGGCAGGTCGCGCAGTAGTCCGGACCCTTGCGCCCACGGTTCGAGTGGAACCCGATGTCGACGTGGCAGGCGTTGCACTTGTCGAACTCGACCACGCCACGGCGGGCGTTGAGCCCCTGCTCGACCCCGGTGACCACCCGCACGGCCGTGCCGTCCCAGTGGAGCGTGAGGAAGTTCGGGTTGGCCGAGAACGGCTTCCGGACGAAGTTCGTCCCGTCGCCGAACACCCTCTGGAACATGATCTCGAAGGAACCGGTGTAGTAGCCCGCCGGCTTCCCCGAGAAGAAGGTGACGGCCGGCGGCGTCGGCGTGGCCGTGAAGGTGAACCGCCCCGGCGTCCCCGTCGCCGTCCAGGTCGCGACGGCCGTGCAGGACTGCGCCGTCCCGCCGGTGGCCGGGAAGGTGTAGTCCGTCGTCGGCCCGGCGAGCTGGAACGCGCAGGTGGCCCACCGGTAGCTACCGGAGCTCAGGCTGGAGGGTCCGGTCGCGGCCCCGTCGAGCCTGAAGTCCACCGTCCAGGTGAGCGAGGTGGCGCCTCCGGCGACCGAGACGAGCGTCGCCCGGAAGTCGTGTCCCGTGGGGGGGACGGGCGGGCTCAGCGTGTTGAAGTTCACGTTGAAGGTGGGCTCATAGAACCGCGAGTGATACATCGCGACGGCCCCCGAGGGGTGGCACCCGCTGCACAGGGTGTCGTCCTGCGTGAAGCTCCCCGGGATCGATGCGTGGCCCGCGCCGGTCGCGAAGTTCACCTCGTCGTGGCACGACCCGCACGCCCGCCGCGAGGCCTTCGTGTAGGCGTTGTTCGCCTGCGTCCCCTGGTGGCAGAGGCCGCACTCGCGCTGGATGCCCGGGTCCTGGGCGGCCAGGTAGGTGCCTCCGCCCTCGAAGAACCCGGAGTGCGAGGGGGCCATGAGGATGTGGGCCGTCGTGAAGTAGGCCTGGCCGAACCCCACGACGAAGTACGGGTTCGCGAGGTGCTCGCCCTGGTGGATCTTGTGGACCATGGTCGCCATGTCCACGTGGTTGCCGCTCTCCGGGTCGACCGTCTGCGGCGAGTGGCAGGTGAGGCAGACCTTCACCCCGCGGCGCGAGCCGTGGACCTGGAGCTGCCCGTGGCAGGCGTTGCACGCCGCGTCGGAGACGACCTGGCGCGAGGTCACGGCCGATCTGTCCGGCGCGAAGTCGCGGTGCGCGTGGGCCCGGAAGGCGTACCCGGAGACCGTGCGCGTCCCCCACATCGCCACGGTGTGGAGCTGCGCCGGATCGGTCACCGTCACCGGCGAGGCGAACGTGTACCGGTAGTTGCCGCCCCCGAGCGAGACGAGCCGGCTCGCCGAGAAGGTGTCGGAGTTCGCCTGCGTCGCACAGGGAGTCGCGCCGCCGATCGTGCAGGTCGACGACGTGTTCCCGTCGGTGATCGCCACGACGCCCGGCGTGCCGTCGGGCTTGGTGTACGGCAGGCCGTCACGCCCCCTCACGACGTACGAGAGGTAGGTCCCGTCGGCCTGGAGCTTCGACAGCGTGAAGCTCGGGTTTCCGACGCCGCCCGCCCCGATCGTGAGAGGTGCGTTTCCGTTCGCCGGATCGGTCACCGAGAACTCCACGACCGGCGCGGAGCCGCTCGTGACCGTGGCGCTCGTGATGGCGAACGCGATGTCCGCGACCGGCCGAGGGACCGCCGGGTTGGTGATCGCGACCTGCACCGACGAGTCGATGTGGCTGTCGTAGTTGTGGCAGCTGCCGCAGGCGCTCCGGTTCGCGCCGGTCACGGCGAGGCCGTGGGAGCTCGCCCCCGCGTGGCAGGCCGAGCAGTCGGTCGTGGTGACGCTCCCGTCCATGTGGACGCCCGCGGGGACGGTCCTGGCCGTGTAGCCCGTGTGGCACGTCCCGCAGTTCATCGCCGCGGACACGTGCCTCGCAGGCGTGCCGTGGCAGGAGAGGCACGTCCCCGACTTGAACGTCGCCGTGACCGCCTTCGCCGTGGTCACCGCGGCGATCGTGCAGGTCGGGCTCACGCCCGTGCAGGCGCCGGTCCAGCCGATGAACGTCGCGCTCGCGGCCGGAGCCGCGGTGAGGGTGATCGACCCGCCCGCCTGGACCATCGCGCTGCAGTCACCAGGGCAGCTCATCCCGTCGACGACCGTCCCGCCGGCCGTCGCGGTGATCGTCCCGGAGCCGCTCACCTGCGCGGTCACCGGGATGTCCGACGGTCCGAACGTCGCGGAGACGAGCCTGGGGTTGATCATCGGGTTCACGGTGCAGGTCGTGGCGGTGGAGGTCGTGCAGCCGCTCCAGCTCGTCACGCGCGAGCCGGCGCCCGGAACGGCCGTGAGGACGAGCGCCGCGCCGTTCGGGACCGCGCCGGAGCAGACGGTGTAGGCCGCGTTCCCGGTCTGGCAGTCGATCGGGACCGGCACGAGCGCCTCTCCCTGGTTCCGGGTGTTCTCGACGGTCGCCTGGAGGCGCCCGCCGTAGAGGGGCACGAAGGTGCCCGCCGGGACCGGGTAGGTCTTGACTTGGAGCGCGTAGGTGAAGGGCCTGAACGTGGCGGTGACCGTCCTGTTGCCCGTCATGGAGACGGTGCAGACGCTGCCGGCCACGCTCGTGCAGCCCGTCCAGCCGACGAACGCCGCGTTCGTGACGAGGGTCGGCTCGAGATGGATCGTCGCACCGTCCGCGACGGCGGCATCGACGCAGTTCGCGATCGCGTTCGTGGCACAGTGGATGGTGGTGGCTCCGGCCGAGGCCGCCGTGGGGGCGACCCTCGCGACGGCGCCGCTCCCGCCCGCCCCGGTCATCTTCGAGTAGACCGTGAGCGTCGCGGCCGCCGCCTGGCCCGCGAAGAGCAGGCCGAGGGCCAGGGTGCAGACCCTGAGTCGTGCGGTGGTCATGTCGGACCTCCTGCGCTACCGGCCCATCGGGTGGCAGGTGATGCAGAGGTTCCGGATCGGGTACTGGCCGTCCACGAGCCCCGCGTCGCCTTCCTCGAAGTTCGCCGCCCCGCCGGTGTGGTCCGGGTAGATGAGCGCGAAGCCGCGGGCGTTCCCGTGCCCCTTGTGGCACGAGAGGCAGGCCGCCTCGTAGCCGCCGCCGATGGCGGTCGTCCAGGCCGGGCGGACGAGGTTCGTCTGGCTGTCGGCCGTGCCGTAGTTCAGGAGCAGGACGTTCGTCGCCCGGGCGATGCCCGAGGTCGGGTGGCGGACGAAGTCCAGGCCACCGATGAGGTCGCGGGTGTTCGCGTCGCCGTGGAAGTTCCCGTGGCAGACGGCGCAGTAGGCGTTCATGCCGTTACGGGCGGAGGTGTTCGCGCTGCCGATGCCGAAGCTGATCTCGCTCGCCGTGTAGGAGCGGGCCGCGTTGTTGATGAAGACGTCGAGGGTCCCGTCGTTCACGAGGGTCGCGCGCGCGCCGCCGAGCGGCAGCGTGTTGTAGGTCGGTCCCGCGCCGAGGAACGGGTTCGTCGCGTCGTGCGGGTGGTTCGGGGTCCCCATGTACTGGGAGAGACCGAGGTTGCGGTAGGCGGGAGAGCCGTGGACCGCGTGGCAGTTCGCGCAGTTGAAGTTCTCCACCGGGGAGGGCTCGTAGATGCCGACCCAGCCCGGAGGGGCGACGTCGGTGCCGAGGGTGTGGCCCATCCAGGGCGAGTAGCCGAGGTCGGAGTGGCTCGGGGTCGTTCCGTTCAGCGCGCCGGCGGAGCGAAGGCCCGCGCCGACCATGCCGGCGTTCGCGCCGAAGACGTCGGGATAGGCGGCCTTGTTGTCGTGGCAGGCGAGACAGGTCTCGTTCGTCCCGTCCTGGATGAGGAGGTTCCGCTGCGGGTTCCCCTGGATGGCGAGCGGGTAGTCCGCGTCCTCGGTGGCGGCGTTGAAGGCGTGCGAGCGCGCGGCGTGCATCGTGTGGCACTGGCTGCAGCGCAGCGAGGTGGAGATGTGGTAGTCGCCGGCGAACGCGAATCCTGCCCAGGCGAGCGTGGCGATGGCGGCGAGCGTCCTCTGCATGATACCCCTCCCAGATTTTCGGGGCCCTCGAGGGTGCCCCTGGGTGAATCCGTCCTTCCCCCGTCGGACGGTGTTCGGCTTCCCTACAGCATTTGTCGTGCCGCCGGGGGACAGGGCGATTCCGCCGGATCCCGGGACGAACTTCAGGTGTGGCTCCGATGGGTACACGGTGGGTGTGTCTACTGCCCCAAGACAGACTGGGTGTAGCCACCCACCCGCCTGCGACAATCTGTCATCCCGCGGGGTCCCCGCGGCCCACCCTGTCCGGGCGAGAGCCGTCGCGCATTCACGTCTCGTAAACGAACGCCGTCCGGCGCTGCGGGCGTGCCGCCCCCCGCGCCGGACTTCACGGAGAGCGCGTGGACGATCCGGAGGGAGGCGGCTCCGCCTTGGGAGGGGCCTCCACCGGCGCGAGGACCTGCACGCGCCGGTTGCCCCCGTCGGCGACGCAGAGCCTGCCGCTCCGGTCCATGGAGAGGTCGGTGGGGTAGGCGACGGCCCCGGGCTGCCCGCCGAGGCCGCCGAAGAGGTCGATGAGCCGCCCGGCTTCGTCGAAGTACTTGATCTCCTGGCGGAGGGTGTCGAGCAGCACGACGCGCCCCTTCCCGTCCACGGCGATCCCGGCCGGGAGGGAGACGTTGTGCACGCCCGCGTCGTGGCTTCCCCAGGCGCGGACGAGCCGGCCCTGGCGGGTGAAGACGTGGACGGCCGTGCCCTCCTGCGACGCGACGTGGACGTGGCGCTCGTCGAGGGCGATGCCGACGATGCCGTCGAGCCGCCCGGGGCCGTTCCCGTAGGTGCCGACCCGCAGCCTCGGCCGGAGGTCCTCCCCGAAGGCGACGACCTGGCCGGAGCGCGAGTCGCCGAGGTAGAGATCGCCGTTTCCGTCCACGGCCATCGCGGTGAGGAGCGGGGGCTCCGGCCCGAAGCCGTCCGGCTCGAGGGCCTCCAGGAACTCGCCGCGGTAGCTGAAGACCTTCACGCGGCTCCGCTCCGCGTCGAGGACGAGGATCCGGCCGTCCCGCGTGGCGGTGACGCGCGACGGCTGCCGGAGGTGCTCGTCGTCCGAGAACGAGAAGAGGGGCGCGCCGCGCTCGTCGAAGATCTCGATCGTCCCCGCCGCCTGGTCCACGACGAGGATCTCGCCCGTGAAGCGGTCGCAGTGGACTCCGGTGACCGACCGGAAGAGGCCGCTGTAGAAGCCGCCGCGGATCACGAGCTCGGGCCGGAGCTCCACGACGCTCCGCTCCGCCCGGACCCGCCCGGCCGGGCCGGCCGGGCCCGCCGCCCGGGCCGCGGCCGCGAGGGAGAGGAGCAGCGCGGCCGCGAGCCTCACGGGTTCCGCCGGACGGCGGGGCGCGGCTTCGGGGCGATCCGCTTTCCGCCCATGGTTCCCGCCGGGTCGTGGCACTGGACGCAGAGCGCCTGCGAGGGGTTGTCGAGGAGGACGGAGTCCCACTGCGTGCCGTGCGGCCCGTGGCAGGACATGCAGGTGAGCCCCTGCCCGGTCCGCGGGTCGAGCACGTTCGACCCCACCGGGTGGCCGAACTGGGCGTGGCGGCCGTGGCACTTCTGGCAGAGCGACTCCATCGGGCGGGCGAGGAGGCGCGGGTTCGCGGTCTGGTGCGGCTCGTGGCAGATCGTGCACCGGCCCCGCTCCACGGTGGGCGGGTGGACGGAGCGCGAGCCCGCCATCCTGCGGTCCACGTCGTCGTGACAGGCGAGGCAGGTGGCCCGCTCGCGCCCGGCGACGAGCCCTGCCTCGTTCGCGGCGTGGGGGGTGTGGCAGCCGAGGCAATCGCCCTGCGCTCCGGCGTGCGCCCCCGGCTTCTGGAGCGCCACCCGCTTGTCCGCGTGGCAGCGGAAGCAGAGCTGCGGGCTCGGCAGCGCGAGCGCCCCGGGCGTGGCCCCGCCCTCCCGGTGGCACTTCTCGCAGGAGCGGAAGACCCCGTGCGGCTTCGCGCGGACGAGCCCCCGCTCCGGCGAGCCGTGCGGGTCGTGGCACGAGATGCAGTCCGCCTTGCCGAGCGGGTAACCCCGGTGCGCCCGCACGAGCCGGGAGGACCGCGGATCGTGACACTTCGCGCAGAGCTCCCGCGGCGCGCGGACGAGCTGGGCCTCGTGGTCGGAGGCGTGGGGCACGTGGCACTCGCCGCAGGTCCCGTCCCGGGCGACCCGGTGGACCGACTTCGCCGCGAGGAGGCGGCCGATCTCCTCGTGGCAGGAGAGGCAGAGGGCGCGCCCCGTCTTCGAGAGGCCGTTCCGCTCGGGCGAGGAGTGCGGGGCGTGGCACTTCGTGCACTCGCCCGTCCGGACGGGCGTGTGGACCGCCTTGCGCTTCCCGAGACCGAGATCGTGGCAGTCGGCGCAGAGCCGGGTGGGCGGGGTGACGAGGAGCTTCGGGCTCGCGCTCGCGTGCGGGCTGTGGCAGGAGACGCACTCGCCGTCCTTCACCGCCCCGTGCGGGAACTTCCGGCCCATCTCCTTCGCCATGTCGAAGTGGCAGGTCTCGCAGAGCGCGCGCCCCTCCTGGACGAGCTTCGGGGAGATGGTCTCCCCCGACGTCCGGTGGCAGGCCCCGCAGTCCTCCTGGGAGAAGGGGGAGTGGCCCACCGCCCGGACGAGCCCGCGGCGCGGCGAGACGTGCGGGTCGTGGCAGCTCGTGCACGCGGCGCCGGACGGCGAGAGGCCGCGGTGCGCCTTCGCGGCGGCCGGCGCCTTGGGATCGTGGCAGGTCCCGCAGAGGGCCGCGGGCTTCCGGGAGAGGAGCGCGGGCTCGCCGGAGCCGTGTCCGGAGTGGCAGCCGAGGCAGTCGCCCGTCCGCACCGGCGCGTGGACCACCGCCCCCTTCGCCTCGAGCCGCGTCCGGAGCGGCTCGTGGCACTCGAGGCAGAGGAGCTTCACGTCGCCCTTCACGAGCTTGGGGCTCTTGCTCCCGTGGGGATCGTGGCACGAGGTGCAGGCGCCCCCCCGGAACGGCTGGTGGCCCTTCGGGTCGGCCTGGCGCTTCACGACCTCGTCGTGGCACTCGCCGCAGAGCTTCGACTGGCTGGCGGCGAGGAGCCCCCGCTCCTCGCTCGCGTGGGGCACGTGGCAGCTGGAGCAGGGGCCGCCCTCCACCGCGGCGTGGAGGGTGCGCCCCTTCGCGGGCCGGGCCACGGCGGGATGGCACCCCGCGCAGGTCTCGTCGTACGTCTTCGCGAGGAGCCCCTTCCGCGGCGCGGCGTGCGGGTCGTGGCAGGAGGCGCAGGCCCCCTCGCGCACGGGGGCGTGGACGTTCGGCTTCTCGAAGCCCGGGCCCCCGTGACAGTCGAGGCAGAGCTCGCGGACGGAGCGGGTGAGGAGCTTCGGCTGCGCCGAGCCGTGGGCGTCGTGGCAGGAGGCGCAGTCGCCGTCCGCCACCGGCGAGTGCACGGCCTTCGCCGACGCCCAGGCCTCGCGCTCCTTCCCGTGGCAGCCGAAGCAGAGGTCCCGCCCGGCGCGCGCGAGCAGCTTCTTCCGGGCGCTCCCGTGCGGCTCGTGGCAGGCGCTGCAGCGCCCCTCCGCCGCGGGGCGGTGCGGGGCCTTCGCTCCGAGCTTCGCCTCGAGGTCGTGGCATCCGCCGCAGAGCGAGCGCTGCCCCTCCCGCAGGAGGCGCTCGGCGTCCGTGGCGTGCGGGGAGTGGCAGGTCGTGCAGTCCTCCGCCACCTCGTGCTTCTCGGGGCGGGCGAGCGCCTCCTGGATCCCGTCGTGGCAGTCGTAGCAGAGGCCGGGCGCCTTCCGCGGGACGTCGAAGGGCTTCGGGGCGGTGGCGGCCTCGTGGCACGAGCTGCAGTCGCCCGCGACCTCGTGCACCGTCGCCCGCAGACCGGCCTTCCCCGCCGAGGAGTGCGGCCCGTGGCAGCTCCCGCAGTCGGCGGCGACGACGGGGTAGCCGGAGTGGGCCTTCGCGAGAGGCGCCGCGGCGGAGTGGCAGCCGGTGCAGAGCCCCTTCCGCTCCCGGGGGAGGAGGGCGGGCACCGCGCTCGCGTGCGGGACGTGGCAGCTCCGGCAGCCCCTCGCCGCCGGCGCGTGGACCACCTTGCGCGCGAAGGGCTCCTTCGCGTGGCAGGCGAAGCAGGCGGCGTTCCCGCCCTGCTTGAGGAGGTGGTCGAACGCGGACGCGTGCGGCTCGTGGCAGCGCGAGCAGCCGCCCTCCTTCACCGCGGCGTGGACGCGCGCCCCCTCGAGCTCCTTCGCCACGCCGGCGTGGCAGCCGAGGCAGAGCTTCCGCTCGTCCTGCTGGAGGACGAGGGCCCCGACGACCCCGTGGCGGCGGTGGCAGCTCTCGCAGCCCCCCTCGCCGGCGAAGGGGGCGTGGACGTGCGCGCGCCGGGCCTGCTCCCTCACCTTCGGGTGGCAGTCGAGGCAGGTCCGCGCCGCGCCCCGGCGCGGCGGAGCGCAGGAGATCGTACCGGCCGCGAGGAGCGCGGCGGCGAGCGAGAGCAGGATCCGTGCGCGCGGAGCGGCGCGGGAACTCGTGATACGGTTCTCGTGGGCGGCCATCCGCACCCCCTCGCTCCGGCCGCGTCCCCTCCGTGACCGGAGCATCCGGGCCGGCATTGTAGCGGCTCGCGGAAGTGGAAGGGCTCGATCCACGCCGGCGGCTCGCGCACACCAGGAGTGATCGTCGTCAATCCGGGGCGCTGCTCCGCGCCCCACCGGCGATGGAACCCGGGCGAGATCGCGTGGTTCCGTGCGAGGCGCCGGCGCGGTGCGGCGGGGCAAGCGTCCGTTCCGGAATCCGCACCTGGGCGCCCGTGAAGGCGGGCCACCGCGGTGCGTGCTACGTTGGGCCGCGACCGGCGGGCGGCGCTTCCCGCGCCCGTCGCGGCGGCGCTCAGGCTCGCGCCTGCGCTCGCGAGGGGGAGGATGGGACCGCGCGACCGCACGAAGACCTCGCTCGCACGGACGGCGCTCCTCGCGGCCGCCCTCGGTCCCTCCTTCGCCCTCGGCGGCGAGTGGCACCGGGACGGCGCCCTCGCCTGCAGCGACTGCCACACGATGCACAACAGCCGGGGCGGACAGCCCATGCGCTACGACCTCGATCCCGGCAACGCGGTCCTCCTCCTGCGGGCCGGGACCGCGACCGAGGTCTGCCTCGCCTGCCACCGCGCGGGCGGCGTGACGATCCACGCCCCGGGCGTCACGACCCCCTCGAACTGGGACCCGCCGGGCGGAGGCTTCCCCGCGGACCTCTCCGATCCCCTGCGGCAGGCCCACGCGCTCGGCGCGGCGCCCGTCCTCCCCCCCTACGGCGACACCCCCGTCGTCCTCGCGTGCACCACCTGCCACGCGCCCCACGGCAACGGCGCCTACCGGAACCTCGTCGCGAGCCCCTCCGGCACCGGCCGCGCCTCCGCGCCCCCCGTGGTGAGCCAGGGGGTGACCGCGGACGGGACGAACCCGGGCGACGTCTACGTGCGATCGAACGTCCGCTGGGTCTCGGGGACCTCGGCCTGGTGCATGGACTGCCACAACCTCCTCGCCGCGGACCACTCGGCCGGCGGCGGGACGCCCGCCCACCCGTGGGACGTCCTTATCCTCGGCGCGCCCTCCACGGACTGGGCGGCGTGGTCGGGCGCGGTCGCGAACCGCGTCCCCGTGGAGAACCCGGCCGGTGTCCCGCCTCCGGACCCCGGCGACCGGGTCTTCTGCCTCTCCTGCCACAAGGCCCACGGCTCCCCCAACGCCGCCGCGCTCATCCACGCGGACGGCATCACGCAGAGCTCCACGTGCCAGCAATGTCACGCCATGTGATGGCGGCGCCCGCTTGCGTCGACCCGGACCGTTCGTGGTTCCCCCGAGCCTCTCGAGGGGTCACCACCAGCGGACGGCAAATCAGTCCGTCGCTTCCGCACTCTCGTCAATCCTGTCACGGACGGCAGACCAGTCCGTCGCTTCCGCACTCTCGTCAACCCTGTCACGGACGGCAGACCAGTCCGTCGCTTCCGCACTCTCGTCAACCCTGTCA
>JBBIPT010000098.1:0-13009 GCA_037442705.1 Anaeromyxobacter sp.
GTCCCGCCGCCCGTCGGGCTCGCGTTCGAGTGGCAGTAGTTCGTGCAGTTCGGCGTCGCCTCCCACGCCGCGTTGAACGTCGCCGGCGCCGGCGTCACGCCGCCCGAGTTCGCAGGCGCCGCCCAGCCGATCCCGATCGCCGCGTTCGCGTGCGCCGTGTCACCCGCTGGAGGCAGCGTCCCGTGGCACACCGAGCAGCCGTACGCACTCACGGCGTTCAGGCTGCCCGAAGGACGCACGTGCGCGTCGTGCGCGCCCACGCGCACGTTCGACACCGCGCTCGCTCCCGTCGTGTTCACGCCCGTCCCGCCGTGCCCGGGCGCCGCCGTCGGGCTCGTGTTCGCCACCGCCGCCCCGGCCACTCCGGCCAGCACGCCGTGGCACGCCGTGCACCCGTTGTTCGGCTTGTCCACCCCGACCGTCACCGTCTGGTTCACGTGCGTCGCCTTCGCCGTCGACGTCACGCCCGTCGTCGCGTAACCCGTCCCGTGGCAGTTCGCGCACGCCGTGTTCTGCGGGTGATCCTCCGTCGCCACCGCCGACACCGGCGGAGGCGCCCCGTGACACGTCCCGCACGCCTGCTGCGACGGCCCGCTCGTCCACGCCGGGACCTTGTTCGTCCCGCCGCCCGACGTCAGGCTCGCCCCGTGACAGTACGTGCTCGCGCACGTCGTCCCGTTCCAGACCGGCGTCAGCCCGCCCGTCCTCGCGATCGTCCCGAACGAGACCTGCTTCGTCCCCTCGTGCGTCGCCCCCGTGTGGCACTCCGCGCAGAGGATCGCGCTCGACCGCTGCGTGAGCTGGTTCGCGTGCGCGATGTGCGCTCCCACCGCTCGCGTCGTCGTCAGCGTCTCTCCCGCGAGACCCACCGGCGGCGCCGCGATCAGGTTCGCGTCCGCTCCCGCCACCGGCGTCCGCGGAGACGTCCCGTGGCAGCTCGAGCACGACAGCGTCGCGCCCCACTGCGGCGTCGCCGACCCGTGGCACGACACGTTGTTGCACGTCTTCGTCCCCGCCGTGTAGTTCGACGTCGCCCCGTTCGTGTCGTACGCCGCCAGGATCGCGATGTTCCGCGTCCCGTTCGTGTGGCTCGAGCCCGCGATCCCCGTCCCGCCCGCGTTCACGAACCCGCTGTGGCAGTTCTGGCACGCCGCCCCCGTCGTCGCGTGCACCGCGTGGCTGTTCGCCGTCGCAGCTCCCGCTCCGCCGTTCGCGTAGTCCGGACGCCCGAACGCGTTCCCCGTCCCGTGGCACCCGTTGCACCCGAGCGCCGCGTCGTTCCACGTCACCGTACGGTACGTCGGCGTCTGCTGGCCCGACGAGTGACAGTAGTTCGACGCGCACGTCCGCGTCGCCGCCGTGTACGCACCGCTCGCCTGCGTACCCCGGTTCGCCACCGAGACGTTCTTCGTCCCGTTCACGTGGTTCACGAACGACGTCACCGGAGAGTTCGTCCCCGCACCCACCGTCGCCGCGTGGCAGTCACCGCAGAAGTAGTTCGCACCGAGCACGCTCGCGTTCGACACGTGCCCCATGTGGTTCGCGGAACCCTGGAAGCTCGACCCCGCCGCAACGCCCATCGTCGGCGCCGCCGCCGCGTCGAAGCCGTGGCAGTTCCGGCACGTCGCCGTCCCGGAGCTCCAGGACAGGGCCGCCGCCGTCGCCGTCGCGCTGAACGGCGCCGCCGTCGCCACCCCACCCGAGTGGCAGTACGTCGCCGAGCAGGTGTACCCCGGCGAGCCCGCGTAGGTCCCCGCCGACTGGTTCAGCGTCGTCGCCCGGAGCGTGCTGGAGAAGCCGACGTTCTTCGTCCCGTTCACGTGGGTCGCGAGCCCGGTCACCACGGTGCGCGAGTCGTTCTGGACGACCGTCGCGTGGCACTCGTCGCAGGTGTACGCGTAGGCCGAGGAGCCCGTCTGGTTCACGTGCTTGCCGTGGCGGGGCGACAGGAACGTGGACGCGGCGTTCCCGCCGTCGTGGCAGGCGGTGCAGGTCGTGATCGTCCCGGAGTTCCAGGTCACCGCAGCGAAGAGGTTCGTCCCGCCGAGCGGGAAGGCGCGCGAGTGGCAGTAGACGCTGGAGCAGCTCGGCGAGGCGTAAGTCCCCGCCGCCCCGCCGGTCTTGGCGAGGCCGTTCATCGGGACCGCGGCGGTCCCGTTCGCGTGGGCCTTGTCGCCCACCGCGTAGTTCGCCGGATGGCAGTCGGCGCAGGCGAAGGCGTCGGCCGCGGCCGTGTTCGTGAGGTGCTCGCGGTGGGCGCCGACGCCCACCGCCGTGGTCGCCGTGTTGCCGCGCGAGTCCACCGCCCCGGCGTTCACGCCGGGGGCCGCCGCGACCGAGCCCGGCGCCGCGCCCGGCGAGACCGTGGCGAGGTCACCGTGGCACTGCGAGCAGCCGAAGGTCGTGACGTTCGCCGTCCCGTTCACGTGGGTCGCGGCGGCGACCGTCGTCGCGCCGTACCCCGCCCCGTGGCAGGTGCTGCAGGCCGACACCGTGTTCCCCGGGTGCGGATAGGTCGGGCCCGTCACCGGGTTCACGTGGCAGGCCGTGCAGGTCAGCTTCGTCCCGGGGCTCGTCGTCCCCCAGTTCGGCGTCGCCGCCGAACCGTAGACCGGGAAGCTGCCGTGGCAGTAGGTCGCCGAGCAGTCGTGCGTCCCGGTGTTGAACGCCGGCGCCGCGCCGCGCGCCGTCGCGAGCGAGCCGAAGGTCACCTGCGCCGGCCCGTCGGGGTGGGCCGTGGAGGTCGGAACGACGTGGCAGTTCGTGCAGGCGAGCGCGTTCGAGAGCGCCGGGGCCGTCGCGCCCTGGTTCACGTGGGACAGGTGCGTGCCGACCTGCGTGGAGGTCGAGGCGCCCGTCGCGTCCACGGGCGGAGCGGCCTTCACGAGGTTCTGCCCCTGCGAGTCGAGCGCCGTCGCCGTCGCCACCGGCGTCCGCCCGGTCGTTCCGTGGCAGCCGGAGCAGGTCATCGAGGCCACCTGCAGCAGCCCGTCGATGTGGGTCGCCGCGACGACCGTCGTCCCGGTGTAGCCCGTGTGGCAGGTTCCGCAGTTGTCGTTCGCCGGGTGCGTCCCGCCGGGGGCCCTCGCCGGGTTCGCGCCGGGCGTGCCGTGACAGGAGTTGCAGGTGAGCGCCGTGTCCTGCGCCCAGACCACCGTCTTCCCGGTCTGGCCGTTCTTGAACTGGCCGTGGCAGTAGACCGAGGCGCAGCCTGCCGCCCGCGTGTAGCTCGGAGAGGCGGGGGTCCCCGAGGACCACCCGTCCACCGTGCCGCTCGCGAGCGAACTCCACGTCAGCGTCGCCCGGGCCCCGCCCGTCCCGGCGCCCGTGGCGTGCGACCTGTTCCCGTCGGCCGGCACGGCGTGGCAGCTCGCGCACGGCAGCGCCGCCGCGCGGAGGGCCGACTGCTCGAGGTGCGCCCGGTGGGCCCCGTACTCCGCCGTCGTCGCGTTCACGGCCGCGCCCGTCGTCGCGAGCCCCGTCCCCGCCGCCCCGGGGGCGGCGTTCACCGGCGACGCCGAGAGCACGCCCGGAGAGGCCGTGGAGAGGACGCCGTGGCACTGCGAGCAGCCGAAGGTCGTGACGTTCGCCGTCCCGTTCACGTGGGTCGCGGCGGCGACCGTCGTCGCGCCGTACCCCGCCCCGTGGCAGGTGCTGCAGGCCGACACCGTGTTCCCCGGGTGCGGGTACCGCGCCGGCGAGGCCGGGTTCACGTGACAGGAGGTGCAGCTCAGCTTCGCGAGGGTGCCCGTGCCCCAGGAGACCGGGTTCGCCCCCTGGCCGTAGACCGGGAAGTTGCCGTGGCAGTAGGTCGAGGAGCAGGTCCCCGCCGCGTAGCCCGCTCCGGCGGCGGCGGCGAGCCCACCGAAGGTCACCGAGGGGAGGCCGTCGCGGTGGCCGCCGGCGGCCGTCCCGCTCGTCGGGACCGCGTGGCAGTTCGTGCAGGCGAGGGCGCTCGACCAGGCCGGCGCGGTCGCCCCCTGGTTCACGTGCGGGAGGTGCGCGCCCACCTTCGCCGACGTGGAGGCGTTGGACGAATCCACCGGCGGCGCGGCCTTCACGAGGTTGTCCCCGTTCGCGTCGAGCACCGTGGCCGTCGCGACGGGCGCGCGGGCGGAGGCTCCGTGGCAGCCGGAGCAGGTCATCGATCCGATGTCGAGGGTCCCGTCGATGTGGGTCGTCTTCGCGACCGTGCTGTTCGTGTACCCGGCGCCGTGGCAGGAGCCGCAGTCGGTCCGGGCGGGGTGGCCGCCGCCGGGCGGGTTGCCGTGGCAGCTTCCGCAGCCGAGGGTGTCGCCCGCCGTCCAGCTCGGCGACGTGTTCGAGCCGCCGTTCAGCGTCCCGCCGTGGCAGTAGGTCGAGGCGCAGGTCCCCGCGCCCGGGTTCCAGAAGGGCGTCGTCCCCTGGGAGGCGAGCGCGCCGAAGACCGCCTCGGACGTGCCGTCGTGCGAGTTGGGGATCCCGTGGCAGTCCGCGCAGGCGAGGGGGGCCGCCCGGTAGGTCGCCTGGTTCACGTGGGCGAGGTGCTCGCCCACGGCGGTGGTGGACGGCAGGGTCTCGCCGCCCGAGCCCACGGGCGGCGCCGCGGCGACGAGCGCGTCGGCGCCGGCGATCCCCACGCGACCGGGCGTCCCGTGACAGCCGGAGCAGCTCGCCCCGAGCCCCTGGGAGTGCGAATGGCAGCTCCCGCAGTCGGAGCCGGGGTTGTGGGTCACGCCGAGGCCGTCGCGCGTGTAGTAGGCGGTCCGGGTGTGGCAGACCTGGCAGGGGCCCGTCCCGTCGGCGTTCGCGTGGGCCGCCGCGCGGGGGTTCGAGGCGCCGCCCGTGGCGGAGTAGCCGTCGAGGCCGGCGTAGAAGACCTTGCGCGGGGCCGAGGCGCCGGTGACCGCGGGGGGCGTGATCTCGTTCGCGACGAGCGCGGCGTTCACGGTGTCGTGGGGCTGGTGGCACTGCCGGCAGCCGACGAACCAGGAGCCGTACTGCGTGCCGGTCGCCTCGGAGGAGTGGGTCTTCACCGCGTGGCAGTCGCTGCAGAGCTGGTGCGAGTTGTCGCGGACGAGGAGGTTCCCGTCCCCCTTCCCGGCCGTGACGGCGACGCCCACGGAGCCCGAGGAGACCGTCCCGCTGCCGTTCGTCGCCTGCGCACGCAGGGTGTACCTGCCCGGCGCGAGCGAGAGCCCCGTCCCGGCCGGCTGGATCTCGAAGACGCCCGAGTCCACGTCGGTCCCGTAGTTCGCGTTCCGCCCGAGGGTGTGGTTCTGCACCGTCGCTCCGTCGTCCACGGAGAGGGTCACGGTTCCGATCGCCTGCGTGGCGCCGCCGGCGGTCTTCGGGCTGAAGACCCGGACCTGGACCCGGAAGGGCGACGTCACCGTCCCGGGGATGGGGTTCAGGAGGCCGACCACGGGCCGGCGGCTGCCGGGCGTGACGTCGCCCTCCGCCACGCCGCCCGGGAAGACGGGGCCGATCGAGGAGCCGACCGACCAGTTCCCGCACCCGTCACGGACGAACGTCCGGTAGTAGTAGGGCTTCCCCGTGGTGAGGCCGGTGTTGTCGTACCCGCCCGCGACGCCCGAGTAGGCGACCGTGCTCGCGCCGATCGCCGCGCCGGCGGAGTAGGTCTGCCCCTCGACGGGGAACTCGACCACCGGGCCGCCCATCCTGCGGAGGACGAGGACGGCCGGGCTCCCCGCCCAGGTCATGTTCACGTTCGTCGCACCGACGGTGACGCTCGACCAGAGGACGTCGTCGGGGGAGAGGTTGTCGACCGTGACCGTCGCGCTGGTCGCATCGCCACCCACGCGCGGAAGGCCGCTCACGATGCTGGACACGAGCGCACGCACGCCGAACGACTGCCCGCCCGCCGCCGGCGGCATCGCCGCGTGCGACTTCGGCTTCACGACGATCTTGTACTGGACGGGCGCCGCCCCCACGACGATCGGCACGGAGAGCGCGACGTCGCTCAGATCCCCGGAGGGGATCATGGACCCGTAGACCGTCGCGAGGTCGTCGCTCCGGATCTCCAGGGCCTCGAGGACCGTGGCCGCCCCCGTCGGCTGGAGCGCCACGCGGACCCGCCTCACCGTGTCCGCGCCCGTCGCGCTCAGCGTGAACGCGTTCACCGCCGTCGCCGCGCCGCCGGGACAGAGGCTCGCGTTGGCGGGGTTCACGCCGTCGCCGACGGTCGTCGTCTGCGCCGGCGCCGGCCAGGCGAACGAGACCGCCGCGAGGGCGGCGAGCGTGCGGACCGTACCAGCGCGCGAGTGGGAGGGCATTCGGGCGGCTCCTGGGCTCGTCGGGGAGGCGAAACCGGCGGCGGACGTCGACGTCTTCGTGGCGTGGGAAGGCACTCTTCGTTCTCCGTGTCGCGCCGGCGTCCGGCCGCGTGCGGCCTACTGGGTCAGCGAGTTCGAGTCGGCGTTGTGGACCGCGTGGCAGGTCGTGCAACGAACGACGCCACCCGCGTGGAACGAGAGGTCGTTCGTCGCGTTGCCGTCACCGGCGGGCTGCGCCGCGCCGTTCGCGTCGAGCACCGTCGCCAGGGTCCGGTCGTAGCCCTTCCCGTTCGAGCCGAGCGCCTCGTTCACGGGGTGGCTGAAGCGCCGGACGCCGTCGGGGCGGAGGTTCACGTGGGCCTCGGCCCCCCGGACCCGCACCGAGCTCATGAACCGATCGAAGTGGCACTGGCGGCAGAAGGCGTCCTCCACGTTCGTCACCCGCAGGAACGGATACGAGACGTAGAAGTCCCAGTAGTTGTCGGCCACGGCGCCGGCGGTGAACCGGACGGCGACCGCCGGGTCGTTCAGCGCGACGTTCGCCCCGTTCGCGTAGGGCTTCCCGGGCCCGCTCACCGTCCCGGGGACCCAGGCGCTCCCGCTCCAGTTGAACCAGCTCGGGGTCGCGAGCCCGAAGTCGTGAGAGATCACGAACGTCCCGCCGCCCGCGTTCGCAGTCTGGATCTTGATCCGGTAGCCCTTCGCCGCTGTACCCGGATCGACGAGCGTCATCCTCGCGGTCCCGGCCGCCGGTCCGCCCATCTCGTCCACGGCGAAGCCGATCGGGATCGACGTGTGGCGCGATCCCGGCGCGTTCTGCGCCGCCGCGTGGTGGGGATCGTGGCAGGTCGCGCACTGCAGCCGCCCGTTCACGAGCTTGTTCGCGATCGCCATGTTGGTCGGGTACCGCGCGCCGTAGCGGGCGTTCACCGCGGCGCCCGTCCAGCTGTGCTGGTTCCCGGACTCCCCCGGCGTCGCCTGATCGCTCGAGAGCCAGGGGAACCCGTGACTGCTGCTCGGGAGCGAGTTGTGGCAGGCCACGCAGCCCGCGTTCGAGTCCACCTTCGTCCCGTCCACCACGAAGAGCGCGTGGCAGTTGTTGCAGTTGTCGTTCGTGAACGTCTGGTCGTGCGGCGCGTCCATCGCCCCGGCCCAGGCCGGCGCGAGACCGACCGCGAGCGCCCCGAGAGCTCCGTACCAGCGCTTCATCGCGAGAACTCCGTTCCGTCGCCGGAGACGACGACTTCCACCCGGACCGGCGCGCTCCGGACGGCGCCGTCGTCCACCTCGAGCTCGAACCCGTACGTCCCCGCCGCGCGCGGCACGAAGGAGGCCACCGCCCCCTGCTCCACGACCACCCACGGTCCCTCGACCTGGGTCCAGCGGTACCTCACCGCTCCGGTGCTCGCCCTGCCGTCGAGGAGGACGAGGTCGCCCGCGACCGCGGCGGGCCGGGGCGCCGAGGCCACGGCCACCGGGATCGGCTTCGACTGCGCCCGCGCCTCGACCCGGACCCGGGCAGGCAGGCCGACCACGCCCCCTTCGCCCACGAAGATCTCGTACTCCAGGCTGCCCGGGGAGAAGGCCACGGCGGTCGCCGCGGCGTCGTCCGCGTTCGTGAGCCCCGAGGCCGGCCCACCGGCCTGCCGCCAGTGGAACCAGAGCCCCTCGCCCGCGCTGCCCGACCCGTCGAGGGTGAACGGCTGGTCCACCGCGACGACCGGGGGGGCCGACGCCGCCGCGACCGGGAGCGTGCCGCCCGCCTCCGCCGCGTAGACCTCCACGCGGGCGACCGGCGCGCGCATCCCGCCCTCGGCGAGCGACACCTCGAAGACGTAGCGGCCCGGAGCCGGGGGAACGAAGGAGGCGAGCGCCGAGCTGGCGCCCTGGATCTCGACCTCCTCCTCTCCGTCGAGCTGGGTCCAGACGAAGGTCGCGCCGGCGCCCCGGTGGCTCCCCGTGGCGTCGAGGGCGGTGGGCAACCCAGCCTGGGTCACGACCGGCGACACGGCGCGCGCGGCCGGGGCGGGCGCGGGGCCGAGGACGACCACCGGGACCTCGACCTCCCCCTCGGCTCCCGCGGGGTCCTTCGCGCCGAGCCGGAACACGTACAGGCCGGGCGTCTGGAGCCTCGTCGTGAGCGTCGGGTTCGCCACCGAGGCGGCGACCGGCGGACCGAGCACCTGATCCCACCGGTGGGTGATCGCGTCGGCGTTCGCGTCGGTCGAGGAGCGGCCGGAGAGCTGGAGCCGTCCGCCGGCGGGGAGCACGGCGACCCGGCCGCCGTCCGCGACGGGCGGGACGTTGCCGATCCGGACCTCCACGCGCTTCGGGACGCCCGCCTGGCCGCCGCAGGTGGCGACGGCCTCGAGGGCGTAGAGCCCCGCCTTCCGGGCCACGAAGCTCGGCGAGAGGGTCGTCGCCCCGCGGAGCGCGACGGGGGCGCCGGAGGCCTGGCGCCAGGAGGCCGAGCAGGCGCCGCGCCCGGCGACGGGATCGTGGACGCTCGCGGAGAGCCGGACGAGGCCCGGCTCCGACCACGCGCCCTGGGCGAGCACGCGGGGCTTGTGATCGTCGGGATCGGCGGGGTTGAACCCGGTGGCGATCTCCTCGCCGTCCTCGTACCCGTCGCCGTCGGAGTCCCTCGACCTCGGGTTCCCGCCCCAGGCGAACTCCTCGGCCGCGTTGAGCCCGTCGCCGTCCGCGTCCGCGAGGGCGTCCGTGGGGTCGTTCGGGTCGAGCCCGTTCGCGAGCTCCCAGGCGTCGGAGAGCCCGTCGCAGTCGGAGTCCCCCTGGCAGGTGGGCAGCCCGGCGGCCCCGCCGAACCGGTCGAGCCTGTCGGCGTCCATGTTCGCGACGACCATGTCCCCGCCCGCGAGCACCGCGACCGCGGCCGGCTGGGCGAGCTCGCCCTCCCCCCGGCCGAAGCTGCCGACCGTCTGGAGCGCCGTCCCGTCGGCGCCGATCGTCTTCACGTTCCCGGAGAAGAGGTCGGAGATGACCACCTGACCTCCGGCGCCCATGGCGATCCCGCCCGCGATGCGGACCGGCGCGGGGACCGAGCCCAGGTAGGCGGCGCTGCCGCCGTCGTAGACCCGGAGCGTTCCCTCCGAGCTCGTCCGGTCCTGGAGCGCCCAGACCCGCCCGAACCCGTCCAACGTGACTCCGGCGAGCCGGTAGACGCCGGTCCCGGCCGGCGCGATCTCGTGGAGGAGCCGGCCGTCGAGCGCCCGGGCCTGGATCGTCCCGGAGTGGAAGGTCATCCAGAGCTTCCCGCGCACGGCGTCGTAGGCGAGGGCGGAGGGCCCTTCGGACGTGCCGAGCGGGATGCGGCGGAGCACGCGCCCCGTCCTCGGGTGGATCTCGGCGATCGCCCCGCCCTCGAGTCCGGCGAGGACGAGCCCGGGGGCCGAGGCGAGGGAGGTCACGCCCTGGAGCACGGTCGCGGCGAACTCCCCGCGGCGCGTGACCCAGTGGAGCCTGCCCCGGGCGTCGGCGACGTAGAGGTCCCCCTCGGCCACGGCGGCGAGCTTCCGCGGCCCCAGGATCCGGGCGGCGAGCGCGCCCCGGTACTCGGGCCCCGCGACGGCCTGGGCCGAGGCGAGGGAGCTGCCGGACAGCATCGAGGCGACCGCTAGGTACACGAGGGGCCTTGGCGTCATGGGCGCCGCCTACTGCAAGCCCCGAACCGCCTCTATTCCTCCTTGTTATCGGGCCCTTGGCCGCACTAAGTGCCCGAATTTCCGGATCGGGCTCCCGCCGCTTGCTGGTGTGCACGTGTGCAGCGAGCCCCCACACTCGGGTGAAAAGCCCCATGCTGGGGGTCTGCACCCATGTCAGTGAACCACCCAGGATGACTTTGGAAATCAGGGCGTTAGCCTGCGACATGACGCCGCGGCCCGCGATTGCCCCTTGCGGTGCTCGATGGCGCCCCCGTGCTCCTCACCGGCCGTGCGGGGCCGCGCTGCTCGTTCGCCCCGCGTCGAGCGGTCACCACGAGCGGAAGGAAGCCGATCGCTCGCTCGACCTCCCTCCGGATCGAGGCGACCGTCTCCTCCGAGCACCGCCACTCTCAGTGTCTCGCGTGGCAGGTCACGCACAGCTCGTCGAACGGCTTCCGGAGCACGCTCCCCTTCTGGTGAGGATCGTGGCAGGTGTGGCAGGCGACCTGGCCGCCCGCGAGGAGCGGGAGCCCGGGCGCCGGCCTCTTCTGTACGACGTCCACCGGATGGTTCCCGTGGCCGAACCGGTGACACGAGCCGCAGAGCGCCGCCTGGGGCGCGACGAGCGGGCCCTCGGGGAGGTGGCACCGCTGGCAGAGCGGCTGCCCTCCGTGGTCGTGAGGGTCGGCGACGGCCGCCACCTCGGCGGCCGGCCTGAGCGCGAAGAGCGGTCCCTTCGCCGGGGCGGGCTCGGGCGCCACCACCCGCGCGGCCGGAGCGCAGGCGAGCACGAGGGCGGCGGCAACCACCGTAAGTGCGAGCCGGGTGATGGAAGTCCTCGAGTTCGTCAGAGCCTCTCCGGGCGACCCCGCCACCGTGTCGGGCGGCCACTCTACCACGAAACACATCCGGATAGCTCCGTATCTACGCCTACATGCACGTTTAGATTGCCTCGGATCAAACCGAGGTCCCGGAGGACGACGCGCGGGGCCCGCCCCAGCGTGGCACATGCTAGAAACGATGGGCGTGGAAGAGGTCGCGCGCGCGTCCAGTCCGCTCGCCCCGAGCCTGTCGAAGGGCGAGGCCCGTCCGCTCGCCCCGAGCCTGTCGAAGGGCGGGCGCGGAGGCTCGACGCGTGATGATCACGGCCATCACCCCACTCCCCGCTCGCCCCGAGCCTGTCGAAGGGCGAGGGCGGAGGCTCGACGCGTGATGATCACGGCCATCACCCCACTCCCCGCTCGCCCTGAGCCTGTCGAAGGGCGGGCGGCTTGGCTCGATGCTCGGAGCCACCACGATGCCGCCCGGAGGCCCCCCTTGGCCCGCCTCGCCGCCGTCCCCCTCGCCCTCGCCCTCGCGCTCGCCGCCTGCGGAGGCTCCGGTGGCGGAGGAGGCCCCCGCACGGCGTCGCCCGTCCCGGCCGGCACGCCTCCGGGCGTCACGGCCTTCGCCCAGACCGTGCCGGCCGAGGACTCGCTCGGAGAGGTCTTCCCGGGCCAGGCGAACACCTGGGTCCTCGACCGCGACTTCTCGCTCGCCCCGGGCTACGGCCTCCAGTACGCGACCGCCCTCGCCCTCTTCGTCGGAACGCCGACCGGCACGGCCACCTCGTCCGTCACGCACGCGAGCCTCACCGACGACCTCGTCCGCGGGGGAGCCGGACCCCTCGCGTCGACCTTCCCCTTCGACCAGGACGCGGCCGAGGTCACCTTCCTCACCCCGCTCTTCGGGGAGGCGGACGGCCTGCGGACGGCGGCGGTCTCCGACGGCGTCGAGATAGGCCTGCCGGCCCTGTCGGGCGCCCGCTCCGGCTACCTGAACGGAACGGCCGATTCCCGCCTCCAGCGCGACCTCTCCCTCTCCGCCGGCACGAGCTACACCCTCTCCTGGATCGAGCGCGGCTCGCTCCGTGCGGGGAGTCTCCTCGGCGCGGACGCCGCGCCCCACGCACCGCGCTATCGCGTCGTCCTGCGGAACGCCGCCACCGGAGCGGTCCTGCGGGAGCTCCACTCCGCGGCCGGCGACTTCGGGACCGCCGCACCGCTCCCCCGCGCCGTCGCGATCCCGGCCGGCACGCCGGGCACGGTGCGGCTCTCCTTCGAGCTCCGGAGCGCGGCCGAGGGCTGGGTCGTCGTGGACGACGTCGCCCTCGCGGACGGCGCGGGACCGGTCGCGGGCTTCGGGAACGGCGACTTCGAGGGGGCCTCGCTCGCGCCGTGGACCGCCGCGGGCGGGCCGCAGAGCCAGAACGTCCGGAGCGGCGCGCGCGACGTCGCCGCCGGGGCGGCGAGCCTCCGGGTCACGCGCACCTTCCACTCGCCGCCGTCCGCCACCTGGGGACGGCTCGTGGACCTCTTCGAGAACCCATCGGCCTCGCCCGTCTCCACGCGCGCCGTCTACCTCACCACCCTCGCCGGGCCGGTCCCGCTCGCCGCGCCGCGCGCGGGAGGGCGGGCCCTCGTCGGATGGGACGCGCTCGGCGGCGCGCGAGACGTCGGCCTCGTCTTCGGGAGCGGCGCGGGCTACCTCGACCCCGCGAGCCCCGACCTCTTCGTCGTCCACCGGCTCGACGTCCCCGCGCGAGGCAGGGTCGCGGTAGTCCACTTCGTCGTCCAGCGGGGGCAGAGCGAGGGAGGTCCCACGGTCGCGGACGTGCCTGCCGGCACCGACTCGGTCGCGGCGGCGATCGCGAACGGCTTCCCGGCGCAGGAGGAGTACGCGCGGGACCTCGAGCCGGGGGTGCGGGAGGCGGTGGGGAACTTCTGATGCAGGTCGCGATGGAAGAGCACGAGCCGGCCCCCTCCCGCTGCCGGGCCTCGGCATGCGTCGAGGAGATCGCTCCGGGGCATGCCAGTGATCGCTCGGATCGAGCCGCGGCGTTCGCCCTTCGACAGGCTCAGGGCGAACGGCTGCGGGCATGGCCGCTCACGGTGCACGCAAGACCGTTCCTGGTGACCCCTCGACAGGCTCGGGAGAATCACGAGCGATCCGGATCCAGACAAGCGGGCACGGCCATCACCCCACCGTCCGCTCGCCCTGAGCCTGTCGAAGGGCGGGGCCCGTCCGCTCGCC
>JBBIPT010000099.1:0-12971 GCA_037442705.1 Anaeromyxobacter sp.
GCGCGGGCGGCGGGGCCGGACAGGCCGGCCCGCCGTGGGACGCGGTCGTCGTGGACGAGGGGCAGGACCTCACGTTCGAGGCCTGGTGGTTCGTGCGAGCGCTCGCGGAGGGGGCGCGGCTCTGGGCGTTCCACGATCCGGGCCAGGGGTTCTGGGCCGACCGCGCGCCGCCGGAGGACCTCTTCGCGGGGCGCTACACCCTGAGGAAGGGGCTGCGCTGCCCGCCGGGGATCGAGGCGCTCGCGCGCCGCTTCACGGGTGGGAAGGCGGCGACGGCGGGCGGCGAGGCCGCGGACGCGGCGGCGATCGAGGCGGCGCGGAAGGACGGCACCCTGCGGTTCGTCCGCTGCCCGGACCCGGCGAAGACGGCGGAGGTGGTCGGGGCGGAGGTGGACCGGCTCCTCGCGGAGAAGGTGGCGCTCGCGGACATCGGGGTGGTGTCGCTCCGCGGGCAGACGGCCACCGGGGCGGTGCACCAGCAGGAGCGGCTCGGCCGTCACGCGTTCGTGCTCGCGGACCACCCGGAGATGGAGGGGCGGCTCGTCGCCGACACGTTCCTCCGGTGGAAGGGGCTCGAGCGGCCGGTGATCGTGGTGGCGGACGTACCGGCGGGGGCGTTCGCGGGGACCGACGGCGTGGCCGCGGGCGACGGCGGAGCGGGAGCCGGCGCCGGGGGCGGCGATGGGCTCCGCGCGATCGGGACGCGGATGCACATCGCGCTCACGAGGGCGCTCGTGGCGGTGAGGGTGGTGGGCGGGCCAGTCCAGGGCGGCGGCTGACCCGGTCGCCGATCGCCGGCCGCAAGATCGTCCCGGTCCGGCTCCGCTGCGTCTCGGTACCCATCCATCCGCTCCGGGGGGCGCGCGGACGCCGCTCCTACCCCGGCTGCCGGGCGACGGCCGAGAGCTTCGTCCGCCAGCGGTCGTAGATCATGTGCTCGTCCTGGAGGTCCTCGTAGCAGGGGTGGTCGTACCCGCACGCGTGCCACCGTTCACGAAGCGAGCTGCAGGCGGCGTCGAGCGTGTCGAGGAACCGCTTCACCTGCCCGGCGCTCGCCCCCTGCGCCACGTGGGGGCAGAGCTCGTCGCAGAGGAACGGGGCGCGCGGGACGAGGATCCGGTGGAGCAGCGCGGCGACGGCCTCCGCGCTCTTGATCTCGATCTTCATCGCGTAGCGCGAGCCCAGGATGGAGCCGACCTCCGAGAGGTCGCCGCGAGCGGCCGCCGCGTCCACCTCCTTCGCGGCCGCCGCTCTCCGCTCGCGCTGCCCGACGCAGGATGCGACGAGCTCGCGCCAGTAGGCCGCGAGCGCGGCGCCCTCCACGACGGGGCCGAGCACGTTCGTCCAGGGCTTCTCCGCGATGCTGTAGCCGCCGAGGCGCTTCAGGGGTTTCGCCTTCGTTTCGGGCACTTGACGTCTCCTTTCCGGTCTGGAGGGGAGTGTAGGTGCCGGACGGACACGGGACGGGGTCGTGCCCGGGGGAGGGCGGCCTGCGCCGGGGCGAGGTCCACGCCCCTCAACCCCTGGCCGGCGACCAGAGCGTCGCGATCGGGGCCGCGAGGATGCGATCGTCGATCTCGTAGGCGCGGGGGCCGGTGTGCAGCACGACGCCCCGGACGAAGCGCTCGCCGAGCTGGTCGCGGAGCCAGCCGAGGTGACGGGCGTCCTCGGCCCGGGGCGCCGCGCTCGCCTTCACCTCGATGGCGACGACCCGCATGGCCGAGACCTCGGCGAGAAGGTCGAGCTCGTGGCGCCCCTGCTCCTGCCGCAGGTGGAACAGCCGCGGGCGGCACTCGGCGACGGTCGACTCGGCACGAAGCTGGGACGCGACGAAGGTGTCGAGGACGCGCCCGAGGAGGTCACCGTCCCGGAGGATCGCGTCCGCGTCCACGCGCAGGCTGCCGGCGAGCAGCGCCGCGTCGGCGAGGTAGCGCTTCGGGGAGCGGACGAGCCGCTTCAGGCGGTTGGAGGTCCAGGCCGGCACGCGGTCGACGACCATGAGGTTCACGAGGAGCTGCTCGTAGGCCGTGGCGGTCTTGCGGTTGAGCCCCGCCGCCTCGAGCAGCGTCTTGTCCTCGACCAGACCGGCGGAGTTCAGGGCGTAGGCCTCGAAGTAGCGCCGGAGCTTCGCCGGGTCGCGGGGCCCCGCGACGGTCATCGCATCCCGGGTCAGGAGCTGGTCGAGGTAGCTCTCGATCCAGCGCACACGCGTCCGCTCCGACAGGGAGAGCGCTGCTTCCGGGAAGCCGCCTTGCAGGGCAAGCGCGACGTAACCCCGGAGATCGGGGGGGTCCCGGGGCGCGGTGAGGTCGCTTCCCCTGGAGAGCCGATCGAGGAGGGGCTCGGTGGAGGGTCGTCCCTGCAGCTCCGCCACGGTCAGGCCGTGGAGCGGCACCCGCACGAGCCGGCCCGTCCCGGGCCAGGTGGGCGCATCGAGATCTGCGCGCACCGATCCGGTGAGGAGGAAGCGACCCGGCCTCGGATCGGAATCGACGGAGCGCTTCACGGCGCCCAGGACCTCGGGAACCGCCTGCCACTCGTCGAGGAGCACGGGCTCCCGGAGGCCGCGAAGGGCCGAGTCCGGATCGGCCTGGAACGCCACGGCCTCCGCGGGCCGGTCGAGGCGGACGATCGTCGAGGCGTGCCTCGACGCCGTCGTCGTCTTCCCCGTCGCTCGGGGTCCGACGACGAGCAGCGCGGGAAGCTCACCGAGGAGCTCGCCGATCAGCCTGTCGGCGGAGCGCTTCAGGTAGCCGGTCATCGGAGTTCTAATACCACTTGTCCGCGCGCGTCGGTACCACTTTGACGCGCATCACAATACCGGTTTCCCGCATCGGCCGGGCGGGGCGTGGCGAGGACGAGCGGCGAGAGCCGCGGCGCCCAAGGGGCGGCGTTGGCGGCGGCGGGCCTCATCCCCGGGGAGTGAAAGGCGCGCGAGGGTGCGGCCGCGCTCCGCAGAGCGCCTTCATCCCGGCGACGGCGGCCGCGAGCGCGGTGACGGGGAAGAAGCCCGTGCGCTCCCAGCGGCGCAGGACCTCCTCGTCCAGCTCCACGACCCGGAAGCCCGGCCCCCGGTGAACGCGCGACAGGAAGACGGGCCACCCGAGCGATTCGGAAAGGAAGGTCTCGTCCGCGCGGGCCACCGGCGCGTTCACGTCCAGGTGGATGCCACGGTCCGTCCGGCGTACGGCGTCCACGCGCAGGCCGAGGACCGCGGCCTCCTCGCGGAGCGCGTCGTCCGGGGGCTCTTCCACCGCGGCGCAGACCGATCGGTTGGGACATCCGTCGCATGCGCCCACCCTGTCCGCGACGATCCCGCGCTGGCGGAAGAAGGGAATCCCGAGCGTCGCACGCAGCCGGCAGCCGGCCATGGGCGGGACGTCGAGGCCGAGGGCGCGGGCCTCGTCCGCGAGGGACCGCAGCGTCTCCGGCCCGATGGGCGCGACGCGCGCCGGAAGGGGGAGCCCCTCCGGCGCGAGCGCCTTGAAGCCCACCGCCGCCCCCCGCGGAAGCGCGGACAGGAGCCGGCGCACGGGCTCCTCCGAGCCCTCCACGAGCGGCCCCAGCAAGACGAAGAGCCGCGCGCTCGGAACGGCGGCGAGCGCGGCGAGCACCTCGGGCGGCCGGAGGTCCGTCGTGATGGCGCCGGTCACCGCCGGTGTGATCGAGACCTTCAGCAAGGCGTTCGGGTGCGCCGCGACGAGCCGGGCTGCGGCGACCGACGGCGCGAACCGGGTGAGCAGCATCACCGGGTGGCTGGGAGGCAGCGCCGCCAGCAGGGCCTCCGCTCCATCGACCTCGAACCGCAGGTCCGAGAGGTGCCCGAACCGGACGGGAACTCCGCCGCGAGCGATCGCGGGAAGCCCCGCGGCGAGAGCGGCGAGCCGTGTCGGCGGGAGCCCGACCTCCGCCCAGTCGCGGTGAATCCTCCGGTCGAGCACCTCGCGCGGCTCCCGGTACCGCCGGTTGAGGCAGAAGTGGCAACCGGCGCAGCCCAGGTGGCTGTCCACGCAGACGAAGCCGCCGATCAGCCGGACGGGCGCGAGCTCGAGCGCGGGAGGAAGGGACTCCTTCGCGCGCTTCGCGGCAGCACTCAGCACGGCGCGCTCGCCGGCGCGACCGCGCCCGGACCGAGGGCGGGCGGCGTCCCCGCCGGGAGGCGTCCCCGGACTCGGCGCAGCGCCATCGCCGCGGCGGCGTTCAGCTCGGAGACGGGTAGGAAACCCACCGACCACCAGCGGCGCAGCACCGCCGCGTCCACGTTGCAGAAGCTCCCCCCCTCGCTCGCCCCCTGCTCGCGAGTCGACAGCCGCACGCGGATCGGCTGGCCGAGCGCGTGGGAGAGATAGGTCTCGTCGCCGCGCGAGCTCGGCTCGCGGACCTCGAGCCGGAGGGCGCGCGGGCCGGTGCGGACCGGCGGCGCCGAAAGGGTGAGGCCGAGCACCCGGAGCTCCTCCTCGAGCCGGCGCAGCAGCGCGGCCTCGTCGAGCGGGCCGTGGCACCTCGCGAGGCTGGGGCACGAGCGACAGGCGGCCAGGTCGCGCTCGCGGCGCTCCGGGTCCGCCTGGCCCGTGAGCTGGTCGACGTCGAAGAAACCCTGCCCCACCCGCGCCAGCCCGTCCCGGCAGAACCACTCGGTGACCCCGTGCCCGAAGGCGCGGGCGAGACGCTCCAGCTCCGCGAGCCGGCCGGCGGGGACGGGAGCCACGAGCCCGAGGCCGGGCAGCCCGGCCACGTTCAGCGGCTTCAGCGTGAGGCGGCTGCCGGCCGGCAGGTTCCGGAGGACGGGCTCGACGCCGTCTGCGTTGTCCGCGGTGAGGGGCCCGATCACCCAGTGGACGCGGCGGCGGTCGAGGCCCCTCGTCGAGCGGAGGAGCTCCAGCGGGTCGCGCGCGACGCCGAGGTCGCGGCTGGGCGGCGTCGCGGTCAGCTTGAGCAGCACGTTCTCGCGCGGGAGCGCGAAGAAGGCGCGCTCGCGACGGGTGAGCGGCTTCCGCGTGAGGTAGACGACCGAGCGGTCCGGCTCGAGCAGCTCGATGAGCTCGCGGCTCTTCTCGAACTCCAGGCCCGCGTCCGTGTCGTGTCCGATGCGGAGCTGCACGCCGGCCCGGTACGAGGGCATCGATCGGAGCCAGGCCAGCACCCGGCGAGGGGTGATGCCGGTGTCGAGCGTCATCCCGGCGCCGAAGAGCGCCTCGCGGGCCGGGTGCCGCCGGGAGATGCAGAACGAGCAGTCGAAGCCGCACCCCACGACGAAGTCCACGGCGATGAACGCCCCGATGAGCTTCACCGGGAAGAACTCGGGCAGGAGCGGCTCGTAGGAACCGGACGGGCTGGAGGTCATGGAGTGGCACATACGCCCACAGCATCGCACATGCACAGACACATGACCCGGGGACACGGCCGACAAACGAAAAGCCCGGCCTCGGAGGAGGCCGGGCTTCATCGACTTCAGGTGAGGCGGATCAGAGCGGGCGGACGTTCGCGGCCTGGAGGCCCTTCGGCCCCTTCGTCACGTCGAACTCCACCTTCTGGCCCTCGGCGAGGGTGCGGAACCCGTCGGCCTTGATGGCGGTGTGGTGGCAGAACACGTCGTCGCCGCCGCCGTCCTGCGTGATGAAGCCGAAGCCCTTCGCGTCGTTGAACCACTTCACGGTACCGGTAGCCATTACTGTCACGACTCTTTCTCGTTCTCGGGCGGCGATATCGCGCCGCCCTGCCCCGCCCGGAAGTGGACGGAGGAACGCGCCTTATAGCTTCGACCTTCCTTGGAGTCCAGCGCGCGCCGCGGAATTCCGGGCCGGTGGCGCGGCGCGGCGCGGCGGGCACCGGGAGGGCAGAGGTCCGCCAGGCGTGGAAGGCCCGATCCATCTTCGCTGGACCTCCTGCGTGGGCGCCCGGATCCAGATTCCTGGCGAGCGAGGGGGGCGGGGAGCGCGGGTAGGGCCTCTCAATCCCTGGCGTCGAGGCGCCGCAACGCGGAGCTCACCCACCCGAAGCCGATCCGCTCCTGCTCGAGCCGCACCGCTTCGCCGAGCCGGTCGTACCGGAGGTCGTCGTAGAGCCCCCGCTCGTCCCCGGAGAGACCCGGCAGTTCGCCTCGATGCGGCTCGGGCTCTCGCACCCACAGGGCCCGGTGCGCGAGCAGCGTCTCGCGATCCATGAGGAAGGAGGCCGCGCCCGGGATCACCGACCGCACCTTGGAGAGCATCGCGAAACCGTGGGTGTCGAGGTCGCCCCAGTAGACGACCTGCCGCGCCGAGAGGAAGGGGAGCGCGGCGAGCCGCTCGAGGCCGTAACCCAGCCCGAACACGACGACGGAGCCGGGGACGTCCGGGAAGGCGAGCCCGTTCACCTCGTTCTCGGTGACGAAGACGCGACTCGCCGGGAGGTCGAGCGAGGCGAGCTCCGGCACGGGGAGCGTGAGGTCCGAGAGCCCGGCGATCCGGAGCGCGGGGTCGAGGATCCGGAACCGCACGAGCGGAGGGCGGAAGCGGAGGCCGTAGCGTCCCTCGAAGCCGGAGGCTCCGGTGAACGCCGGGTCGATCGAAGAGGACGGAAGGACGAGGTCGAGGAGCTGCGAGAGGAGCCCACGCCTCGCCTCCACGAACTTCGTGTCGACCCCGGGGACGTCGATCTGGCGAAGGTAGACCCCGGGCCGCGGGTGGTCGCGGAACCAGGCGAGCACCGAGAGCACCCGCTCCCAGGCGTCGGCCTCGCCGACGAGCGCGAGCGGCCGGCGGACGAGCCACGGGCGGAGCTCGGGGAAGGCCGAGAGGGTCCTCTCCGCGAGGGCCGCGAAGCGGTCCGCCTCGCGGGACCTCCGGATGAGGCGAAGCCCGTCGTCCTCCGTGGCGATCACCACGGCGACCGGGAGGCTCTGGAGACCGACCACCCGGTTCTCCACGGTCTCCCGCTCGAGCTCGTACCCGTGCCCCTTCGCCGCCTTGCTCCCGGCCTCGAGCGCGCGGAGCCACGCCTTCACCTCGTCGAACCGGTCGCCCAGCTCCGCGGAGCGCGGCCCGCGGACGGGGACCCGGAGCGGGAAGACCGGCTCTCCTCCGAGCCGCGCGGCGAGCAGCCGGCCGTCGTCCCATCTCCGGGCGACCTGGGCCGCGACGTCCTCCGCGGTCGTCCAGCCGGTGCGCCCGGTGGGGCTCATCCGGCCCGGGCCGCGCGCTCGGCGCGGTACTCCTCGATCCCGAGGTTGCGGATCATCGAGCGCTTCCCCTCCTCGTTGTGCACGAACGCGACGCCCGCGACGAACGGTTCGATCACGTGGATCTTCTGGAGCGGCGTGACGACGAGGAGCTGCAGGTTCATGCGCTGGAAGAGCTCGAGCGCGAACGTGGCCGAGTCGTCGTCGCCCCGCGCGAACGCCTCGTCGATCACGACGAACCGGAACGAGCGCGACCGGCGCTCGCCGGCCTCTAGCCCGAACTGGTAGGCGAGGCTCGCCGCGAGCACGGTGTAGGCGAGCTTCTCCTTCTGGCCTCCGGACTTGCCGCCCGAGTCGCTGTAGTGCTCGTGCTCCCGGTCGTCCTCGCGCCAGCGCTCCGACGCGGAGAAGACCGACCAGTTCCGCACGTCCGTCACCTTGCGGGTCCAGCGGCGGTCCAGCTCGGTCGATCCTTCGCGCCCCCGGAACCGGTCGATGATCGCCTTCACCTGGACGAACTTGGCCTCCGAGTAGGCCTCGTCCTCCGAGCCCGAGAGCGCTCCCTCGATGCAAGCGCGGAGGCCGGCCTGGAAGTCCCGGACCTCCGGATCGGGCGAGGCGCCGGCCTCGAGCACGATGTAGCGGCCCGGGGTGTAGTCGATCGCCCGCAGCGAGCGGTTGATCCGGTCGATCCGCTCCCGGGTCTCCTGCCGCTCGCGCTGGAGCTGGGCGTGGAACGAGGCGATCTCCCGGATCGTGTTCTCGTTCAGGAGCTCCTTGAAGCGGCTCTCGAACCGGGGCAGGTCGTCCGAGACGAGCGCCGCGAGCATCCGGCGGTATTCCTCCGCGGCATCGACCGAAGCGTCGGCGTCTCGCGCCTCGATGGGGTAGTCGGTCCGGTAGGCTTGCATGGCCGTGACGATCCGCTCGCCGATTCGCTTCGCGCGCTTCTCCTCGGCGTCGAGCCGGGCCTGGAGGTGCTCGCGGTACTCCCGTTCCCGCGCGTCGGCGGACTCGATGGTGAGCGCGCGGTCGCCGAGCGACTCGCCGCGCATCGCGTCGAGCGCCGGGAACACCTCCTCCCGCACACCCTCGGGGAGCGCGGCGAGCGTGGCCTCCGCGGCGGCGAGCCCCGCGCGAGTGGCCTCGAGCCGGGCGTCCTCCTTCCCCTTGGCGGTCCGGGTCTCGTTCTCCGCCTCGGACACCTCCCGCAGCTGCCGCTGGACCTCCTCGTGCCGGGCGCGGAGGACGCGAAGCCGGTCCGACGTGGCCTCGAGCCGGCGGAGCTCCTCCGCGCGCTCCTCGATGGCGAGGGCGGAGGCGCGCCAGTCGAGATCCCGGAAGCTCTCGAAGAGGGCGAGCTTGCCGAGCGCGTCCCGGCGCGCCTCGAGCGCGGCGGCACGGTCGCTCGTCGCGGAGAGCTCGCCGCCGAGCTTCGCGATGCGGCGCTCGACCCCCCGGAGGGTCTCCTCCAGGACCGCGGTCTTCGCCTCGTTGCTCCAGCCCAGGACGTAGCGGGACCGGTCGCCGATCGCGAAGCGGTCGTCCTTCTCGTGCTTCTCGTTCGCGCCCTTGACCTGCCCGAGGCGGGTCACCGCCTGCGGCTCCCGCCGGAACTGCGCGAGGTCGTCGCAGCAGGCGTAGGCGAAGCGCCGCGCCAGCTCCGCCTCGAGCCAGGCGTAGTGCTCCGCGTCGGGCTTCACCTCGAGCTTGCGAACGAGCGAGTGCGGACCGGCCTCGGCGCCTCGGAAGTTTCGTTGGGGGCGAACGCGATAGTAGACGAGCCGATCGCCGAGGTGAGTCCGGTCGACCCAGGCTGCAACGGCCGCGTAGTGGGCCTCCGCCACGAGGAGGGAGGTTCCGAATCCCCGGAGGAGGCGCTCCGCTGCACCCTCCCACGCGCGCTCGTCCTCGCGGACCTGGATCAGCTCTCCGGCGAACGGAAGCGCGTCCTCCGGAAGCTCCAGGGCGCGGCAGAGCTGCGTACGCAGATCGACCTGACGCGAAGGAATGTTGGAGCGCCGCCGCCGGAGGGAGTCGAGCTCGGCCGCCACCCCGTCGCGCTCCTCCCGCGCCTTGCGGAACGCGACCTCGAACTCGGTCCGCCCGTTCTGTGCGGAGGCAAGCCGGATCTCGGTCTCCTCGCGAACGGCCGCGAGGGAGCGGAGGGTCGAGAGGAAGGCCTCGGCGCCCTCCGCGGGCGCGAGGCCGGCATCCCGGGCGACGGCGTCGTACTGCGCCGCCCGGCGCTTCCGGTCGTCGCGCTCCTGGCCGAGTGCGTCGATCTCGCGCCGCAGTTGCTCCAGCCGCTCGCCCCCGTTCGCGGCGATCTCCCGGACGAGGTCCTCGGCCGTGCCGGCGATCCCCGTCCGCGTCGCGGCGACGTCCTCGAGGCGCGCCTCGAGCCGGGCCCGCTCCGCCTCGATCTTCCCCGCGCGGTCCGCGAGCAGCCGGGCCTTCGCCTGCGCGATCCAGGCCGAGAGCCCCTCTCTCGCCCGCGTGAGCCCGTGCGTCTCCGCGCGCACGGCGGCGAGCCGATCGCAGTCGGCGACGAGCGGCTCGAGCCGGGCGATCTGGGTCTTCGCCCGGAGCACCGCGTCGTGGGCCCGCACGAGGTCGTCCACGTGCCGGACCAGCGCGTCGATCCGCTCCTCTACGGGGAAGGGCTCGAGCATGTGCTGCCGGACGAAGTCGGTCAGGTTGCCGACCGTCTTCATGGAGACGGTCTGGTGGAACAGCTCGAGCGCCTGCTCGTTCGCGAGCCCGAAGCGGCGCCGGAAGGCGGCGGCGTAGGCGGGAAACGCGTCGTGCACCTCCTTCGTGAGCCCGCGGAGCCGCTTCCGGAGGGCGGAGATCTCCGATCCGAAGTCGGCGAAGTGCTCCTGGATCGAGAGCTCCCGGTCGGCGACCACGTACATCCGCTCGGGCTGCCCCTCCGCGCTCGACAGCCACAGGACCGTCGCGAGCGTCACGACCTCGGCGTACCCCTCGTTCTCGAACTGGGCGAGGAGCACCGCGTACTGGTTTCCGTCGCGCAGGGCCACCGGCCGGACCGAGGCGGCTCCCTCGCCGCGCTCCGCCTTGTAGTGGCCGAGGACGTAGGAGCGGGCGGTCCGCTCGCGGGCGTCCGCGCCGGCCGCCCGGTTGTAGGAGAGCTTCTGCGGAGGGACGAGGAGGGTGGTGAGCGCGTCGACGAGCGTGGACTTCCCCGAGCCGACCTCGCCCGTGAGGAGCGTGTTTCGGCCGTCGGCGCGGACCGGCCAGACGCATCCGTGGAAGGTGCCCCAGTTGTAGACCTCGAGCCGCCGCAGCCGGAACCCGGTGCGCTCGTCGGAGGCGGCGAAGTCGAGGCGCCCGGGCTCGGGCGCGGTGGTCCGGGTGCCGGTCACGGAGCCCCGTCCTTCCGGGCGCCCTGCGCGGCGTGGTCCCGGTAGGCGGCGAGCTTCGCGTCGAAGGCCTCGAGCCACTGCGCGTCCACGAAGGCCTTGAGGAGGCGGCGGACCTCGAACCGCTCCTCCGAGCCCTTCAGCCGGCGCAGGAACCCCAGCTCGACCACCTTCGCGACGTCCGCGTCGATCCGGTCGGCGGTCCTGGTCTCGTCCGTGCGATCCGCGTGGAACAGGCGGACGAGGTCGGAGATCTCGGCCCGCGAGAGGATGAGCCTGGTGTCGCCGCCGGAAGCGTCGAGCTCGCCGAGCCGCTTGCGAAGGAGGACGAGGAGGAGGCTCACGGAGTAGCCGAGCGGCCGGCGTGGCACGAGCCGGGGGACCTCGGACGCCCCCTCGGAGGGCGGCCGCTGTCGGAGGAACGCGTACCCTTCGGCCTCGTCCACTACGAGCTCGAGCCCGAGGAGCGCCACGTGATCGCGGATCCTCGCGTGGAGGAGGAGGAGGTCCTGCCACACCACGGCGTCGTCCTGCGCGTCGACGAGTCCCTTCATGAGGGCCACGAGCAGCGCGGGGAGCGGGTCCCGCCCTGGCTGTGGTCCGGCGGCGGGGCTCACGGGTGCGCCTCCTTCGGAACGGCCGAGAGGGTCGGACGGGTGAAGATCACGGTGGGCACCGTGGCACGGCGGCGGACACCCCGAGCGTCCTCCCACTCGATGAGCTGGGTCCGGTCGCCGTCGATGAGCGCGCCCGGGTCGTCCGCGGCGACCGCGAACCAGGCGACGAGCTCGGCGAGCCCCCGCTCGAGCGGGCGCTCCGCGAGGACCTCGAAGAGCGAGATCTGGGACCGCCGCTGGAGCGCGGCCGCCACGCGCTCGCGCAGCGCGGACCGATCGACCCACTGCTGCTCGAACAGCGCCTCCGCCGGGACGTCCTCGAGCGCCCCCTCGATGGCGCCGCCCGCGAAGACGGGACGGAACGGCGGCTCGAAGAGCGGCCGCTCGAGGGGGAGCCGGAGCTCGGGTCCGAAGTCGTCCACCTCCGCGGCGACCCCGGCGGGTGGAGCGTCGCGGAGCGCGACGGCGTGCTCCTCGATCGAGCGAACGAGCCGCCCGATGCGGCGCGTCTCGCGCGACTGCTGCTCGTCGAGAAAGCGCCTGAGCTGGGCCGAGAGGCGCGCGACGGTCCGCTGGGTGACGTCGCCGGCGGCGAGCCAGTCGTGGTGGATCCGGGCGAGGCGCGGGTCGGGCTCGAGCTCCTGGACGGCGGGGAGCGCGAGGACGCGCTCGAGCCCCGCGGCGAGCTCCTCCTGGAGGTGCGGCGACATGAGGAAGTCCCAGAACGCCCGGAAGCTCCGGCCCTGGGCGGAGTCGCCGATGACGTCCCGGCCGCCGAGGACGTCGTCGAGGAGCGCGCCCTTGCCGCCGTCCCAGGTCGCGATTCGCTCCCGCGTCGCGCGGTCGAGGTCGCGGAACCCCTGGTCGACCTCTCGGAAGTCGGCGAGGAGGGCCCGCGCCGTAGCAGCCAGCGCCGAGAAGCGGTCCTGCACGCGGGCCGAGTCCATCGTCTCGACACGCCCCTCGCGGACCCGCGCGATCTCCTCGTCGATCCGGTCGCGCCGCCGCTCGAGGTCCGCGAGGTGAGCGGCGGGATCGGTCTGCGTGCCGAGCGCGAGCTGGCGGAGCAGCTCGAGCACGGTGAGGAGGCGCGACTCGGTGGACACGCGCTGGGGCCGCTCCAGCGAGGCGACGAACTCGAGAGCCTTCTCGGTGGCCGGGGTGAGGTCGTAGGCGGGCTCGTCGCTTCCCGGGGGGTAGTACTTCCGCAGCCAGCGGTGGCCGTCGTCCGCCCACTCGTCGAGGTAGTCGGCGGCGGACCGGGGGTAACGGTCCTCGCCGTGCTGCGCGCGCAGGGCGTGCAGGTCGTCGTCGAGCAGCGACGCGAGCGTGGGCCCGGGGATCGATCGGGCGTTCTCGGCGATGAACGCGCGGTGGAGGAAGGACACGGCGAGCGGGGCGTGGTCCGCGAGGAGCAGCCGCCAGGCCGGGTGCGCGCGGCGAAGCACCTCCAACGAGGAGTGGTCCAGCGCGGGCGCGCGCGTGCTCGGGGCCGAGGACATGGCGATGGCGGCCGCCCTGGGCGGCCGGGGACTCGCGGAGTGTTGCACGTGGGTCGGACAGCGCTGCCGGCCCAGACCTCGCGATCCCCTCGCCGGCCCGCGCGCCCCCTTGCGGCTCGCGTTCCCCGCTGCGCTCGCGCCCCGCTGGATGCCGGGGCTGTTCCCGGAGAGGGTGGGGTGACGGCTCGACCCGGCCGCGCGGCGGTGAAGCCGTAGCCGTCCCGGATCACCCGCCGCCGCCCGCCGCGAGGTCCTCGGGCAGGCAGCACGCCTTGTACTTGCGGCCGCTGCCGCAGGGACAGCGGTC
>JBBIPT010000100.1:0-12932 GCA_037442705.1 Anaeromyxobacter sp.
GCGGCGGTGGAGGCGGCGCCGGTGGCTCGTTCGCGTTGATCGCCTTCTCCTCCACGGGAGTCACGATCGGGACGACCTCGCTCGTCACCGGGAACGGCGGCACCGGCGGGCGGGGTGGCTACGGCGGCGGCGGAGGCAGCCCCGGGAGCGGCGGCGCGGCCCAGTGCTACTGCGCGTCGGAGATCGGCTGCGGGGGTGCAGGCGGGCGCGGCGGCTCGGGCGGGTACGGCGGCTCGGGCGGCGGCGGAGGTGGCGGCCCCAGCATCGGCTTCCTGAGGGACGCGACGACCACCTTCACGATGGCGAACGTCAGCTACTCGATCGGCAACTCGGGCGCGGGCGGCACGGGCGGCAACGCTGGCGCCACCGGCATCCGCGCGAGCACGTACGTGCCGTAGGCTTGACGGGACGGATCGCCCGGCGCGCCCGTTCGAGGCGCCGGGCTTTCCTACGCCCCCAGCCCCCCGAAGAACTCCGCGAGCGCCCGGTTGAACGCCTCGGGGCTCTCGACGTTCGGCAGGTGGCCCGCCTTCGGGATCTTCACGAGCTTCGCCCCCTTCACCGCCGCCGCCATCTTCTCCGACTCGGCGACGGGCGTGAGGGTGTCCTCCTCGCCCACGACGACGAGCGTCGGGCAGCCGATCTGCGCGAGGGTGGGGAAGCTGTCCGGCCGGGCCGCCATCCCGCGCTGCGCGGCGGCGACGCCGGCCGGGGTCGCGCCGGCGATGAGGGCGCGGACCTCCTTCACCGCGGCGGCGTCGGGCTCGGGCCGGAGCAGCTTCGGCGTCATCTCGTCCGCCACCCAGGTGAGCCCCTTCTCGATCGCGCTCCTCGCGAACTTCTCCCGGTTCGCGCGCCCCTCGTCGGCGTCGGCCCCGGCCCGCGTGTCGCAGAGCGCGAGGCCGCGGAAGAGGCCGGGCGCCTGGCGGAAGAGCTCGAAGGCGAGGTAGCCGCCCATGGAGAGGCCGGCGACCGCGACCCGCTCCACGCGGATGTGCGCGAGGAGCGTCCGGACGTCCTGGGCGAGGATGTCCATCGACGCGACCTCCGGCGGGCCGCCGCTCTTGCCGAAGCCGCGGTAGTCCGGGGCGATCACGCGGTGCTGCTTCTCGAGCGCAGCGATCTGGCGGGCCCACATCCCGGAGTGGAGCGGGAACGCGTGGAGGAGGAGGACGGCGCTCTTCCCCTCGCCGGTGTCGACGTAGTGGAGATCCGCGCCGTTCACGTGGGCCTTGGTCATGCGAAATTCTTAGCACTTCCCCGCCGCGCCCCGCGGGAGGAAACTCGGATCCCGAGGGGGGTGTCACGGACAGGCCGCGCCCGGCCTCCACCCGGTGGACCCCTCTCCGGAGGCCGCCATGACGGTCGTCCACGCGCTGTCCCTCCTCGCCCTCGCCCTCGGGCAGGCCGAGCCCCCCCCTCCTCCCGCGAGGCCGCCCGCCGCCGTCGCCGAGCCCGCGCCGCCCGTGCAGCCGCTCCCGCTCGCGGAGCCGCGGCTCGTCGCGGCGCCCGGGAAGCAGGCCGCCGCGGCGCTCGTGAAGCCGGGGGCGCCCGCCCTCGTCCCCGGCCGCACGAGCCGCTGCTTCGAGCGCGCGATCGGCGGCCGCTGGCGCGCGCAGTGCGACGCGAACGGGAAGAGGTGCCTCGTCGCCCCCGACGCGGAGCTCTCCGCGGAGGGCCTCGCCGTCGCCGGGCTCGAGCGCGTCCCCGCCTGCGTCACGCCCGGCTGGCGCGAGGACGACCTCGCGGGGCAGGGGTACGCGATCGTGCCGGCGCTCGCCGAGGCGCCCGCCGGCTGGATCCGCGACGAGCGGCAGCGCGTGATGCAGGTCTCCTTCGACCTGAACCGCCGCTTCTGGCTCGGCGCGGGATGGGGGGCGGGCGGCCTCCCGGGCTCCGGCGCGGGGGAGGCGACCGCGGGGATCCGCTGGGACTACCCGTTCCGGCTGCTCGGCGCGCCCGCCCTCGCCCGGATGCGCTTCCTCGAGACCTACGCCGCCTTCGACGGCGACTACGCCGAGGCGACCGCCTTCGCCGTGGACGCCTCGCGCGCCTACCCCTCGCCCCTCATCCGGATCACGACCTTCGTGGGGAAGCCGCGCCGCTTCGACCCGCCCCTCTACGTCGGCCTCTGGGCGGAGGTGGCGCGGCTCGAGACCTTCCGCACGGAGACGGGCTGGTTCGATCGGACCGGCGTCGCCTCCGCCGCGGTGACCCTCGACCTCTGGCGCTCGCGCGACCTCGCCTCCTTCGTCCGGCTCCGCGCCGGCGCCGGCTACGAGAGCGCCGAGCAGCTCGACGGCGCGGCCTGGGTCCCTCACGGCGCCGTGGACCTCCAACTCGGGATCGATCGGGACGGCTTCCACGGCGTCCGCTTCACCGCCCTCGCGGAGCGGCTCCTGACGACCGGCACGGGCGACTACCAGCCGAAGGACGCGGCCGTCCCGCGCCTCCCCGACGGCCGGACGCGGCTCACCGCGAAGGCGGAGTACGAGGTGATCCTCCTCGCGGTGAACGACCAGCCGGTGACCGCCGTGCTCGACGCGCGGGTGCAGAAGCGGAACGACGTGCCGGGGCTCCCCACCGGCTGGGAGGCGCAGGGGACGGCCTCGCTCCGGTTCAGCTTCTGGGCGCCGGCGCCGCGCGGCGCGGTCGCGCAGGAGAAGCTGTAGGCGGGGGCGTGCTCTCCGCCCTCCTCGCCCTCGCGCTCGCCGCCCCGGCGGGTGACCCGTGCGTCGCGACGGACGGGCGCGGCCGATCCTTCCGCGTCTGCTTCGACCCCGGGAACGGGCTCGAGCTCTCCCTCGGCGGCGCCTACGGCCGGGAGGAGCCGCTCGCGGGCGGGGCCTCGGAGGCGCGCGCCGCCTGGCGCTGGCGGAGGGATCTCCGCACCGAGGCGGGGGACCTCGAGTGGCTGCGCGACATGGACTTCGTCGAGGCGCGGGCGGCCTTCGTCGCGGGCGAGGCGGAGCCGCGGGAGGCCCGGGCGCTCGCCTGGCGCGGGACCTTCGTCCGCCACCGGACGAGCCCGTTCCTCCTCCTCCCCGCGCCGCGGCCGATCCGGGTCCCGTTCCCCTTCGACGTGGGCTTCGTCGTGGAGGTGGGGGGCGTCGGCTGGGACGCCTCCGCCCGGCGCGACCTCCGGCTCGCGCCGCTCCGCTCCGCGCTCCTCCTCGACCTCGGCGGCCACGGCGTCGTCCGCCGGCTCGCCTTCGGGCCGGAGGTCGCGTGGACCGTCCGGGTCCCGGCGGACACCGAGGCGGTGCACGGGATCGTGCCGTTCACCGCGGGCGTCCTCGACGCGCGGGTGGAGGCACGGGACGGGCTCACGGTGCTCGCCCTCGTCGCGCGCGGGGGCTCGGTCCTGTCGGTGCCGGGCGGGACGGACGGGTTCCTCGAGGCGACGCTCGCGGCCGAGCGGACGGTGCTCGCGGTGAACGACCGGCCGGTCGCGGTCTACCTCGAGGGGAGCTTCCGGGGTGGGGCCTCGGGGCGGGGCGGGTCGTTCGCGGCGGGGCTGCGGACCGGGCTCGGGCGGTGAGGCCCCGGCTCGCGCATCCCGACCGGGCCGTCCCTGGATGCCGAGTTGCACGGCACCCGGTAAAGTGATAATAGCGCGCATGATCCTCGACTTCGCCGACCGGGGTACCGAGGACGTGTTTCACGGGACGGCCAGCAAGGCCGCCCGGCGGTGCCTGCCGCGCCACCTCTGGCCGGCGGCGCAGCGTAAGCTCGACCGCCTCAACCGGGCGAGGGAACCCCGGGACCTCGCGGATCCCCCAGGGAACAGGCTCGAGGCGCTGAAGGGGGACCACGTGGGCTTCTTCAGCATCCGGGTGAACGACCAGTACAGGATCGTCTTCAGGTTCGAGCGCGGAGACGCCCGCGAAGTCCAGATCGTCGATTACCACTGAGGAGTGCCGTCATGCTGCCGAAGACCCGACCCCCGACCCCGCCCGGCGAGATGCTTCTCGAGGAGTACCTTCGGCCGCGCGGCATCACCCAGGTCGACCTCGCCTCGCGCATGGGTGTCCCCGTCCAGCGGGTGAACACGATCGTCAACGGCAAGCGCGGGGTCACCGCGGAGACGGCCGTCCTCCTGTCGGAGGCGCTGAACACGTCGCCGGAGCTCTGGATGGGGCTGCAGGCCGACCACGATCTCTGGTACGCGCTGCGGCGGCGCGCCGAGCGGCGACCGCGGCCGTCGCGGCCGAAGGGGCCCGGGAAGCACCACGTCGGCTGACGGGCCGCCCCCGCCGAATCCCCCGGCACCGCGTCCGCTCCAAGGTTATGTTCCCCCCTCCATGGAGAGCCAGGGAATCGGGTACTTCGCGCGCTTCGGGGTGACCGGGCGCATGATCCGGGAGACGCTCGCCGCGGCGCTCTCGCGCGGCGGCGAGCACGCCGACGTCTACTTCCAGCACCGCGTCGCCTCCGACGTCGGCCTCGAGGACGGCGAGGTGAACCGCGCCCACGCCTCCGTCGAGCTCGGCGTCGGCGTCCGGGTCGTCCGGGGCGACCAGACCGGCTACGGCTTCACCGAGGATCTCACGCTCCCCGCCCTCCTCGAGTGCGCCCGGACCGCGGCGGCCATCGCCGACGGCCCCGCCCGTCCGGGCCCCACCGAGCTCCACGTGGGGAAGGGGCTCCCGGATCGCTACCCCCTCGTCCGCCGCTGGGAGGAGGTCCGCCCGGAGGAGAAGCTCCCGCTCCTCACGGGGCTCAACGAGCGGGCCTTCGCCGCCGACCCGCGCGTGAAGAAGGTGAACGTCTATCTTCGCGACGAGGCGGGGGCGATCCTCGTCGCCGACTCCACCGGCCGCGTCGTCGAGGACTCCCTCCCGATGACGGTCCTCTTCCTCTCCCTCCTCGCCGAGCAGGGCGGGCGCCGGGAGCAGAACGGCTACAACGTCGCCGGCCGCGCCGGCTTCGAGTTCTACTCGCAGGAGCGGCTCGACCGCGTCCTCGCGAAGGCGGTGGAGCGGACCACGGTCCTCTTCGAGGCGGGCCCGCCCCCCGCGGGCGAGATGCCGGTCGTCCTCGCCGCCGGCTCCTCCGGGATCCTCCTCCACGAGGCGATCGGCCACGGGATGGAGGCCGACTTCAACCGCAAGGGCGTCTCCATCTACGCCGACAAGATCGGGAAGAAGATCGCCGCCCCCTTCGTGAACATCGTGGACGACGCGACCCCCCCGGGCGCCCGCGGCGCGATCAACGTGGACGACGAGGGGAACGCGGCCGGGACGACCCGCCTCGTCGAGGACGGCGTCCTCGCGACCTACCTCCACGACGCGATCTCCGCCCGCCACTACGGCGTCGCCCCCACCGGCAGCGGCCGGCGCGAGAGCTACCGGCACGCGCCGCTTCCGCGGATGCGCTCGACCTACATGCTCCCCGGCCCCCACTCGCAGGAGGAGATCGTCCGCTCCGTGAAGCGGGGGATCTACTGCGAGAACTTCTCGAACGGCCAGGTGAACATCGGCGCGGGCGACTTCACCTTCTACGTGAAGAACGGCTGGCTCATCGAGGACGGGAAGCTCACCCGGCCGGTGAAGGACGTGAACGTGATCGGCAACGGGCCGCAGGCCCTCCTCGACGTGGACATGGTCGCGGGCGACCTCTCCATCGACGAGGGCGGCTGGACCTGCGGGAAGGACGGCCAGAGCGTGCCGGTCTCCCAGGGGCTCCCGACGGTGCGGGTGTCGAAGATGACGGTGGGCGGGAGGGGCTCGTGAAGGATCTCCTGGAGATCACCCGGCGCGCGGCGGACCTCGCCCTGCGCAAGGGCGCGCGCGAGGCGGCCGCCGGCTCCTACCTCGCCCGCCACGTCGAGGTCGCCTGGCGCGACGGGAAGATCGAGCGGGTCACGGAGGCGACGACCCGCGGACTCGGCCTCGACCTCTACGTGGACGGCCGCTACGCCGCCGTCTCGACGAGCGACCTGCGCCCCGAGGCGCTCGAGAGGTTCGTCGAGGGCTCGGTCGCCCTCGCCCGGACCCTCGCCCCGGACCCGCACCGCCGCCTCCCCGAGCCGGAGCTCTACCGGGGCCAGGCGCAGGTGGACCTCGAGCTCGAGGACCCCTCCCACGCCGGCCTCGACGCCGGGACCCGCCGCCGGATGGCCGAGGCGGCGGAGGCGGCGGCGCGCTCCGTCCCGGGCGCCGGGAAGATCCTCTCCGTCACGACCGGCGTCTCCGACACGCGCGCGGAGAGCACGCTCGTCCAGACGAACGGCTTCGAGGGGACGAAGCGCGGGACCGACTTCTGGATCTCCGCGGAGACGACCGTGAAGGACCCGGACGGCCGCCGGCCGGAGGAGTACGGGGCCTCGGGGGCCCGCTTCCGGGCGGCGGTGGAGTCGCCGGAGGCGGTGGGGCGCCGCGCCGCGGAGCGCGCCGTCGCCCGGATCGGTGCGGTGAAGGGGCCGTCGGCCGTCCTCCCGATGGCGGTGGACAGCCGCGCCGCCGGCCGGCTCGTCGGAGCGCTCCTCGGCCCGCTCGCCGCCGCCGCGATCCAGCAGAAGCGCTCCTGGCTCGAGGGGAAGCTCGGCGCCTCGATCGGCAGCCCGCTCCTCCACGTCTCGGACGACCCGCTCGTCCCGCGCGGCCTCGGCTCGCGCCTCTACGACTCCGAGGGGATCGCGGCGCGCCCGTTCCCGATCTTCGAGCGGGGCGCGCTCCGGACCTACTTCGTCGACACGTACTACGGGAGGAAGCTCGGCCTCCCGCCGACGACCGCCCGCCAGTCCAACCTCGCCTGGGGCCTCGGCGACCTCTCCCGCGAGGGGCTCCTCGCCGCGATGGGGGAGGGGATCCTCGTCACCGGCTTCCTCGGGGGGAACTCGAACGGGACGACGGGGGACTTCTCCCTCGGGGTGCGGGGCTTCCGCGTGCGCGGGGGGAAGGTCGCGGAGCCGGTGGGCGAGATGAACGTCTCCGGGAACCACCTCGAGCTCTGGAAGCGGCTCGTCGCCGTGGGAAACGATCCCTACCCGTACTCCTCGTCTCGGACGCCGACCCTCGTCTTCGAGGGGGTCCAGTTCGCCGGGACCTGATGGCGGTGCTCACTCGCGTCCCGGCGTTCGCACTTCGACAGGCTCGGGGGTAGCGGACCTTCACCTGTCCGCCCGTGGTGACCCCTCGACAGGCTCGGGGGAACCACGAGCGGCGTTGGGCACGGTCGTGAGAGGCCGTGAGGAAGTCCCTCGCGGCCTCTGATGGGTCGCCCCCACGGAGCCCGCCCCGGCGGGAGTTGCCTCCCGGTGGAGGCGTGCGCACCTCCTCGCGTGAATGGCATCGGTGCTGGTGGTCGACGACGAGAGAGACATCCGCGAGGCGATGACCGAGGCGCTCGCGCACGACGGCTTCCAGGTCATCGCGGCCCGCGACGGCGAGGAGGCGCTCCGCAAGCTCCGGGCCTTCCACCCCTCCGTCGTCCTCCTCGACCTCACGATGCCCCGGATGAACGGCTGGCAGTTCCGCGCGGCGCAGCGGGCCGACCCCGACCCGGAGGTCGCAGGCGTCCCCGTGATCGTCGTGACGGCGCTCGGGCGCCCCACGGGCGTGGACGCCGAGGAGACGATCCAGAAGCCCTTCGGGGTGGACGAGCTGCTCAGGGCCGTGCGGAGATGCGCGCGGCGGGGCGCGTAGCGGAGAGGAGCCAGGCGACGGCGATCCCCTCGGGGCCCCCGCCCTCGTCGAGCGTGCGCGACCCGGCCCGGGCGATCACGATCGCCCGCGCGAGCCACTCCGCCGCCGCCTCGCCGGCGTCGAGCGCCTCGCACGTGGAGTCGAGCACCTCGGCGGCGAGGTCCCACTCCGCGTCGATCTCGGCGCGCGAGGCGGCGAGGTCGGCGGGGTCGAGCCGGACGAGCCCCTTCGTCCCGGGCCAGACGAGCGCGGGGTCGCGCGCCGCGGCGAGCCCCTCGCCCGCCCGGGAGAGGAAGTCCTCCACGATCCCGTCGAGGAGCCCGGGGAAGCGGAGCGTGCGGGCCTGCACCCGGGCCGCGCGCCAGATGCGGGCGAGGTTCCCGGCGGAGCGGGCGATCGCGTCCCCGGCGCGGCGGGCCTCGAGCGTCACGCGCCGCTCCCGAGGAGCCAGCCGATGGACCCCTCGACCTCGCGCCGGAGGGCCTGGAGGTCCTCCTCGAAGAGGTGGGTCGCCCCCTTCACGACGGCGAGCCGTCGCGGCCCCGCCGAGCCCGCGATCGCCGCCTCGATCTCGGCCGGGGTGCCGAACGGGTCCGACTCCGCCTGGACGATCGCGACCGGCTTCGCGACCTCGCGGACGCGGTCCGACTCGCGGAGGCGCTTCAGATCGGGCGCGCGCAGGGCGAGGCCGGCGAGGAGGACGCCGCGGACCCGATCGTCGAAGCCGCCGGCGAGGAGGGCCATCCAGGCGCCGAAGGAGAAGCCGAAGGCGAGGAGGGGGAGGCCGGGCCGCTCCCGGGCGAGCCAGTCGATCGCCGCGACCGCGTCGGAGGCCTCGCCGCCGCCCGCGTCGTAGGTGCCGGCGGAGCGGCCCACCCCGCGGAAGTTGAAGCGGAGCGCGGCGCCCCCGCGCGCCTGGACCGCCTTCGCGAGCCGGTAGGTCGCGTGGTTGTGCATCGTCCCGCCGAAGCGCGGGTGTGGGTGGCAGACCACCGCGGCGAAGGTCGCGCCCTCGGGCTCGTCGAGGAGCCCCTCGAGGCGGCCGGCCGGTCCTTTCAGGTCGACTTGCATCGATGCGGTCCGTCCGGTGCTGCGACCCAGGCGTGCTGCTCCCCGTCTCCGCTCGCCCCGAGCGTGTCGAAGGGCGGGCGGGCTCGCGGCCGTTCGTGGTTCGACAGGCTCACCACGAACGGAAGGGTGAGCGAGGAGCGCGTCGCTCAGGACAGCAGCGCCTCGAAGAGCTTCCTGCCGTCCTCGCGCCCCAGGATCGACTCCGCCGCCCGCTCCGGGTGGGGCATGAGCCCGACGACGTTCCGGCGCGGCCCGCCCGAGATCCCGGCGATGTCGCGCGCGGAGCCGTTCGGCGCCCCGCCGACGTAGCGGAAGACGACGCTCCCCTCGCCCTCGAGCTGCCGGAGCGTCTCCTCGTCGGCGAAGTAGTTCCCCTCGGCGTGGGCGATCGGCATCGTGAGGGCCTGGCCGCCGAGCCCGAGGGTCACCGGGGTCGCGTCCCCCTCCACGCGGATCGTCACGTCGCGGCAGATGAACTTGAGCGAGGCGTTCCGCATGAGGACGCCGGGGAGGAGCCCCGCCTCGCAGAGGATCTGGAAGCCGTTGCAGATGCCGAGGACGGGCTTGCCCGCCTTCGCGAAGGCGACGACGTCCTCCATCACCGGGGAGAAGCGGGCGAGGGCGCCGCAGCGGAGGTAGTCGCCGTAGCTGAAGCCGCCGGGGACGACGACGGCGTCGAGCCCCGCGGCGAGCCGGTCCTTGTGCCAGACGTAGACCGCCTCGGCGCCGCAGGCGTGCTTCACGACGTGGTAGACGTCGTGGTCGCAGTTCGAGCCGGGGAAGGTGACGATGCCTACTTTCACAGCTCGATCCTGTAGTCCTCGATGACCGTGTTCGCGAGGAGCTTCCTGCACATCTCGTCGAGCCGGGCCTTCTCCTGCGCCTCGGGGACGCTCCCGTCCAGGGTCACCTCGATGAGCTTCCCGAGCCGGACGTCGGAGACCTCGCCGTAGCCCATCGCGTGGAGTGCGCGGTTCACCGCCGAGCCCTGGGGGTCGAGGACGCCCCGCTTCAGCGTCACGAACACCTTCGCCTTCTTCGCCATGGCGAGGTCTTATAGCAGATCCGCTCCGCCCGGGAGGGGCTCGCCCCGGGGCTCGATGGCGCGATGATTCCGGGGGTTTTGCGGAAAGCCTTCCCCCGCCCATCCCTTCCGTCTAGCGTGGGGAGTCCATGGCGGTCCCGGAAACAGGAGCCTTCCTCCCCCTCGCCGCCCTCGCGGCGGGCCTCCTCCTCGTCCGAGCCGTCGCGGCGTCCCTCGAGGCCGCGCTCGTCGCCGTGGGGCTGCCACGAGCCCAGGAGCTCGCCTCGGAGCACGGGGCGGGCGCGCGGGCGCGGGCGCTCGCGGAGCTCCTCGAGGAGCCGGAGCAGACGGCGTTCACCGGGCGGGCGGTGGTCACGCTCTCGACGGTCTTCGCCGGCTTCGTCGCCGGCGGCGCGGCCGCGGAGCTCGCCCCCTCCCTGCCGTGGCTCGCTGGCGCGGGCGGGGCGGCGGCCGCCGTGCTCCTCTCCCTCGTCCTCGCCGGGGCGAGCCGCGCCGTCGGCGCGGCGCACGGGGAGGGGGTCGCCCTCGCGCTCGCGGTCCCCTTCCGGCTCCTGCGCGCCGCGTTCCGGCCGCTCCGGGTGGCGGTGCGCGCGCTCTCCCTGGGGCGCGCCCGCTTCTCCCTCCCGCCGCCGCCCCTCGACGAGATGGAGCGGGCCCTCGCCGAGTACGCGCGGCGGACGCCGGGGGCGGGGGCCGAGGCGACGAGCGAGCTCATCCACGCCGTCTTCGAGTTCCGCGAGAAGATCGCCCGCGACGTGATGATCCCCCGCACCGAGGTGATCGCCGTGGACGTGGACGCCCCCGTGCCGGAGATCATCCGGGTCCTCGCGGAGGAGGGGCACTCGCGGATGCCTGTCTTCAGGGAGCACCTCGACCGGATCGAGGGCGTGCTCCACGCGCGGGACCTCGTGCCGCTCCTCGCCCACCCGGAGCTCATCGTCCTCGCGGACGTGCTGCGGCCCGCCCACTTCGTCCCCTGGTCGAAGCCGATCGACCAGCTCCTGCGCGAGATGCAGCGGAACCGGCTCCACATGGTCTTCGTCGTGGACGAGCACGGCGGGGTCATGGGGCTCTGCACGATCGAGGACGTCCTCGAGGAGATCGTCGGCGACATCCGCGACGAGTTCGACGAGGAGGCGCGGGCCGTCGAGGCCCACGCGGACGGGACCTTCACCGTCGCGGGGCAGACCCCGGTGGGCGACTTCAACCGGGCCTCGGGGGCGGGGATCCCCGAGGACAAGGGCTACGAGTCCATGGGCGGGTTCCTGAACTCGCTCGCCGGGGCGATCCCGTCGAAGGGGGACCGCTTCTTCTGGAAGGGGTGGGTCTTCACGATCGCGGAGGCGAACCCCCGCCGCGTGACGAAGGTCCGCGCCGCGAGGGTGAAGCGCTCATGACCGTCCCTGCCCCCGACGCCCGCCCCGAGGCCCCGCGCGCGACGCGATGGCTCGTCCTCCTCGTGATGAGCTGCGCGATGTTCGGGAACTACTACGTCTTCGACGCGCTCTACCCCGTCACGCCGCTCCTCCAGTCGCAGCTCGGCTTCACCGACCAGCAGGTGGGGCTCCTTGACTCGGCGTACAACGTGGCGGCGCTCCTCACGCTCCTCGCGGGGGGCGTGCTCATCGACCGGCTCGGCGGTCCGCGCGCCGCGCTCCTCTTCTCGGCGATCGGTGCCGCCGGCAGCGTCCTCATCGCCTTCCTGCCCCAGGCCTTCCCCGGCGCCCCGGTCGCGGCGATGGCCGCCGGCCGGTTCGTGATGGGCGTCGGGGGCGAGCTCTACATCGTGACGGCGACGGCCGTCGTCGCCCGCTGGTTCCGCGGCCGGGAGATCTCCTTCGCCCTCGCGGTGCAGCTCTTCATCGCCCGGCTCGGCTCCTGGGTGGCAGACCGCTCACCGGACCTCGCCAAGGAGCTCTTCGACGCCTGGCAGCCGCCGCTCGTCGTCGCGGCCGGGCTCGGGGGCGCCTGGTTCGTCCTCTCTGCCGCGTACGCGGCGCTGGAGCGGTCCGCCTCGGCGAGGTACCGCGTGGGCGCGCCCCCGGCGGCCGACAGGCTCGTCCTGGCGGACCTCGTGCGCTTCGACCGGGCCTACTGGTGGGTCGTCGGGCTCTGCGTCGCCTTCTACGCGACGATCTTCCCGTTCCGGACCTTCGCGAACCTCTACTTCATCGAGGCGCACGGCGTCTCGCCGGAGGCGGCGGGGAACCTCAAGTCGATCCTGCCCCTCGTGTCGATGTTCGGGATGCCGCTCTTCGGGCTCGTCGCCGACCGCTTCGGGAAGCGCGCGCTCCTCATGACGGCCGGAGCGGCGCTGCTCGTGCCGCCGTTCCTGATCATGGCCTACGGCGCGGCGCCGCTCTGGATCCCGGTCGCGATGCTCGGTGTCGCCTTCGCGCTCGTGCCGGCGGTGCTCTGGCCGGCCGTGACCTACCTCGTCCCCGAGACGCGGCTCGGCTCGGCCTACGCCCTCATGACGTTCTGCCAGCAGGCGGGCTGGGCGCTCATGAGCTGGGGGATCGGCGCGGCGAACGACGCCGGGGACGCGAGCGCGGAGAACCCCGCCGGCTGGCTCCCGGCGATGTGGATGCTCGCCGGCCTCGCCTTCGCGGGCTTCCTCTTCTCGTTCCTGCTGCTGCGCGGGGAGAGGGGGGCGCGGTCCCACGGACTCGAGAAGGTGGTGCCGGGGGCGGGGGCGTAGCGGTTCCCCGCGGGTCCGGTCCGTCCATGCGTCCCCGGACCCGGACCGCGGGCGCGCCATCACCTCCCGACGAGTTCTCGTTCGGCCGGAGCCGCCCCCCCGATCCGCCCGCTCTCCCCGCCCGTCAAGAATTTGCCTCGGGGATCCCCGTGTCGTAGTCTCCGATATCGGCGCAAGATCTCGGGATCCATCGGAGATCTTCCTTGGGCGCAGGGCGGACGGTGGGCGAGGCGGGCGAATGGACGGGGTGAAGGGCGGGCCGAAGACCATCGTGGAGCCGGAGGGCTACCTCCGGAGCGCGCTCGAGAAGATCGTCTTCTTCGAGTGCCGCGTCTCGCAGCTCGAGTCGGAGCTCGCCGCCGCGCGCGCGGTGGCGGAGCGGGCCCGCGGCGACGCGGCGGCCGCGCACCGCAAGTCCGTGGAGCTGGAGCAGCTCCTCGCCGGCGAGCGGGGCGCCCGGGCCGAC
>JBBIPT010000101.1:0-12873 GCA_037442705.1 Anaeromyxobacter sp.
CCGCGGTGGCGGAGGCCCGCGCCGCCGCGCCCGCCGTCGAGGTGGAGGTCGCCTCCGGGCTCACCGGCGCGGGGGTCGCGGCGCTCGCCGCGCGCCTGAGTCCCGACCGGACCGGCGTCCTCGTCGACCCCTCCGGGGCGGGGAAGTCGACGCTCACGAACGCGCTCCTCGGCCGCGAGGCCCAGCGCACCGCGCCGGTCCGTGCCTCCGACGACCGGGGCGTGCACACGACGTCGGGGCGCGAGCTCTTCCTGTTGCCGGGCGGAGGCGCGCTCGTGGACGGGCCGGGAATCCGCGAGCTGCGGCTCTGGGACGCGAGCGGGCTCGACGCGGCGTTCGAGGACCTCGCCGCGATCGCGGCGGGCTGCCGGTTCCGGGACTGCACCCACGAGTCGGAGCCCGGGTGCGCCGTCCGGGAGGCGGTCGCCGAGGGGCGGATCGACGGGGAGCGCGTGGAGAGCCACCGGAAGCTCGCGCTCGAGCTCGAGTGGCAGGCGCGGCGCCGGGAGGGGGGCGCGGCGCGGGCGGAGCGGGAGCGGTGGAAGGGAATCTCGAAGGAGGTGCGGCGGCTGTCACGCACGAGGAGCCCTCGCGAGGAGTGACGGCGACGCTCCAGACCTTGGAACCGGGCAGCAGGATGGTGTTCTCGTCCGAGGAGGTGAGGACGTGACGGCGACGGCTACACGGAGCTCGCCGGGTGGGCGCAGGCGCCGGCTGGGAGTCCCGGCTTGACACGGCAAACGCTGCGCCACCATTATGGTTCCATAACGGTTCCATTGAGGGTTCTAGCCATGGCCTCGCTCACGCTGAAGAACCTGCCCGACGGCCTCCTCCGCGCGCTCCGGAAGGCGGCGGACAAGGACCGTAGAAGCGTGACGCAGGAGATCATTCATCTCCTCGAGTCCGCACTCGGGACGGCGGAACGACGGGCTCCACGATCGGCCGACTCGGACGCCCAGATCGCGGCCTGGCGCAAGCTCGCGGGGAAGTGGGAGTCGGACGCGGACCGCACGACCGAGGCCCGCCGGATCATGGACCGCCGAACATCGGGGCGAGAGGTCGACTTCTGAAGCTCCTCGATACCGACACCTGTATCGCCATTCTTCGTGGCGACGTGACGGTCATCGAGCGTCGAGCCGCCACGTCGGAAGAGGCGGCCACGACGTGGGTCACGGCTGCCGAGCTCTACTACGGCGCGGCCAAGTCCGTCGCGCCGGAGAAGAACCGCGCGCTCGTGACGAGTTTCCTCGCGACGCTGTCCGTTTACGGGCTCGACCAGGCTTCGGTCCAGATCTTCGGCGAATCGAAGGCGCTCCTCGAGCGGCAGGGGAGGCGGCTCGCGGATGCCGATCTCGCCATCGCAGCGATCTCGATCGCTCTTCAGGCGACGGTGGTCACCGGGAATCGACGGCACTACGAGCGCATTCCCGGCGTCGCCCTCGAGGACTGGATCCGGGACTGACGGCCGGCGGGATCTCCCGCGATGGAGAGGTAGTTGCGCAGCGTGGTCGGGCTATGCTTCCCGGCCACGCATGCGCCGCTGCGCGTCGAGGGCGATGCGGCGCGGCGGGGCTGGCCGCGGTGGCGCTGTTCGCGGCGCGATGGCTGAACGGCGCGGCGACCGGGGTGCTTCTGCCCGTCATCGCGCAGGTGACGATCGACCACTACTCCGAGATGCGGGCGAGGCACCTGCAACTCGTACCAATCACCGGCCGAGGTCAGGTCGGCGGTGGCTCCTGGATGGAAGCGAACGCGCACGCCCCACCGGCGACGCCAGCGCCCGGCGAGCCGCGCCTCGATGGAGCCCAGTCCTCGGTCGCCAGCGACCCCGATCGCACGTCGCGTGCGCGCTGCTCGAGCTCGGCGACCCAGGCTTCGGCGGCATCCGCGTCCGCACCGTCGTCCAGGCTCAGGAGCAACTCATGGGCGATCTTGGCGCGCTCCCTGGCGGGGAGGGCGAGCGCGGTGGAGAGGACGTCGGCAGGCTGAGGTGCCATGGTCCCGAGTATGGCGGCGAGCCGCGGTGCGCGTGTGGCACGACCCCGCCCGGCGTGAGGAAGCCGAGCGGGGTCGAGTAGTTACAGAGTGGAGGCGCCGGGAATCGAACCCGGGTCCGAAAGATTTCCGACGACTGGCCCTACGCGCGTATCCCGGAGTGGATACGTGAGCGGCAACCTCCGGGCCTGCAACCGCTCACGTCCTCGCCCTTACGTCTCGATCCGGTCTAGGCGGCTCGCTTCCCGCCCGGATCCAGCCGGAGCTGACGTCCACACCCGGTACCCGGCGCTTCCGGGGGGACGCACGGCCTATCTTTAGGCCGCGAGAGCCATGGGCTCGTTCGCGTTTCTGCTTGGTCGGCTTTTTACGTGGCCTGCCGACCGACCACGGCGCGCACCAGACGCCTTCCGTCCTCCGTCGAAACCAGTTCGCCCCCAAGTGTGCGAACCTTCACTCCTTTCCATAAGCCTTCCGCCGCCGGAGTCAAGCGGCGCGCCGGAAGGTAGCACGGAGGGGGGACGCGGGGGGAGGCCGGGCAGGTGAGACCGGCGCCGTGGTCACGAAGGCCGCGAAGCGGGCCCCTCTTCCGCGGCGTGAATCACCTTGCAGGCTCCGCGAACGGGTGCTAAACGGCCGCGAATGCCGATTCGCAGTTCGAACGAACGCCCTCCCCGGGCCCCGTCCCGCGCGCCCGCCCGGCCGCCGCCGGGCAGGACCGCCGCCGGTCCGCCCCTCGGCCGGCGCGAGCGCGCCCGCGAGCACGCGAAGCGCGACATCCTCCTCGCCGCGGCCGACGTCTTCGCCCGCCGCGGCTACGCCGCCGCCACCCTCGCCGAGCTCGCCGAGGCGGCCGGGTTCGCCGCCCCCTCCCTCTACCGGTACTTCGGCTCCAAGGAGGAGATCTTCGGGAACCTCGTCGCCCTCGTCGTCCGGGAGATGGACGCGACCTTCGAGGAGCCGGTGGACCGGGCCCGCGCCCTCGGAGAGCGGATCGAGGGGCTCCTCCGCGCGCAGGGCCGCGTCGCCCAGGAGTTCCGCCCGGCGCTCGAGATCCTCCTCCGCGCGGCCCCCGAGCTGCCCGCCCTGCCGCCCGAGCTCGGCTCCCCGCGGGCCGGCCTCGACTGGTACCAGGACCGCTTCTCCGCCTGGCTCCGGAAGAACGCCTCGCGCGCGGAGCTCCGCCACCCGCCCGAGGCCGTCGCCCGCGCCTTCACCGGCATCGTCTTCTCCTTCCGCCACTGCGGCGAGGGCGAGCCGCTCCCCGACGCGGAGCGGCTCCGCCTCGTCCTCGACCTCTCCCTCCACGGCTTCGCAGCGCCGGCCTCGCGCCGGCGAGGAAACACGCCATGACCCGTCACGCCCTCTTCGCCCTCTCCGCCGTCGCCCTCCTCGCCCTCGGCTCCGGCTGCTCCGCGCGCGCCGAGAAGGCCTCCCTCCCGGAGGCGGGCGCCGCCGCCCGCGCCGTCCGCACCGTGAAGCCCGCGCAGCGGGTCGAGACCGGCCTCTCCCGCGCGACGGGCAGCCTCCGCTCCCGGCACGAGGCGGTCCTCGCCGCGAGGATGACCGGCCAGATCCACCGCATCCGCGTCCAGGTGGGCGACCGCGTGAAGGCCGGCCAGCCCCTCGTCGAGATGGACGCCTCCGCCGTCCGGATCGGACTCCAGAACGCCCGGGCGATGGAGCGGCTCGCGACGGCGCGGCTCGCCGAGGCGGACCGCGAGGTGGAGCGCGGCCGGCAGCTCTTCGAGGCCCAGGGGATGCCGCAGTCGGCCTGGGACCAGGTCCGGACCGGCCGGGAGATCGCCGCGGCCCAGCTCGACCAGGCCCGCGCCGCCGTGAAGATGGCGGAGCAGCAGCTCGCCGACGCGACGATCACGGCCCCCTTCGCGGGCGTCGTCACCGGGAAGTTCCAGAACGCCGGCAACACCGTGACCCTCATGCCCATCTCCCCCATCCTCGCCCTCACCGACGTGGACGCCCTCGAGGCGAAGCTCGCGCTCCCCGAGGCGCTCGACCCCTACGTCGAGGTGGGCCAGACCGTCGAGGGGACGACGACCCCGGGCGGCCGTACCTTCCAGGCGAAGGTCCGCGTGAAGGCGGGCGTCGTGGATCCCATGACCCGCACCATCGAGGTCCTCGCCGACGTCGTCGACCCCGCGGGGCTCCTCCCGGGCACCATCGTCACCGCCGACCTCGGCCGCTGGGGGGAGAACGGCCGGCTCTTCCTCCCCGCGACGGCCGTCCGGACCGACGGGAAGTCGAGCTGGGTCTTCGTCGTCGCCGCGGGAAAGGCCGAGAGGCGCGAGGTCGCCGTCGCGCCGGTCCACCCCGGAACGGTCGCCGTGAAGGAGGGGATCGCGGCCGGCGCGGACGTCGTCGTGGACCCGGGCACGCTCGCCGCGGGCGACGCGGTCGTCGCCCTCTCGAAGTGACGCGGATCGGAGAAGAGACCCCATGAACCCCATCCGCACCTTCATCCACCGCCCGGTCTTCACCGGGATGCTCACCCTCGTCGTCCTCGTCTTCGGGATCGTCGCCTATCCGCGGATCGGCGTGGATCAGTTCCCGAACGTGGAGTTCCCGGTCGTCACCGTCACGACCGTGCTCCCGGGCGCCGACCCCGAGACGATCGAGCGGACCGTGACCGAGCCGCTCGAGGAGGCGCTGAACACGCTCCCGGGGCTCGACACCCTCCGCTCCGTCAACGTCGAGAACGTCTCGATCGTCGTGGTGCGGTTCGACCTCGAGCGCGACGTGGACGTCGCCGCCCAGGACGTCCGCGACCGCGTCCAGGCGACCCTCTCGCGCCTCCCGCTCGAGATCCAGACGCCCGTGGTCGAGAAGATGGACATCGGGGCGATCCCGGTGGTCGAGCTCGCGCTGAGCTCGCCCCTGCCGATCGAGGAGCTCACGAAGCTCGGCGAGGACGTGGTGAAGCCCACGCTCCAGCAGATCCCGGGTGTCGGCTCCGTGACGCTCCTCGGCGGGCGGAAGCGGGAGATCACGGTCGTCGTCGATCCCGCGCTCGCCAAGGGCTACGGCCTCGCCCCCGCCGACGTCGTCGGGGCGATCCGGATGCAGAGCGTGGACGTCCCGGGCGGCCGGACCCTCGAGCCGGGCGTCGAGCGGACCGTGAAGATCGCGGGCGAGGTCCGATCGGTCGCCGCGCTCCGGGCCCTCGTCATCGCGAGCCCGGGCGGCGTGCCCGTCCGGCTCGGCCAGGTGGCCCAGGTGCTCGACGGCCCGGCCGAGGCCCGCTCGAGCGCGGAGCTCGGCGGGGAGAGCGCGGTCGGTCTCGTCGTCCTGAAGCAGTCGGGGTCGAACACGGTCCAGGTGGCGGAGGCGGTGAAGGCGCGGATCGGCGCGATCGAGGAGCTCCTCCCGGAGGGGAGCCGGCTCGCGGTGGTCGTGGACGGCGCGAAGTTCATCCGCTCCTCCATCTCCGCGGTGCAGGAGGACATGATCCTCGGCGGGATCCTCGCCGTGATCGTGGTGCTCGTCTTCCTCCGGAACTACCGCTCGACGCTCGTCGCGGCGGTGGCCCTCCCGACGGCCATCATCGGGACCTTCGCGGTGATGAACGCGCTCGACTTCACGTTCAACGTGGTCACGATGCTCGCGCTCACCCTCTCGATCGGCCTCCTCATCGACGACGCGATCGTCGTGATCGAGAACATCGTGCGGCACGTGGAGGAGGGGGAGTCACCCTGGGAGGCGGCGCGCAAGGGGACCTCCGAGATCGCCCTCGCCGTCCTCGCCGTGACCCTCGCCGTCGTCGCGGTCTTCGTCCCGGTCGCCTTCATGGAAGGGATCATGGGGCAGTTCTTCTACCAGTTCGGCGTCACCGTCGCGGTGGCGGTCCTGATCTCCTACGGCGTCTCGATGACGCTCACGCCGATGTTCTCGGCCCGGGTGATCAAGGGGCACGCCGCCCACGGACGGGTCTTCCTCGCCATCGAGCGGGGGCTCGGCGCGGTGGACCGGATCTACCGGCGCGCGCTCGGCTGGGCGCTCGCCCATCGCCTCTGGACGATGGCCGGCGCGGTCGGGGTGCTCGCCGTCACCGTGGCCCTCGCCAGGCTCCTCCAGGTCACCTTCATCCCCCAGCAGGACATGAGCCTCGTCTCCGTGACCCTGGAGATGCCGGCGGGGACGACGATGGAGGAGACCCGCCGCGAGCTCGCCGGCATGGCCCGGCAGATCCGGACCGTCCCGGGCGTCCGGGAGACCTTCGCGGTCGTCGGGGGCGGCTCGCGCGAGGAGGTGAACCGCGGGAGCATCACGGTGGACCTCGTCCCGATCCACGAGCGCACCTACGGCCAGCAGGACTTCAAGGAGCACCTGCGGCGGACGCTCCAGGTGAGCCCGTCCGCGCTCGTCGCCGTCCAGGACTACAACGCGATGGCGGGCGGCGGGAACCGGCCCCAGCCCGTGCAGTTCAACCTGCGGAGCACCGATCACGAGGTGCTCCTCGGCGTGGTGGAGAAGGCCCGCGAGAAGATGCTCGCGAACCCGGGCTTCCGGGACGTGGACACGACCTGGCGCGCCGGGAAGCCGCAGCTCGACGTCGTCGTGGATCGGGAGCGGGCCGCCGCCCTCGGCATCCCGGCCGTCGCCCTCGGCCAGAACGTCCGCGCCCTCATGGGCGGGGACAAGGTCACCGACTTCCACGAGGGGATCGACACGTACGACATCAAGGTGAAGCTGCCGCAGGCCGTCCTCGCCGACCCCGGCGCCCTCGGGACGGTCCCGGTGCGCGCGGGGACCGGTCAGCTCGTGGAGCTCCGCTCCGTCGCGGACGTCCGCCCTGCCCTCGGCCCCTCCCAGATCGAGCACCAGGCGCAGATCCGCCAGGTCACGCTCCTCGCCGATCTCAAGGACTACTCCCTCGACGAGGCGAAGCAGTACCTGGAGGCGTTCGCGAAGGAGCTGCCGCCGGGCGTCCAGTGGGACTACGACGGGCAGATGCGCGAGCTCGGGAGCGCGAACGAGGCGTTCGGGAAAGCCCTCCTCCTGGGCATCGTCCTCGTCTACATCATCCTCGCGGCCCAGTTCGAGAGCCTCGTCCACCCGTTCACGATCATGATGTCGCTGCCCTTCGCGGTGATCGGCGGCATCGGCGGGCTCCTCGTCGCGGGGCAGTACATGTCGATGATGGCGATGATCGGCTTCATCATGCTCATGGGGCTCGTGACGAAGAACGGCATCCTCCTCGTCGAGTTCACGAACCAGCTCAAGGAGCGGGGGAGGGAGACGATGGACGCGCTCCTCGAGGCGGGGCCGATCCGGCTCCGGCCGATCCTCATGACCTCGGTCGCGATGATCGCCGGCATGGTCCCGGTCGCGCTGGCGCGGGGCGACGGCGCCGAGGTCCGCGTGCCCATGGCGGTCGCGATCATCGGCGGGCTCATCACCTCCACCGTCCTCACGCTCGTCGTCGTGCCCGTCGTCTACTCGCTCCTCGACGACCTCCGGAACCGGATCTTCACGCCGGCCCGGGAGGAGGAGGAGGCCGAGCCGGCGGCGCAGGCATGAGCGGCAGCGCCGAGCCGGGCGAGCACGCCGCGGCTCCGCTCGCCCTTCGACAGGCTCAGGGCGAGCGGTACTCCCTGCCGTCGTGGCAGTCCCGGGTCAGCCCCGCCCTGGCGCCCTCACCCCCGCGGCCCGGTCCAGGGCTTCCCGCAGAGGAACCAGCCGAGTCCGTCGGGCGCGCGGCCGGTGACCTTCAGCCAGCCCTCGTGGACGCCGCGGAGGTGGTGGAAGGAGCACGAAATGGCGGAAGCTCGCGAACCCGGCGAGGGAGGGGAGGCCGCTCCTCCGGACGGCGTAGGCGCAGAAGCCGACGAGCTCCTCCCAGCCGGAGCGCAGCGCGGCGAGGGCGCGGAGCCTTCTGTCCACGTCATGCGCGTTGTTCTCGAGGATGGTGAAGTCGCGGGCGAGCCCGGAGCGGGAGAGGAGCCGGAAGAAGGCGAAGGTGAGGATCACCGAGGTGAGGTTCACCCCCACCTGGATGCCGGTCTTCGCCCCGATGTAGAGGTTCGTGGCCGCGAGCACGCCGCCGAGCAGGAAGCCGACGAGCGCGGAGCGCCAGGTGAGCTGGGGGAGGTCGCCGCGGAAGACCTCCGTGAGCCACCAGCGGTCCTTCTGCTCCCGGGTCCAGGTGCGGATCTGCTCGTCGGTGAGGTGCTTGATGGTCACGGAGGACTCGCCCTACCTCTTCCGGTGGCGCGCCGCGGCCGCCGCGTAGCGATCCATCGTCATCGTCTCGGCCCGCGCCGCCTCGAGCCACCGCTGCATCGACGGGAGCCCCCACATCATCTCGGCCCACTCGCCCGCGGCCCCGGAGACGGGGACGGCGTAGGTGCGGAAGCGGCTCACCACCGGCGCGTAGAAGGCGTCGGCGACGGAGAAGGCCCCGAAGAGGAACGGCCCCCCCGCGCCGAAGCGGGAGCGGCACTCCGTCCAGAGGGCGACGATCCGCCGGACGTCGGCCTCGACCTCCGCCGGGAGGGCGGAGGGTTCGTAGGCGGCGCGGAAGTCCATGGGGCAGTGGGTCCGAAGCGCCTGGAAGCCGGAGTGCATCTCGGCGGCGGCGGAGCGGGCGACGGCGCGGGCCGGGGGATCGCGCGGCCAGAGCGCCGCGTCCGGGTGGCGCTCGGCCACGTACTCGCAGATCGCGAGCGAGTCCCAGACGGTGAGGGCTCCGTCCACGAGCACCGGGACCCGCCCCGCGCCCGAGATCCGCGCGATCGCCGGAGCCGTGTCCGGCCGGTCGAGCGGGATCACCTGCTCCTCGAAGGGGATCCCGGCCTGGGTCAGCGCGAGCCAGGGGCGCAGGCTCCAGGACGAGTAGTTCTTGTTTCCGATGACGAGCTTCACGGCCGCCGCTCCTTCGGACCCGGAGGCGAGCGCGGGAGATCCGCGCGGCCCCACGCGCCGGGCGCACTCTACGGGAACTCGGGGCCGGGGAGGAGGTCCGGGGGGGGGCGGTCCCTCGCCAGCCCGACGTCGCCCGTCGGTGAATCGACCGCCGGCCCGTCTTGACGTACCCTGCGGGAGCGTCTGGCGGGCGGAGCCGCCGCCACGGGGGAACGGAGCCCGCGAACGCGGGCGGGAGGCGGGACATGCGTGGAACGGACTGGGTGGTGGTCCTGGCGCTCGCGGGTGCGCTCGTGGCCGGGTGCGGCGGCGGGGAGGAGGAGGCGCCCGCGGGGCCGGACACCTTCACCCTCACGACGAACGGGTCGACGGTCCCGTACACCGACGAGATGCAGAACGTGTCGATCGGCGGCTGGCTGCTCGTCGGCGGGGGCCACCAGGTGCTGCTCGTCGCGCCCGGGGTCTACCTCACGGTCGATGTCCCCGGCCAGTCTCCGGGGGCGCTCACGGCGAGCATCACCTACATCCTCGGGGGGCTCACCTACGCGAACGCGTCCGCCCCGGTGACCTTCACGCGGCTCGAGCCGGCCTTCCTGGGGATCCTCGAGGGCTCCTTCTCGAACGTGACCCTCACCCGATCCGGGATGCCGGACCTCGTCGTCTCGGGATCGTTCCGCGCGACGCGGCTGAACTGACGGCCGGGATCGCTCGCGTCGAGCCGTGGCGGCGATCGCCCCTCGAGAGGAAGGCTGGACGACACGCTTGTCGATCCGTGCTCGGAGTGGGACAAGGAGGGCCGAGGGCCCGATGCCCACGATCTCCCACGACCGCCTCGCCGTCCTCGGCGCCCGCATCCTCACCGCCGCCGGCGCCGCCGAGGAGGACGCCGCGATCGTCGCCGGCCACCTCGTCGAGGCGAACCTCCGCGGCCACGACAGCCACGGGGTCGGGATGCTCCCGCACTACGTCCGCGCGATCGCGGCGGGGCTGCTCGACCCGAAGGGGCACGCCGCGGTCGACGACCGGGGCGGGCCGATCCTCGGCGTGGACGGCCGGAAGGGCTTCGGCCAGGTCGTGGCACGGGAGGGGACGGCCGCGGGAGTGGCGCGGGCGCGCGAGGCCGGCGTGGCGGTCGTCGCGCTCCGGAACGCCTTCCACGTCGGGCGCGTGGGCGCCTACGGCGAGCAGGCGGCGGAGGCGGGGCTCGTCTCCCTCCACTTCGTGAACGTCGTCGGCCACCCGCCGCTCGTCGCCCCCTTCCGCGGGAGCGACGGCCGGTTCGCGACGAACCCGGTCTGCCTCACCGTCCCCTCCGCGGGCGGGAAGCCCCCCGTCGTTCTCGACTTCGCGACGAGCCTCGTCGCGCTCGGCAAGGTCCGCGTCGCGATGATGCGCGGCGAGACGATGCCGGACGGCGTCCTCGTGGACGCGAAGGGGCGCCCCACGAACGATCCCCGGGTGATGTACGCGGAGCCGAAGGGCGCGATCCTCCCCTTCGGCCTCCACAAGGGCTACGGGCTCGCCTTCCTCGCGGAGCTCCTCGCCGGCGCGCTCACCGGCGGCGGGACGGTGACCGCGGTCCCCTTCGAGAAGGACCGGATCACGAACAACATGCTGAGCGTCCTGCTCGCCCCCGCGCGCCTCCCCGGGGCGGAGCGGTTCGAGGCGGAGGTCGCCTCGGCGATCGAACACGTGAAGGCGTCGCCCCCGGCCGATCCGTCGCTCCCCGTCCTCGTGGCGGGAGAGCCGGAGCTCCAGTGGCGCGCGCGGCGGCTCGCGGAGGGGATCCCGGTGGAGCCGGCGACCTGGGAGGAGATCGTGGCGGCGGGGGCCTCGGTGGGGGAGAGGCTCTGAGGCTTCCGCAAGCCCGTTCGTGGTTCGACAGGCTCACCACGAACGGATGAGAAGGAACCGTTCGTGTCAGGCTGGCCTCGAGCGGACGGGGTGGAACCGTTCGCCCTGAGCCTGTCGAAGGGCGAACGTCGAGGCTCGATCCGTGAGGTCACGGCCCCGAACCCGTCGTCGAAGGGCGAACGCCGCGAATCGATCCGCGCGCCCGCCTACAGCTCGAACGCGTCCACGAAGAGGACCTCCTCCGGCGAGCGGATCTTCGCGAGGAGCTCCTTCGTGGGCGGCTCGTCGAGGTCGATGGAGCAGGAGGCGGCCTGCGCCTGCTCGAAGACGACGTTCCGCACCTCCTCCACGTTGATCCCGGCCTCGCGGATCGCCCCGAGGACGCTCGCGAGGACCCCGACCTTGTCGAGGTGGCGGACGACGAGCCGCGCCTTCGCCGGCGTCTTCTTCGCGATGTTCACGCAGTTCGGGACGACGCCCCCCTTCACGAAGGACTCCACGATCCGGACCGCCTCCCGCGCGATCGCGTCCTGCGCCTGCTCGGTCGAGGCGCCGATGTGGTGCGTCCCGTACGCGCCGGGGAGCTTCGCGAGGTCGCTCTGGAAGTCGCCCTGGCCCTTCTCCGGCTCTCCCGCGAAGACGTCGGAGCCGAGCCGGATCCTCCCCTCGCGCACCGCCTCGAGGAGCGCCTCCTGGTCCACGACCTCCGCGCGGGCGGTGTTCACGAGGGCCGCCCCCTTCTTCATCGCCGAGAGCACCTCGCGGGAGACGATCCCGCGCGTCTCCTTCGTCAGCGCGAGGTGGAGGGAGAGGAAGTCCGCCTCCCGCGCGAGGGAGAGGAGGTCCTTCGCCCGCTCCACGCCGTGCTCCTTCGCCACCTCGTCCCCGAGGGAGCGGGACCAGGCGACGACGCGCATCCCGAGGGCGCGCGCGCGCACCGCGACCTCCCTCGCGATCGCCCCGAAACCGGCGAGGCCGAGGGTCCGGCCGAAGACGCCGCGGGCCTCGGAGAACCCCTTCTTGTCCCACTTCCCGGCGCGGAGCAGCGCGACGTTGTCCGGGATCCGCCGGTCGAGGGAGAGGACGAGCCCGATCGCGAGCTCCGCCACGGCGATCGAGTTCTGCCCGGGGCAGTTCGCGACGTAGACGCCGCGCCGGGAGGCGGCGGCCACGTCGATCGTGTTCACTCCCGCGCCGGCCCGGATGACGAGCGAGAGGGCCTCCGCCCCCTCGAAGACCTCCGCCGCGACCTGCTTCGACCGGACCACGAGCACCGTCGCGTCGCGAGCGGCGGCGGGCAGGTCCTTCACGGAGACGTCGGCCCGGTGCTCGACGGTGAGCCCGAGCTTCTCGAAGTCGGAGAGCCGCTCCTTGGGGAACGCGTCGGCGACGAGGATCTTCATGGGGCCTCCGGGGTGGGCGGGTCCACCAAGCGTCGCACGCCTCCCCGGAACGGGCGAGCGCGGTCGACGGGGGGCCTCGAACGGGTGCCGCGCCCGGAGAGACTTGGGTCCCGGCCGGCGCGTCAGATCGACGCGGCGAGGGAGAGCTCGGCGACGAGCTCCCGGGCCTTCTCGCGGGCGAGGGGCAGGGCGGCGAGGACCTCGGCGGAGAGCCCCTCCCCGTAGGCGAACTCCCGCCCCGCGACGGTGACGACGCCGGCGGGGGGCGCGCGGCCGTGGAGGCTGCGGGCGAGGTCGAGGATCTCCTCCGGCATGAGCGAGTGGATCACCGCCGCCCTCGCGGGCTGCGGGGCGATCCGCGCGGCGTGGATCTCGCCGGGTGCACCCGCGACCGAGGTGTCGAGGAAGAGGACGCCCGCGGCCCGCGCGACCACGTCGGCGTGCTCCGGGAGGAGCTCCTGGGCCTCGATGATCTCGAGCCCCGGGACGAGGGCCTCGAGGCCGCGGGCGAGCGCGAGCCCCGCGCCGTCGTCGGCGCGGTAGGAGTTCCCGAGAGCGAAGGCGAGGAACCTCATCCGTACGACCCCGGGGCACGTGGTGCCGCGGAGGGGACTCATCCTACCGGAGGGGGGGTCCGCGGACGAGGGGGCAGAAGGCCGCGCGCTCGGGGTCGTGGTTCCCTCAGCCTGTCGAAGGTCGCCACGAACGGAAGGAAAGGGCTCCGTTCGCCTCGAGCCTG
>JBBIPT010000102.1:0-12771 GCA_037442705.1 Anaeromyxobacter sp.
GAGGGGCGGGAGGCCGTCTGGTCTCCCGGCATGGGGCTCCTCCGGGCGAAGCGGGCCCGCGCGCGGCTCCGCGGGGGCCCGCCCGATCCCTCGACGCACGACCCGTTCCTCGAGGCCTCCGGCGTCCAGGCCGGGGACGCCGTCCTCGACTGCACCCTCGGCCTCGGCGCCGACGCCCTCGTCGCCGCGGTGGCGGCCGGTCCCCGCGGGCGCGTCGTGGGCGTGGAGTCGTCGGCCGCGCTCGCCGCCTGGGTGGGAGAGGGGCTCCTGCGAGCGGGCGAGGAGGCCGCCCGGCGGATCGAGGTCCGCGCCGGCGACCACGCCGGGGTGCTCGCCTCCCTGCCCGAGCGGAGCTTCGACGTCGTCCTCTTCGATCCGATGTTCCGCCACGCCCGGGCGGAGCCGGCCGGCTTCGACGTCGTCCGCCGCCTCGCCGACCCCCGCCCGCTCTCGCCGGAGGCCCTCGCGCGGGCCCGCCGCGTGGCGCGCCGCTGGGTCGTCGTGAAGGACGGCGCGCCCGGCTGGGACCTCGCCCGGCTCGGCCTCGTCCCCCTGTCGAGCGCCCGGGGAGCGCACCGCTACTACGCCCGGGTGCCTGCGGACGGCGCGCCCTGAAGCGCGAACGCGAGCCGCGGCGCGACGAGGACGAAGAGGAGGACGAGGGACCAGAGCCGCCCGTTCCAGATCGCGTAGTCGCCGAGGATCCGCGACCACGGGTGGCCCGCCGCGACCCCCATCCCGGTCTCGAAGAGGAAGGTGATGCCGAACCAGACGAGCCCCACCCGCCAGGCCTGCGCGGAGGACGCGAGCGGCCAGGCGCGCACGAGGAGGTGGATCGCGATCCCGAGCGCGACGACCCCCGTCGCGCAGGAGATCTGGTGCGCCCCGAGTTCGGAGAACCACCGCGCATACCCCGCCTGCCGCAGGACGCCGTTCGAGAAGCCGACGACGAGGAGGACGAGCCAGCCGGCGAGGATTCGCCCGGGCGTCACCCGCGCGCCTCGCGCCGGTCGCCCTTCACGATCTCGGGGGAGCCACGAACGGGCCTGGATCGACCGAAGCGAGCACTTCAATCACGGCCGTGACCGTTTGCGCCGACCCGCGACGTTCGTGGTTCGACAGGCTCACCACGAACGGACTTGCTCGTACGCGAGCGGGCTGCACGCAGCCGTTCGCTTTGACCCTGAGCCTGTCGAAGGGTCGAAGGGCGAGCTTCGTGGACCGGCCCCCGCGCTCACCATCAGACCTGCGCCTCGGCCCCCGCCGGCGGCGGCTCGGGCGCTGGCGGCCTCTTGCGGAGGAGCTCCTCCGGGCGCTCGACGAGGAGCGCCTCGCGGAGCACCTCGTCCGCGTGCTCGACGAGCACGATCTGGAGCTTCTCCCGGACCTTGCGGGGGATCTCCCGGACGTCCTTCCCGTTCTCCTTCGGGATGAGGATCTTCTTGATGCCGCCCCGGTGCGCGGCGAGCGCCTTCTCCTTGAGCCCGCCGATGGGGAGGACCCGCCCGCGGAGGGTGATCTCTCCCGTCATCGCGACGTCCTTGCGGACGGGGATCCGGCAGAGCGCCGAGACGAGCGTCGTCGCCATGGTGATCCCGGCGGAGGGGCCGTCCTTCGGGATCGCGCCCTCCGGGACGTGGACGTGGACGTCCACGTTCTCGAGGAATCGCTCGTCGAGGCCGAGCACCTCGGCGCGCCCGCGGACGTAGCTCATCGCCGCCTGGGCCGACTCCTGCATGACCTCGCCCAGCTTGCCGGTGATGGTGAGCTTCCCCTTCCCGGGCATCACCTGCACCTCGACGGTGAGCAGCTCCCCGCCGAGCTCCGTCCAGGCGAGCCCGGTCGTGAGGCCGATCTGGTCCTGGGTCTCGGCCGTGCCGTACCGGTGCCGGGGCGGCCCGAGGTACTTCTGCACGAGCTTCCCGGTGACGACGTAGCTCTTCCCGTCCGCCTGCCCGGTCTTCAGGACGTCCTTCGCGATCTTCCTGCAGATGGAGCCGATCTCGCGCTCCAGGGAGCGCACGCCCGACTCCTTCGTGTAGCGGTGGGCGAGGAGGCGAATGGCGCTCCGCCGGAACTCCACGGGGACCTTCGCGAGCCCGTTCATCTCGCGCTGCTTCGGGACGAGGTAGCGCTCGGCGATCGAGATCTTCTCGAGGTCGGTGTAGCCGGCGATCCGGATGACCTCCATCCGGTCCTGGAGCGGCAGGGGGATGCCCCCCATCGTGTTCGCCGTGCAGATGAACATGACCTTGGAGAGGTCGTAGTCGAGGTCGAGGTAGTGGTCGCTGAAGGTGGCGTTCTGCTCCGGGTCGAGGACCTCGAGGAGCGCCGCGGAGGGATCCCCGCGGAAGTCGGTGGACATCTTGTCCACCTCGTCGAGGAGGAAGACCGGGTTCCCCGCGCCCGCCTTCTTCAGCGACTGGACGATCTTCCCGGGGAGCGCGCCGATGTAGGTGCGCCGGTGGCCCCGGATCTCCGCCTCGTCCCGGACGCCGCCCAGGCTGATCCGGACGAAGTTCCGGTTCATCGCGCGGGCGATCGACTTCGCGAGGGAGGTCTTGCCGACGCCGGGGGGGCCGACGAAGCAGAGGATGGGCCCCCTGATCCGCTCCACGAGCTTCTGCACGGCCAGGTACTCGAGGATCCGCTCCTTCGGCTTCCGGAGCCCGTAGTGGTCCTCGTCGAGGATCTTCTCCGCCTCGGGGATCTCGAGCTTGTCCTCGGTGTACTCGTACCAGGGGAGCGAGAGGATCCAGTCGATGTAGTTGCGGACGACCGTGGCCTCGGCGCTCATCGGGCTCATCATCTTGAGCTTCTTCAGCTCCTTGCGCGCCTTGAGCGCGGCCTCCTTCGACATCTTCTTGTTGCGGATCTTCTCCTCGATCTCCTGGATCTCGTTCTTGAACTCGTCCCGCTCGCCGAGCTCCTTCTGGATCGCCTGCATCTGCTCGTTGAGGTAGTACTCCTTCTGCGTCTTCTCCATCTGCTTCTTCACGCGGGTCCGGATCTTCTTCTCGACCTGCAGGATCTCGATCTCCCCCTGCATGAGCTCGTAGAGCTTCTCGAGCCGCTTCGCGGGGAGCTCGGTCTCGAGGATCGACTGCTTGTCGAGGAGCTTCAGCGACAGATGGGCGACGATCGTGTCGGCGAGCCGCGCCGGATCCTCGATCGAGGCCACGCTCGCGAGCATCTCCGGCGGGATCCGCTTGTTCAGCTTGACGTAGGCCTCGAAGGTGGACTGCACCGAGCGCATGAGCGCCTCGAGCTCCACCGTCTTCTCGCTCGTCTCGACGAGGTCCTCGGCCTCCACGAGGAGGAACTTCTCGGAGTCGAGGAACTTCTTCACCCGCGCCCGCTGCTTCCCCTCCACGAGGACCTTCACCGTCCCGTCCGGGAGGCGCAGGAGCTGGATGATCGCGCCGAGGGTCCCCACCTGGAAGATGTCGTCGGGCGAGGGGTCGTTCACCTTCGCCTTCTTCTGGGCGCAGAGGAGGACGGCCTTGTCCTTCGCCATCGCCTCCTCGAGGGCGGCGATCGACTTGTGCCGCCCCACGAAGAGCGGGACCACCATGTGGGGGAAGACGATGATGTCGCGGAGGGGGAGGAGCGGGACGCTGCGGGGCCTCTTCGCGTCCTTCCTGCCGTCGTCGCTGCGGGAGAAGATGGCCAACTCTCTGGGCTCCTGGTGGCCGCCTCGGGCCGGGGCGGCGCTCCTGCCGGGAGATTAGCACCGGGCCGCCGGCTCCGCGCGGCGGCGTTCGGGACCTCCCCTCCGGGCGCTATCGGGCCGGGCCCCGAACGGGCACGGCGGGCGGAGCACGGAGGCGCTCCCCGCCGGGCGGGGCGCGCGCGTCACGCGCTCTCCGCCTCCTTCTGCATCACGACGAGGGGCTGATCGCCCTTGTCGATCACGTCCTCGGAGATCACGATCTCGCCCACGTTCCGGCGGGTCGGGACCTCGTACATGATGTCGAGCATCGCGCCCTCGAGGATGGCGCGGAGGCCGCGGGCGCCCGCCCTGTTCTTCGTCGCGGCGCGGGCGATCGCCTTCAGCGCCCCGTCGGTGAACTTGAGGCTCACGCCGTCCATCTCGAGGAGCTTCTTGTACTGCTTCACGAGCGCGTTCCTCGGCTTCGTGAGGATGTCGACGAGCGCCGCCTCGTCGAGCTCCTCGAGGCTCGTCATCACCGGGAGCCGCCCGACGAACTCCGGGATCATGCCGAACCTGAGGAGGTCGTCCGGCTCCACGAGGGCGAGGAGCTCGCCGATGTTCTTCTCCGTCCGGCTCTTCACGTCGGCGCCGAAGCCGAGGCTCTTCCCGCCCACGCGCCGCTCCACCACCTGCTCGAGCCCGCAGAAGGCGCCCCCGACGATGAAGAGGATGTTCGTCGTGTCGACCTGCAGGAACTCCTGCTGGGGGTGCTTGCGCCCGCCCTTCGGGGGGACGTTCGCGATCGTCCCCTCGATGATCTTGAGGAGGGCCTGCTGCACCCCCTCCCCCGACACGTCGCGGGTGATCGAGGGGTTCTCGCTCTTGCGGGCGATCTTGTCGATCTCGTCGATGTAGACGATCCCCTTCTGCGCCCGCTCGATGTCGTGATCGGCGGCCTGCAGGAGGTTCACGATGATGTTCTCGACGTCCTCGCCGACGTAGCCGGCCTCGGTGAGGGTCGTCGCGTCCGCGATCGTGAAGGGGACGTTCAGGATCTTCGCGAGCGTCTGGGCGAGGAGGGTCTTGCCGGAGCCGGTGGGGCCGAGGAGCAGGATGTTCGACTTCTGCAGCTCCACGTCGTCCACCGCGACGCGGCTCTCGATCCGCTTGTAGTGGTTGTGGACGGCGACGGCGAGGGTCTTCTTCGCCCGCTCCTGGCCCACGACGTACTCGTCGAGGATCGCCTTGATCTCGGAGGGGCGCGGGATGCGGAGCTTCTGCTCCCGCTTCTCGTCCCCGGCGATCTCCTCCGCGATGATGTCGTTGCAGAGGCCGATGCACTCGTCGCAGATGTAGACGGTCGGCCCGGCGATGAGCTTCTTCACCTCCTTCTGCGACTTTCCGCAGAAGCTGCAGCTCAGGCTCTCTCGCTTGTCCGCCATCTCCGGGCCTTCCCGACGCTCGTGCCGCCCTTCATTTTACTGCGGCTTCTTCTCCTGCGCCTTCTTGTGCACGATCACGTCGTCGATGAGCCCGTATTCCTTGGCCTCTCCCGCCCCCATGAAGTAGTCCCGGTCGGTGTCCCTCTCCACCCGCTCGAACGGCTGCTTCGCGTGCTTCGCGAGGATCTCGTTGAGCCGGGCCTTGAGGCGGAGGATCTCCTTCGCCTGGATCTCGATGTCCGTGGCCTGGCCCTGGAAGCCCCCGAGGGGCTGGTGGATCATGATCCGGGCGTTCGGGACGGCGAACCGCTTCCCGGCGGCGCCGCCGGCGAGGAGGAGCGCCCCCATGCTCGCCGCCTGCCCGAGGCAGATCGTGGAGACCTGCGGCTTCACGTACTGCATCGTGTCGTAGATCGCGAGGCCGCTCGTCACCGAGCCGCCCGGGCTGTTCACGTAGAGGCTGATGTCCTTGTCCGGATCCTCGGACTCGAGGAAGAGGAGCTGGGCGATCACCACGTTCGCCACGTCGTCGTCGATCGGCGTCCCGAGGAAGACGATCCGGTCCTTGAGGAGCCGAGAGTAGATGTCGTAGCTCCGCTCGCCTCGGTGCGTCTGCTCGACGACGTAGGGCATCGGGATGTAGGGCATCTGCGCACTCCTCAGGGCTGGATCGTCGCGGCGGAGGTCATGAGCGCGAGCGCCCTGTCCTCCCGCACCTTCATCTTTAGCGCGTCCCGGGCCTGCTCGCCGCGCATCTGCTGCTGGAGCTTCGCCGGGGCCATCCCGAGCTCCTCCGCCATCCGGGCGATCTCGGCCTGGAGGTCCTCGTCCGACACCTCGATCTTCTCCGCCTCGGCGATCGCCTCGAGGAGGAGCCGGCTGCGGACCTGGAGGAGCGCCTGCTCGCGGAGGCTGGCGCGCATCTGGGCCACGTCGAGCGGGAGCCGGCGGATGTCGATCCCCTGGCGGGCGAACCGCTCCGCCGCCCCCTCGAACATCGCGTCGATGGCCCCCTCCACCAGGGCGGGCGGGACCTCGAACTCGTTCTTCCCGAGGGCGGCCTTCACGAGCGCGTCCCGGAGCTCCGCCTCCGCCCGCCGCCTCTCCCGCTTCTCGAGGTCCTCGCGGATCCGGGCGCGGAGCTGGTCGAGCGTCTCCATCCCGTCGATCCCGAGCTTCTTCGCGAGCGCGTCGTCGAGCGGCGGGATCTGCCGGGCGTTCAGGGCCTTCAGCGTGAGCTTCATGCGGGCGGTCTTCCCGCGCAGCTCCTCGCGGCGGTGATCGGCGGGGAAGGGCTCGTCGATCTCCACGGTGTCGCCGACCTTCTTCCCGGCGAGGGCGCCCACGTTCCCCTCGCTGACCGGGCCGGGCGCGACCTGGACGTTGACCCCCTCCGCCCGGGACCCCTCGAAGGGCTTCCCGTCGATCTCCCCGTCGTGGTCGATCACCGCCCAGTCGCCCACCTTCGCCTCGAGGCGATCCTCCACGGGAACGATCTCGGCGAAGGAGTCCTGGATGCGGGTGAGCTCCGCCGAGACCTCCTCGTCCCCGACCACCGGAGGCTTCCGGCTCACGGTGAGCCCCCGGTAGTCCTTCGGGTCGAGCTTCGGCTTCACCTCGACGCGGGCGGTGTAACGCAGGGGCTTGCCCTCGGCGACGCCCTCCGAGATGGAGACGTGGGGCGGCGCGACGACGTGGATCGACTCCACGCGGACGGCCTCGGCGAAGGTCTCCTGGACGATCCGTTCGGCGACCTCCCCCTCCACCTCGCCCCGGAAGTGGCGCTCGAGGACGTTCCTCGGGACCTTCCCCTGCCGGAACCCCTTGAGCTTCACGCGGCGGCCGAGGCCGCCGTAGGCGCGCTCGACCTCCTTCGCGACCCGCTCCGGGTCCACCTCGATGGTGACCTTCTTCTCGACGGGGGAGACGGCCTCGACCTGGATCTTCATGCTCTCTCTCGACACCGGCCGGGGGGCCCGGCGAAATCGGGTAGTGCTACGTGCGCGGCGGGGCGCGGTCAAGGGTGATTTGGGCAGGGAGGGACTCGAACCCTCAAGCCTTTCGGCACCGGATCCTAAGTCCGGCGCGTCTGCCAGTTCCGCCACCCGCCCGATCCACGCTCGTTTACCACGGCGGCGGACGCCCACCGAGCCGATGGTGTAGAGAAAGGGGCCGTGGATCTCCACCACGACCATCCCGCCGACGGCCCCTGCCTCCCCGCCTGCCCCGCCTGGGCGACGCGGTGCCTGGAGCTCTTCGCGGTCCAGCGGCGCCACGGCGACATGCTGGCGGCCTGCCGGGAGGCGGCGGCGATCGAGTTCGTCGTCGTGGCCCCTTCGGCCCAGGGGGTGGTCCTCCCGGAGCACCTCCGGGAGGAGGACCTCGTCCGGCTGAACCTCGTCGCCGGGCGGGACGCGCCGGAGATCCTCCTCGACGAGTGGGGGATCCGGGCGACGCTCACCTTCCGCGGCCGGCGGGTGGACTGCGCCCTCCCCTGGCCCTCCGTCTTCGGCGGCGTGCTCCGTCCCCCGGAGCGGAGGAAGCCCCGCTTCGGGGTGATCCAGGGCGGACGGAAGGACTGAGGCGGTCCCGCCCGGTTCGCGATCCGGAACGGAGAAGGCCCGCCGTCGCCGGCGGGCCTTCGAGTGAGCGCGGAAGGAATCGAACCTTCAACCTATGGATTAAGAGTCCATTGCTCTGCCAGTTGAGCTACGCGCCCGTGCTTCGTGGGAATGGCCGAGGGGCCGCCGATCTAGCAAGCGACCGCGGTACTGTCAACGGCCGCTCCGGCCGTCCGATCTGCGCGCCCGGAGGGAGTCGAACCCCCGACCCGCGGCTTAGAAGGCCGCTGCTCTATCCAGCTGAGCTACGGGCGCTAGGAACCTCGAGCGCTCCCGCGCGCCCGGGGGAACCGATCTACGGGGGCCGGTGTCGGCCCCCGGACCCCCGGCCATCTGAGCTACGGGCGCTTCCTCTCAAACTGAGGGTGAGTAAAGGGGCTCGAACCCTTAACCCCCGGATCCACAGTCCAGTGCTCTACCGATTGAGCTATACTCACCGTAAAACCAAGTCCTTGGCGCGCCCGGAGGGAATCGAACCCCCGACCTGCGGCTTCGAAGGCCGACGCTCTATCCATCTGAGCTACGGGCGCGTGAAAACCCTCCAGCGCGGGGGCGCCGCCCCCCGGCCATTCCGTGATGTCAAAGAGTCGGGGCGGCCGGATTCGGACCGGCGACCTCCTGCGCCCAAGGCAGGCGCGCTACCAGGCTGCGCTACGCCCCGGAGACCGGAGAGCTTTCTGGGACCCGACCGCTCCCGAGAACGCGGTTGTCTAGCGTTTCGGGCCAGCCTCGTCAAGGGCGCGACGCCCCGGGCAGGGCCTCGAGCACCGGGCGGAGCTTCCGGAAGGCATCCCCCCGGTGGGAGAGGGCGTCCTTCTCCGCCGGGGAGAGCTCCGCCATCGTCCGGGGCGGCCGCTCTCGCGCCGGCCCGGACCGGAGCCCGGCCTCCGGGACGAAGAGCGGGTCGTAGCCGAAGCCGCCCGTCCCCCGACGCTCCCGGCCGATCCGCCCGCGGCAGGCCCCCGTCACGCTCGCGACGATCGTCCCGTCGGGGCGGGCGAGGGCGAGGGCGGCGCGGTACTCCGCTCCGCGGCCCGCGTCGTCCACGCCCGCGAGCGAGCGGAGGAGCTTGTCGTTGTTCCGCTCGTCCCGGGAATCGCGGTCCCCGGCCCCGTCCCCGGCCCCGTCCCCGGGCTCGTCGGACCAGCGGGCGGAGCGGACGCCCGGCTCGCCGCCGAGCGCGTCCACGCAGAGCCCCGAGTCGTCCGCGAGCGCGTGGACGCCGGCGAAGCGGGCCCACTCGCGGGCCTTCTTCGCGGCGTTCTCCTCGAAGGTCCGCCCGTCCTCCTCCACCTCCGGGAGCGGCCGCCCGAGATCTCCCGGGGAGAGGACCCGGATCCCGAGCCCCTCGACGAGCCGCGCGAGCTCGCGCAGCTTCCCGGGGTTCGTCGTGGCGAAGAGGAGGTCCACCCGACCGTGTCCGCCTTTCCCTTCCGTGCACCGCTCGCCCTCCGACCCTTCGACAGGCTCAGGGTGAGCGGCGCCCGGCCGCGCCCCTACCCCCCCAGCGCGGCCGCCTGGAGCTCCTTCAGCCGCAGGATCCCGGCGAGGGCCGCGTCGAGCATCCGGTCGAGATCGGCGCGGGGGAAGGGCTTCCCCTCCGCCGTCCCCTGGACCTCGACGAGCTCCCCCTCCCCCGTCGCGACGACGTTCATGTCCACCTCGGCGGTGGAGTCCTCCTCGTAGTCGAGGTCGAGCCGGACCTGCCCCTCCACGATCCCCACCGACACCGCCGCGACGTGCCGGCGCATCGGGTCGGCCGCGAGCTTCTTCTTCGCCCGCACGGCCCGGGCCGCGAGGGCGAGGGCCACCCATGCGCCGGTGATCGCGGCCGTGCGCGTCCCGCCGTCCGCCTGGATCACGTCGCAGTCGAGGGTGATCGTCCGCGGCCCGAGCGCCCGCAGGTCGATCGCCGCCCGCAGCGCCCGGCCGACGAGCCGCTGGATCTCGAGCGTCCGCCCGCCCTGCTTCCCGCGCGCGGCCTCCCGCGCCATCCGCTCGTGGGTGGAGCGCGGGAGCATCCCGTACTCGGCGGTGACCCAGCCCGCCCCCGTGCCGAGGACGTGGGGCGGCACCTTCTCCTCCAGGCTCGCCGTGCAGAGGACGTGGGTGTCACCGAAGCGGGCGAGGCAGCTCCCCTCGGCGTGCTTCGAGGCGCCGGGCTCGAGGACGATCTTCCGGAGGTCGCGGTCGCCGCGGCCGTTCGTTCGCATGGGGGATGCGGATAGCACGCGCCTCCGCGGCGCGCCACGCCTTCCGCGGCGATCGGCCCGCTACCGGCTTGCCCGCCGCCCCTCGGTCCGGAAGGCGCGGATCCCCTCCACGACCGCCTCGGCGATCTTCTCCTGGTGGGCCCTCGTGCGGAGCCGGCGAGACTCCTCCTCGTGGGAGATGAAGCCCACCTCGAGGAGGACGGCCGGCATCCGGGCGCCGGCGAGCACGTAGAACGGGGCCTGCTTCACGCCCCGGTCCTCCGCGCCGAGCCTCTCCACGAGCCGCTCGTGGAGGGCGTAGGCGAGCCGGGAGGAGGCCTGGAGCGAGGCCGCGTCCTCGAGGTCCACGAGGATCGCCGCGACCGGATCGTCCGGGTCGAGCTCCGGCTCCCCCGCGATCCGGTCGGCGTTCTCCCGGGCCGCCACCGCGCTCGCGTGGGTGTCCGAGGCGTTCGCGGAGAGGAAGTAGGTCTCCACGCCCTGCGTGCGCCGGCGCTGCTCGGCGCTCGGCATCGAGTTCAGGTGGACGGAGAGGAAGATGTCCGCGCGGAGGGCCGTCGCGATCGCCGCCCGGTTCGCGAGCGGGACGGCGATGTCCCCCGTGCGGGTGAAGATCACCTTCGCCCCCATCTTCCGGAGCCGGATGCCGATCCGCCGCGAGATCTCGAGGACGAGGTCCTTCTCCTTCGCCCCACCGGGCGCGATGGCCCCGTCGTGCTCGCCCCCGTGGCCCGGGTCGACGACGACGACGAACGACGGCTGGCGCGGGGTGGCGGAGGTGAGCGCGAGGAGCGCGGCGGCGAGCGGACCGACCATCGAGCGCGGATTCTACCAGACCCCGGTCCCTCCCCCGCCCTGGCGCCCCTATCCGACCTCGATCCTCGGCGGATCACCCGGGAGCACATCCCCGATCGCGGCCGCCTCCGCCCCCGCCTCGCGGAGCGCGGCGAGGAGCGCCCCCGCCCGCACCGGATCGACGGCCGCGAGGAGGCCGCCGTTCGTCTGGGCGTCGGCGAGGACGATGGCCGTGGCCGGCGGCAGGGCCGGAGCGAGCCGGAGGTTCGGGGTCACCCACTCGAGGTTCGCCTTCGAGCCCCCGGGGACGACGCCCTTCCCGGCGAGCTCGTGGATGCCGTCGAGGACGGGGATCGCGGCCGCGCGGATGCGGAGCGCGACACCCGATCCCTCCGCCATCTCCCAGCCGTGGCCGAGGAGGCCGAAGCCGGTGACGTCGGTGAGGGCATGGACGGCGCCGCTCGCGGCGAGGAGCTCGCCCGCCGTGCGGTTCAGGGCCGCCATGACCTCGACGACCCGCTCCACGAGCGCGGGCGGGGCGATCCCCCGCTTGATCGCCGTCGTCGCGATGCCCGCGCCGAGCGGCTTCGTGAGGAGGAGGACGTCCCCGGGCCGGGCGCCCACGTTCCTGAGCACGCGATCGGGGTGGACGAGGCCGGTGACCGCCATGCCGTACTTCGGCTCCGGGTCGTCGATGCTGTGCCCGCCGAGCACCGGCGCCCCGGCGAGCCTCGCCGCCTCCGCGCCCCCGCGGAGCACCTCCGCGAGCATCTCGTTCGGGAGCTTGCCCACGGGCCAGCCGACGAGGTTCAGGGCGAAGAGGGGCCGCGCCCCCATCGCCCAGACGTCGGAGAAGGCGTTCGCCGCGGCGATGCGGCCGAACCAGTAGGGGTCGTCCACCACCGGCGTGAAGAAGTCGAGCGTCTCGACGATCGCGTTCTCGCCGTCGAGCCGCCAGACGGCCGCGTCGTCCTTCGTCTCGTGGCCGACGAGGACCCGCGGATCCTCGACCTTCGGCAGGTGGCGCAGGACCTGCGCCAGATCCGCTGGGCGGATCTTGCAGGCTCAACCGGCGCCGTGGGACAGCGTCGTGAGACGGACGGTCTTCTCCTGCTCGTTCATCCGGGCCTTCAGCTCGCCGCCGCGAGCTCCATGTACATCTCCGCGTTCCTGTTGCCGGGGGAGATCTCGAGCACGGTCTTCCACTGCTTCACCGCCTCCTCCTTCCGTCCCGCGGCGAGGAGGGAGAGGCCGAGGTTGAGCCGCGCCGGCACGAAGCCAGGCGCCTGCCGCACGACCTCCTCGTACTCCTGGATGGCGGCGTCGCGCTCCCCCTTGTCGCGGAGCGCCCCGGCGAGCTTCGCGCGGATGTCCACGAAGGCGGGGCCGAGCTCGAGCGCCCGCCGGTACTCCCGGATCGCCTCGACGTACATCCCGGAGGAGAGCCAGACGTCGCCGATCTCCGCGTACATGTTCGCGAGCTTCCCCTGGACGAAGCGGTCGAGCTTCCCCGCCTTCGCCCCGGAGCGGGTGAGCGCGTGCCGGTAGGTCTCCTGCGCCTCCTTGTACTTCCCCGTGTCGTTGTAGGTCACCGCCAGGTTCAGGGCGGCGTCGGTGTACCCGGGGTTGATCCGGAGCGCGGCCTCGAAGGCCCGGAGCGCTTTCTGGTACTGGCCCTGGTCGTGGTAGACGACGCCGAGCATGTTGTAGACGTCGGCGAAGGACTGGTTCTGCTCGACGACCTGCGTGAGGTACTGCTCCGCGAGCCCGTACTCCTTCTTGAGGTAGTAGCCGCGCCCGAGCGCGAGGGCCTGCTTGAGCGTCTCGTCCATGGAGGGCCTCCCGGGGCTCAGAGTCTACACCGCCTACCCCTCGCCCTCCACGCGCCAGCCATCGCCGGACAGCACGACCTCGCGCAGCACGCGGGCGCGCCCTCGGCCCGTCTCCCGGTCCTCTCCCACCCGGGCCTTCCCGCGCTCCACCCGGATCTGCCAGGAGAGCGGGCGCACCCCGGCCTCGCGCGGGGCGCTCGCGAGCGCCGCGAC
>JBBIPT010000103.1:0-12690 GCA_037442705.1 Anaeromyxobacter sp.
TCGTCGCCGGGAGCGGCCAGCCGCCCGCCGTCCACGCCCTCGCGGCGGCGGTGAGCCACGCCCTCGGCGCCGCCGGCCGGACCGTCACCTGGCGGGAGAGCGTCCTCTTCGACGCGGACCCCGGCGCCGCCGGGATCCGCCGGCTCGCGGAGGAGCTCCGCGCCGGCGAGGTGGACACGGTCGTCGTCACCGCCTGGAACCCGATCCACACCGCGCCCGCGGACCTCGGCCTCGGCGCGCTCCTCGGGAAGGCGAAGGACTCGCTCGTCCTCGCCTACCGGGACGACGAGACGGTCCGGGCGGCGTCCTGGCGCCTCGCGGCGGCCCATCCCCTGGAGTCCTGGGGAGACCTTCGCTCCCGCGACGGGACCGCCACGATCGTCCAGCCCCTCGTCGCGCCGCTCCGGGAGTGCGCGACGGAGGTCGACCTCCTCGCCGCCTTCGCGGGGCTCGCGGGGCAGGGCGCCCACCGGATCGTGAAGGACGCCTGGCGCCGCCGGACCGGCTTCTGGCCGCCGCCGGCCCCGCTCGCCGGCTCGGCCGCCGCCGCGAACCCGCCCGACGCGAACCGTCCGAAGCCGCCGGATCCGTTCGAGCTCCGCTGGGAGGGCTGGCTCTCCGCCGGCCTCGTCGGGGCCGAGCCGGCCCCGCCGCCCCCCGGGCCGGACCTCGCGGCGGTGGCCCGCGCCCTCGCGGCCGTCTCCCCGGCCGGGCCGGGGCTCGAGGCCCGGTTCGTCCTCGACGCGAAGGTCCAGGACGGACGGCTCGCCGAGAACGCCTGGCTGCAGGAGCTCCCCGACCCGGTGACGAAGCTCACCTGGGAGAACGCCGCCCAGCTCTCCCCCGCCACCGCGAAGGGGCTCGGCCTCTCGAGCGGCGACGTCGTCGAGCTCGCCCGGGGCGGAGCGAAGGTCACGGCCCCCGTGCTCGTCGTCCCCGGCCACGCGGACGAGTCGGTCACGCTCCCCCTCGGCTACGGCCAGCGGGTGAGCGGGCCGGTGAGCCGCGGCGCGGGCTTCGACGCCTACCTCCTCCGGACGGGCGACGCCCTTCACGTCGCCCCGGGGCTCTCGCTCCGCCCCCTCGGGACGCGGACGGAGCTCGCGATCACGCAGGGTCACTTCACGATGGACGGCCGCGCGATCGCGCTCGCCCTCGACGCCGCGGCCCTCCCGGCGGAGCAGGCGAACCTCGACCGCCACCGGGGTCCGCAGCCCTCGATCCTCCCCCCGGTCGACTACTCCCAGCAGGAGTACCGCTGGGGGATGGCGATCGACCTCAACCGCTGCACCGGCTGCGCCGCCTGCACGCTCGCCTGCCAGGCGGAGAACAACATCCCCGTCGTCGGGAAGGAGCAGGTGCTCCGCAGCCGCGAGATGCACTGGCTCCGGGTGGACCGCTACTTCGAGGGGACGCCGGAGGATCCGAGGTCCGTCTCCCAGCCGCTCGCCTGCGTCCACTGCGAGGCGGCCCCCTGCGAGTACGTCTGCCCCGTGAACGCCACCGTCCACTCGGACGAGGGGCTGAACGAGATGGTCTACAACCGGTGCGTCGGCACCCGGTACTGCTCGAACAACTGCCCGTACAAGGTGCGCCGCTTCAACTGGTTCGACTGGCACGGCGACCTGCCGCCGACCCGGAAGATGCTCATGAACCCCGACGTCACCGTGCGGGCGCGCGGCGTGATGGAGAAGTGCACCTACTGCACGCAGCGGATCGAGCGGGCCCGGAGCGAGGCGCGGATCGCGGGGCGGAAGATCGGCGGGGACGAGGTCGTGCCGGCCTGCGCCCAGGCCTGCCCGGCCGAGGCGATCGTCTTCGGCAACCTGAACGACCCGGCCGCGAAGGTGACCCGCCTCCAGGAGGACTCCCGCCGCTACGACCTGCTCCACGAGCTCGGGACGCGCCCGCGGACCGCCTACCTCGTGAAGCTCAGGAACCCGAACCCGGATCTCCCCGCATGAGCACCGCGACGAAGGCCACGGAAGAGCTGCAGGCCCTCGAGGGCGCCCCGGTGCTCGTGGGGCGGCCGGACGACCGGGCCCTCACCGAGAGCCTCCTCGCGCCGGTCCTCGGGCCGACGCGGAAGGGCTGGCTCCTCCTCCTCCTCGCCCTCGGCGGCGGCGTGACCTTCTGGGTGATCTCCCTCGTCGCGACCGTCTTCGTCGGCATCGGGACCTGGGGGAACAACATCCCGGTCGCCTGGGCCTACGACATCACGAACTTCGTCTGGTGGATCGGGATCGGCCACGCCGGGACGCTGATCAGCGCGATCCTCCTCCTCTTCCAGCAGAAGTGGCGCACGTCGATCAACCGCTTCGCCGAGGCGATGACGCTCTTCGCCGTGGCTATGGCGGGCGTGTACCCGATCATCCACCTCGGCCGGCCGTGGCTCTTCTGGTGGCTCATGCCGTACCCGTCCACCACGCAGCTCTGGCCGAACTTCAAGAGCGCGCTGCCGTGGGACGTCTTCGCCATCTCCACCTACGCCACGGTCTCGCTCCTCTTCTGGTACCTCGGGCTCATCCCCGACCTCGCGACGGCGCGGGACGCCGCGCGGACGAAGGGGCAGCGGATCGCCTACGGCATCCTCGCCTTCGGGTGGAGGGGCTCGGCCCGGCACTGGCAGCACTACCGGATCGGCTACCTCCTCCTCGCCGGGCTCTCCACGCCGCTCGTCGTCTCCGTCCACACCATCGTCTCCTTCGACTTCGCCATCTCCCAGCTCCCCGGCTGGCACACGACCATCTTCCCGCCCTACTTCGTGGCGGGGGCGATCTTCAGCGGCTTCGCGATGGTCGTCACGCTGATGATCCCGGCCCGGCGCCTGCTCGGCTACCAGCACGTCGTCACGCCGAAGCACCTCGACAACATGGCGAAGGTGATGCTCGCGACCGGGCTCATGGTCTCGTACGGCTACGTGATGGAGCACTTCATCGCCTGGTACTCCGGCAACCACCACGAGGCCTTCGCCTTCCTGAACCGGTGGACCGGGGACTACTCGACGATCTGGTACGTCCAGCTCCTCTGCAACGTGGTCGCGCCGCAGATCTTCTGGTTCCCGTGGGCCCGGAGGAGCGAGGTCGTGCTCTTCGTGACCTCCATCCTCGTCAACGTGGGGATGTGGGCGGAGCGGTTCGTGATCATCGCCGTCTCCCTCACCCGCGACTTCGTCCCGTCGTCGTGGGCGAACTACACTCCGACCTGGGTGGACTGGGGGCTCCTCTTCGGCTCCATGGCCACCTTCGGCGCCCTCTTCCTCCTCTTCCTCCGCTTCCTGCCGGCGATCCCGATCTTCGAGGTGAAGGAGCTCCGCCGCGAGCTCGACCACGCCCACGGCGGAGGCGGCCACCACGCCCCGGAGGAGGCGCGATGACGGCCTTCGTCCTCGCCGAGTTCGAGCGCGAGAAGGCGCTCCTCGACGCCACGCGGACCCTGCGGGAGAAGGGGCGCGCCGGGCTCGACATCCACTCCCCCTATCCGCTCCATGGCGCCGACGAGGCCCTCGGGCTCCGGCGCTCCACGGTGCCGCTCGTGGCCCTCGGCGCCGGCGTGACGGGCGCGGCGACCGGCTACTTCATCCAGTGGTACATGGCCGCCCACGCCTGGCCGCTCAACGTCGGCAACCGGCCGCCCCACAGCCCGCCCGCGTTCATCCCGGTGACCTTCGAGCTCGGGGTGCTCTTCGCCGCGCTCTCGATCTTCTTCGGCCTCCTCTTCGCCTACTTCCGCTTCCCGCGGGTCCACCACCCCGTCTTCGAGCTCGACGAGTTCCGGTCCGCGAGCATCGACGAGCTCTGGCTCTCCGCCGAGGTGGAGGAGGGGGAGGCCGAGGCGGTCGCCGCCGAGCTCAGGGGGCTCGGGGCCCGGAAGGTGGCCGTCGTGCCGGGGGAGGGGCGATGAGGATCCGCCTCGCCACGCTCGCGCTGCCCGCGCTCCTCGCCCTGACGGCCTGTCCGCGGCTCGACCCCATGCAGCGGCAGCAGAAGTACGAGGCCTACCAGGAGAGCGAGCACTACCCGGACGGCCTCTCCATGCGGACGCCGCCCGAGGGAACGGTCCCGTACCGCTCCTTCGTGGAGCCCGCGATCTCCGCGGGCGTGGGGCCGGACGGCGCGCCGCTCGCCCGGAGCCCCGTCCCCTTCGACGGGCCGCTCCTCGCCCGCGGGCGGACCCGCTACGACATCCACTGCGCCGTCTGCCACGGGCTCTCCGGGGACGGCCGCACCCAGGTCGCGCTCAACATGTCGCTCCGCCGCCCCCCGTCGCTCCACGACTTCCGCGACGTGCCGGACGGCCACCTCTACCGCGTGATCACCCACGGCTTCGGGCTCATGCCGTCCTACGCCGTCGCCCTCGACGTCCGGGACCGGTGGGCGGTCGTCGCCTACGTCCGCGCCCTCCAGCTCTCCCAGCGGGCGACCCTCGAGCAGGTGCCGCCGGCGGAGCGCGAGCGGCTCGGGAGGGAGGCGCGATGACGCTCACCCCCTGGCAGGGCGGACGGCGCCTCCTCGGGACCGCCACCGCGGTGGCCGCGCTCGGGCTCGGGCTCACGCTCGTGGGCGGCCTCGTCTTCGACGCGAAGCGGGCGCTCTTCTCCTACCTCGTCGCCTTCGTCTACTGGGCGGGGATCGCGGTCGCGACGCTCATCCTCCTCGCCGCGTTCCACGCCTCCTCGGCGCGCTGGCCGGTCGTCGTCCGCCGTTTCCTCGAGACGGTGCCGCAGAGCCTCCCGATCTTCGTCGTGCTCTTCGTCCCGGTGGCGCTCGGGGCGGGCCACCTCTTCCCCTGGGCGAATCCCCACGCGCTCGAGGGAGAGGCGCTCCACCTCATGGAGCACCGGGCCGCCTGGCTCAACCCGTCCGCCTTCACCCTGCGCACCCTTCTCTACTTCGCCTTCTGGTTCGCGGTGGCGAGGACCCTGCGGGCCTGGTCGGTCCGCCAGGACGCGGCGGGGGGCGCGACCCTCACGCGCTGGCAGCGGCGGCTCGGGGCGGGCTCGCTCCCGTTCCTCGCGCTCACGATGACCTTCGCGGCGTTCGACTGGATGATGTCCCTCGACGCGCGGTTCTACTCGACGATCTTCGGCGTCTACTGGTTCGCGGGGAGCTTCGTCTGCGCCTTCGCCGTGACGATCCTCGCGGGGACGGCGACCCGGGGCGACCGGAACGCCTTCGGGCACCACATGAGCGTCGAGCACTTCCACTCGCTCGGGAAGTTCCTCCTCGCCTTCACCGCGTTCTGGGCCTACGTCGCCTTCTCCCAGTTCATGCTCATCTGGATCGCGGACATCCCCGAGGAGGTCCCCTGGTACATCCTCCGGATCGAGGGCGGGTGGTTCTGGGTGGGCATCTTCCTCGCGGTCTTCCACTTCCTCGTCCCGTTCTTCCTCCTCCTCTCCCGCGACCTGAAGCGCAACCCGAAGGCGCTCTCGCTCGTGGCGGTCTGGATACTCCTCGTCCACTGGGTGGACCTCTACTGGCTCGTGATGCCGCACCTGCACGGCGGCGGCCCGCGCCCGTGGATCTTCGACCTCACCGCCTTCGCCGGGGTCGGCGCGGCCGCGGTGGCCTTCACCGTCCTCCGGATGCGCGGGACCGCCTCGGTGCCGGTGCGGGATCCCTACCTGGAGGACTCGCTGAGGTACCTGCCCCAATGAACGACCCCACGCACGGAGCGCACGGACACGGCCCCGTCCGGTCCGAGGAGGACCGGATCGCCACGGGGAGGATCCTCCTCGTCGGGATCGGCTCGCTCGTCCTCTTCTTCCTCGCCTCGATGGCGGTCGTGCTCTGGTTCTCCTTCCAGCAGGGGGAGCGGCCGCCCCTCCCGATCCCGCCGGAGGCGGGGGCGTCGAAGATCGGGCTGGTGGAGCAGCAGCTCTTCGACCTGTCCGTCCGCGGCGAGCGGGACCGGGCGGCGAAGCGCGAGCGGCTCGGCTCCTACGGCTGGGTGGATCGGCCGGCCGGGATCGTCCACCTGCCCATCGAGCGGGCGATGGAGCTCGTCGTCCAGGGCGAGCGGGCCGCGCCGGGCGGCACCCCGGAGCCGCCGCGCCCGCCGGGAGGGCAGCCGTGACCTCCCGCCGCGCCGCCGCCGCGCTCCTCGCCGTCCTCCTCGGGGTCCCCGGGACCGCCGGGGCGCAGTTCTGGACCCGGAAGGACGGCGGGGCGCCCCCGGCCGACGTCCCGCCTCCGGTCCTCGAGAAGGTCCGGATCGACGAGAAGCTGGGGGCGCAGGTGCCCCTCGACGTGGAGCTCGTGGGCGGGGACGGCGCGCCCTTCCTTCTCGGGAGCGTCTTCGACGGGAAGAAGCCGGTCGTGCTCGCGCTCGTCTACTACGACTGCCCGATGCTCTGCGGCCTCATCCTCTCCGGCACCGCCAAGGCGATGCGGGAGAACGGGCTCGTCCTCGGCCAGGACTACCGGGCGGTGACGATCTCCTTCGACCCGGACGAGAAGCCGGCCCAGGGGGCGGAGCGGCGCCGGGGGTACCTCCAGACGCTCGGCGTCCCCGACGCGGGGCCGGAGTGGCCCTTCGCCGTGGGCGCCGCGGAGGCGACCCGCCGCGTCTCGGACGCGGTCGGCTTCCACTTCGACAAGGACCTCGCGACCGGCGAGTGGGCCCACATGGCCGCGATCTTCGTCCTCACGCCGGACGGCCGGGTGAGCCGCTACCTCTACGGCATCGAGTACCCGCCGAAGGACTTCCGGCTCGCCGTGGTCGAGGCCGCGGGAGGGAAGGTCGGGACGAGCTTCGACCGCTTCCTCCTCACCTGCTACCGCTACGATCCGGCCACCCGGAAGTACGAGCCCTACGCCTGGGGCTTCGTGCGGGCGGGGGCGCTCCTCGTGCTCCTCGGTCTCGGCGGGCTCGTCGGTGGGCTCCTCTGGCGCGAGCGCAGCGCGAAGGGGAGGCAGGCGGCATGAACGAGCTCATGCGCAGACTCCTCTTCCTCCCGGAGCAGGCGTCGGAGCACGCGCGCCAGATCGACGCGCTCCACTACTTCGTCATCGTCACCACGATGATCGCCGCGGCGGGCGTGTTCCTCACCGCCCTCTGGTTCTTCGTCCGCTACCGGCGCCGGAAGGAGGGGGAGCGTACCCCCGAGGTCCAGCCGCGGACGATCCACGAGGTGCTCTTCGTCGGCGTCCCCCTCGCCCTCTTCCTGCTCTGGTTCGCGATCGGCTTCCCCCAGTACGCGCGGCTCTCCATGCCGCCCGAGGGGGCGATGGACGTCTACGTGCAGGGGAAGAAGTGGATGTGGAAGTTCGCGTATCCCGGCGGCCCGAGCTCGGTGGACCGCCTGCGCGTCCCCGCGAACCGGCCCGTCCGCCTCCTCCTCACCTCGCGCGACGTGATCCACTCCTTCTACGTGCCCGCGCTCCGGATCAAGCAGGACGCGCTCCCGGGGCGCTACACGCAGATCTGGTTCACCGCGGACAAGCCTGGACGGTACGAGATCTTCTGCGCGGAGTTCTGCGGCCTCTCGCACTCGTCGATGATCGGCGAGCTCGTGGTGATGCCGGAGGCCGACTTCGACGACTGGGTCGATCGGCAGCGCCGGGGGCTCGCCAGCGTCCAGGACGGCGCCCCGGTGCCGGGCGAGGAGGTCCTCCCCGGCGCGAACCTCGCCGAGCAGGGGCGGAGGGTCGCGGCGGAGCACGGGTGCCTGAAGTGCCACACGGTGGACGGGACGCGCCACATCGGCCCGACCTTCACCGGCCTCTACGGGCGGCAGGGGCGGCTCGCGAACGGCAAGACGGTCGTGGCCGACGAGGCGTACCTCACGAGGTCGATGATGGACCCCGCCGCCGACGTCGTGCAGGGGTTCCAGAACGTCATGCCGACGTTCCAGGGGAAGCTCTCGCCGCCGGAGGTGGCGGCGGTCGTGGAGTACATCAAGTCCCTCGAGACTCCGGCGGCCGCCAAGGGACCGTCGGAAGGCCCGGTGTATGAATCCGTCCCCCGCAAGTGAAGCCGGGTACGCCACCCGGAACTACCTGAACCTGCCGGCGACGGGCCTGCGGTCCTGGCTCCGCACGCTCGATCACAAGCGGATCGGCGTGATGTTCCTCGTCGCCGTCTCCGTCGCCTTCGCGCTCGGCGGCTTCTTCGCGCTCCTCATCCGGCTCGAGCTCCTCACCCCGGGTCCGACGGTGATGGACGCGATGACCTACAACCGGGTCTTCACGCTCCACGGCGTGATCATGATCTTCCTCTTCATGATCCCGGCCATCCCGAGCGGCTTCGGGAACTTCCTCCTGCCGATCATGCTGGGCGCGAAGGACGTCGCGTTCCCGCGCCTCAACCTGCTCTCCTTCTACATCTACCTCGCCGGCGCGGCCGTCGCGATCTGGGGGATGATCCACGGCGGCGCGGACACCGGCTGGACGTTCTACACGCCCTACTCGACGACCACGACGACGCGGGTCGTCCCGGTCCTGCTCGGCGCCTTCATCATCGGGTTCAGCTCGATCCTCACGGGCCTGAACTTCATCGTGACCACCCACACGATGCGCGCCCCCGGGATGGGCTGGGGACGGATCCCGCTCTTCGTCTGGGGCATCTACGCGACCTCGATCATCCAGGTCCTCGCGACGCCGGTCCTCGGGATGGCGCTCCTCCTCGTGGCGGTGGAGAACGCCTTCGGCTGGGGCATCTTCGATCCGGCGCGCGGCGGCGACCCGGTGCTCTTCCAGCACTTCTTCTGGTTCTACTCCCACCCGGCCGTCTACATCATGATCCTGCCGGCGATGGCGGTGATCTCCGAGGTGGTCTGCGCCTTCGCGCGGAAGAACATCTTCGGCTACAAGGCGATCGCCTACTCCTCGCTCGGGATCGCCTTCGTCGGGTTCTTCACCTGGGGGCACCACCTCTTCACGTCCGGGCAGTCCACCCTCACCGGCGGCATCTTCGGGGTGCTCACGATGTTCGTGGGCGTCTTCACCGCCATCAAGGTCTTCAACTGGACGGCGACCCTCTACAGGGGATCGATCTCGTTCAAGACCCCATTCGCCTACTTCGTGGGGTTCCTCTTCTTCCTCGTCTTCGGCGGCATGACCGGCGTCGCCCTCGCGACCCTCTCGCTCGACGTCCACTGGCACGACACCTACTTCGTCGTGGCCCACTTCCACTTCATCATGGTGGGCGCGACGGTCATGGGCTTCCTCGCCGCGCTCCACTACTGGTGGCCGAAGATCACCGGGCGCATGTACCACGAGGGCTGGGGGCTCGTCGGCTCGGTGCTCGTCGTCCTCGGCTTCAACTTCACCTTCATCCCGCAGTTCCTGCTCGGGAACGAGGGGATGCCCCGCCGCTACTTCTCCTACCCGGAGCGCTACTGGGCGCTGAACGTCGCCTCGACCGCGGGCGCCTCGGTGCTCGCCTTCGGCCTCGTGCTCGTGCTCGTGGTGATCCTCGTCTCCCTGCGGTGGGGGAGGGCGGCCGGCCCGAACCCGTGGGGGTCGGCGGGCTTCGAGTGGAACACCCCCTCGCCGCCGCCTCCGGAGAACTACCACGAGACGCCCGTGTTCACCCGTGGGCCGCACGAGTACCACCACGAGGAACCGGGAGGGTCTCCCCCCGCCGGCCCGGAGCCGAAGGCATGAGACCCGACTCCGCCACGACGGCGCACCTCGCGCACCACTTCGAGAGCCTCGAGAAGCAGCAGCACGCGGCGCGGCTCGGGATGTGGCTCTTCCTCGCGACGGAGGTGCTCCTCTTCACCGTCCTCTTCGCGGGGTACGCGGTCTACCGGTACCTCTTCGGCCCGGACTTCGCCGCGGCGAGCCGGAGCCTCGCGACCTGGATCGGTCTCGTGAACACGGTCGTCCTCGTCACGAGCTCCTTCACCGTGGCGATGGGCTTCCACCGGATCTCGATCGGCGACGGGAAGGGGACGCGCAACCTCTTCTTCCTTTCGGTCCTCCTCGGCTTCGTCTTCCTCGGCTTCAAGTACGTGGAGTACTCGCACCACTTCCTCGCGGGAGAGCTCCCGGGCCGCTACTTCACCTCGACGGTGAACGCGGGCCCCGGCGCCCCTCTCTTCTGGGCGCTCTACTTCCTCATCACCGGGCTCCACGGCGTCCACGTCGTGATCGGCATGACGGTGCTCGCGGTGGTCGGCTGGAAGGCGGGGCGCGGGGCGTACTCCCGCGAGTACCACGTGCCGGTGGAGCTCGCCGGGCTCTACTGGCACCTCGTCGACCTCATCTGGATCTTCGTCTTCCCGCTCATCTACCTCATCTAGGAGACCCGGAGATGGCCGGTTCCGTAGAGCACGAAGAGGAAGAGCGCCTCTCCCACTCGCACGTGGGGCGCTACGCGATCGTCTGGATCGCGCTGCTCGTCCTCACGCTCGTGACCTGGTGGCTCTCGCGCTTCCACATCCCCGGGGCATGGGGGGTGGCGGTGGCGCTCGGCATCGCGAGCGCGAAGGGGGCCCTCGTCGCGCTCTTCTTCATGCACCTGTGGGATCAGCGCGGGGCGAACCGGCTCGTGTTCGTCACCTCGCTCGTGTTCGTCGCGCTCCTCGTCGTGATCACGCTCTCCGACAACGCCACCCGCTTCCCGCTCGCGAATCCGCCGGGGTCGGAGGGCGCCCTTCCGCTCGCCCCCACGGACTATCCCGGCGGGCCGCCGGTCCCCGCGCCGCGCGACGGCCCGGGGCCCTGACCCGCATCGGGTCGCCAGCAAGCCGGGCGGGAAAGCGATGAGCGCCCGGTCCCTCCCGCGCACTTCCCTCCGGGACCGGCCCGGGTGGCGCGGGGCCGCGACGCGCGCCCCGGGGCGGAAACACGAGGAGAAGCGACGGGTTGAGGCCTCCGTGCCGCGCCGGGGCGCCGCCGCGCCGCCGGGGTCCAGCGCAATTCATGCAGGTCCAGTGGAGGAAAACCCGGGTACGCCGCTTGCTACCGCTTGCTCCCGGATCCATGTCCCGCGAGCGCGTTCTCATCCTCGAGCAGAACCCGCGCGACGGCGCCGCGCTGCGGGTCGCCCTGTGCGACCGCGGTCTCGACGCCGTGGAGGCCTCGAACCTCGAGGGCGCGTACGGGCTCGTGCCCGGGTTCCGGCCGGCGGCGATCCTCCTCGACGGGACGATGCCCGGCGCCGATCCGGCCGCGATCGTGACGCGCCTCCGGGGGCTCGGGTCCGACGCGGCCGTGGTCGTCGGGGTGACGGCCGAGCGTACGTCCGACGCCCTCGCCGCGCTCCGCGCGGGGGCGGAGAGCTTCCTCCCGCGGCCGCTCGTCCCGGAGCAGGCGTTCCTCCAGCTCGAGCGGGCGCTCGAGTCGCGCCGGCTCCGCCGCGAGGCGGCGGCGGTGCGCGAGCGGCTGCGCCGGAGGCTCCGGATCGTCGGGGCCGCGCCGGAGGTGCAGGCGGTGGCGGAGGTCGTCCGGCGGGTCGCGCCGACGAAGGCCGCCGCGCTGGTCCAGGGGGAGGCGGGCACGGGGAAGGGGCACGTCGCCCAGGCGCTCCACGAGGCCTCGCCCCGGCGCGAGCGCCCCTTCGTGCGGGTGAACTGCGCCGCGGTCTCGGGGGTCCTCGTCGACGCGGCGATCTTCGGGCACGAGGCGGGCGCCTTCGCCGGCGCGGACGCCCTGCGCACGGGCGCGCTCGAGGCCGCGAACGGCGGGACCGTCTACCTGCAGGAGGTCGGGCGGCTCCCCCCCGCGGTGCAGGTGAAGCTCCTGCGGATGCTCCAGCAGGGCGAGTTCGAGCGGCTCGGGGGGAGCGCCACGCTCCAGGCGGACGTGCGGGTCGTGGCCGGATCGCAGGCGGACCTCGCCGAGGCGGTCCGGGCCGGGCGCTTCCGGGACGACCTCTACTACCGGCTCAACATCGTCTCCATGGCGCTCCCGGCGCTCCGGGCGAGGAAGAGCGACATCCCGGCGCTCGCGAGCCACTTCCTCGAGACGGGGGCCGGCGCGGCCGAGAAGGGGATCTCCGGCTTCACCGCGGGGGCGCTCTCCGTGCTCTTCGCCTACGATTGGCCGGGCAACGTCCGCGAGCTCGAGAACGTGGTGGCGAGGGCCATCGGGCCGGCGCGCGGGCCCGAGGTCGGCGCGGAGGATCTGCCGCCCGTGCTGCACGGCGCGAGCCCCGAGTCGAGCACGGTCTCCGCGCTCATCCCGGGCGCGACGCTCTTCGAGATCGAGCGGGAGGCGATCCTGCGCACCCTCGACCAGTGCGGCGGCTCGACCGCGCGTGCGGCGGAGGTCCTCGGCGTCTCCGTCCGGAAGATCCAGTACCGCCTGAAGGAGTACCGCTCCGGGACCCCCGCTCGCCGCCAGGCGAGCGAGGTCGCCTGAGGCTCGGCGCTCCTCGAACGGAAGCGCACGCTGGCCGTCCCTACGATCCGAGCCGCCCCGAGCCTGTCGAGGGGCGCCGTTCCGCCGCGGCGCTCGAGATCGCGCGCGCGTCCGGGAGAACCGGCGGGCGCGTCTCCGGAACTCGCCTCCGCCTTTGCGCTGCGCGCGGGCGGGGGCTCAGACATCCGTCGCCGCGCGCATGAGACCCATGCCGCGCGCCTTCCTCGTGGGGATCCGGCTGCGCGCCTCGCGAAGCGCGTCGTCACGGCGGCGCCGGCCGGCTCGCGCCGATCCGCTCGAAGTGCTCCGCGAGTGGCCCGCCATCCCCGCGCGCAGGCGCGGGGGGAAGCCCCCCGCCGATCGGCACCGAAGGAGA
>JBBIPT010000104.1:0-12552 GCA_037442705.1 Anaeromyxobacter sp.
ACGATGAAATCGAAAGAAGCTCAACCTGGGGGGAGCGATGCCGCTCCCCCCAAAACCCCCCACCAGAAGAGCGAGACGCAAGTCTGACGGCCGTGCCCGCCTGCATCGTTCCGGGCCCGTTCGTGGTTCCCTCGAGCCTGTCGAGGGGTCGCCACGAAGGGACTTGCTCCTCGCGGACGGACCGCCACGCCAGCCGGTCGCCCTCAGCCTGTCGAAGGGCAACGTCGAGGCTCGATCCGAGTGACCACAGCCATGACGGCCGTGCCCGATTCGATCGATCCCGCCACGCGACCGGCCTTGCACGGAGCCGTTCGCCCTGAGCCTGTCGAAGGGCGAACGCCGGGAGCTCGAAGCCCGCGATTCGCGGCCATGAGACCTCCGTCGCCCGTTCCCACCGGGCCGGGGCGCGGGCCCCGTACGGACGAGGGCGGGCGCGGCCACCTCGGCCGTGCCCGCCATTCATCGTCCGCCGTGGCGGACCGTCACTGGATCGTGAACTCGACCCGCCGGTTCTCCTCGGAATCACCCGGCGCGGGCCGGATCGGCGGCGAACGGGGTGACGGCGACCTTGCCGGCCGCCCGCCCCTTCAGGAGGAGGATCCGGGTTCGTCGCGTCCGCGTCACGAGGCGCCTGCCCTTCCGTGTGCATTCTAGCCCCCCTCGATGCCGGCGGAGCGGGCCGCCCGGGCCGCCCTGTCCCTCTCCCGCTCGCGGTGCGCTGGGTTGACGCAGCGCAAAGAATCGGGGAACCGGGACAGGCCACGATCGCCCGCATGAGCGTCCTCCCCACCGCCCCCGCCTCCCCGCCTCTGCGGGGGCAGCCCGGCCAGCCGCTCCCACGCTGGGACGACCTCCAGCGGATCGCCCGCGCGCAGCGGCTCGTCCTGTACACGTTCCTCGTCGGCCTGCTCGCCATCCCGCTCTCCGGAGCGCTCGCCAGCGGGTTCGGCGCCGGGGCCGAGACCGAGGGCGAGCTCGCGATGGGTGCCCTCGTGGTGGTCGCGATCGTCTTCGGCGTCCGCATCTGGATGGCCGTCGGGGTCTACCGGCTCACGAGCGCCATGGGCTCCCGCGTCGGCGTGCTCTGGGCGCTCGGCGCCTTCCTGCCGAACGTCATCGGCCTCGTCGTGCTCATCGTCGTGAGCTCGCGGGCGACGAGCCGGCTGAAGAAGGCGGGGCTCAGGGTCGGCCTCATGGGAAGGCCTCGCTCACCGGCAGCTCCGCGACGATCCTCGTGGAGGACGGCGACCTCGTCCTCGGCACCTGGCAGGGCGTGTACCTCTGCGAGTTCGACGGTCCCCGCCGCAGGACCGTGCATCTCACGGTCGTTCCGGGGTAGAAGCGTCTTCCGCCGTGCGCCGTCTCCTCCTCCCCGCCCTCCTCGCCTCCGCCGCCTGCGCCACCTCGCGCGGCCCGGCGAGCCCGGCCGTGGACGCCTCCCCATCCGCCGGCGGGCCGCCCACCGTCGCGTTCGACCCCGAGGAGGTGAAGGTCTCCCCGCTCGACCTCGAGCTCGAGGGGAAGAACGACGAGGAGCTCTTCGCGATCGGCACGGCCGCGTTCGGCGCAGGCGACTTCGCGCGCTCCGCCGCCGCCTTCGCCCGGCTCGCCGACCTCTTCCCCGCCTCCCGCCACGAGGCCGCCGCCCTCTTCAACGCCGGTCTCGCCTGGCAGCGGGTGGAGGAGTGGCGGCTCGCGCTCGAGCGGTTCCGGACGCTGGAGCGGAAGTACGAGGGGCCCGACGCGATCGAGGCCGGCTTCCGGGTGGCGGAGTGCGAGTACCACCTCCGCGACCTCGAGGCGGCGCGCGCCACCCTCGACGCGCTCTCCCGCCACCCGGACCTCGAGCCCGGCGACCGGGTCAGGGCCTGGGCCCAGCGGGGGATCGTCGAGCTCGAGGACGGGATGAGCGAGGAGGCGGAGAGGAGCCTCCGGCTTGCCCTCGGTGCCTGGCAGGCGGCGAGCGAGTCCGGGCGGCTCGACGACCGCTTCGCCGCGCAGGCCCAGTTCTACCTCGGCGAGGTCTACCGGGAGTGGTTCCGGGCCCTGCCCCTCGACCCCTCTCGCGGCGACGAGGCGGCCCTCCTCCGGGAGCTCGAGCAGAAGGCGGAGATGCTCCTCTCCGCCCAGGGCCATTATCTGAGAGCGATCCGGATGGGGAACGACCGCTGGGCGGTCGCCTCGGGTTTCCGGATCGGCGAGCTCTACGACGAGCTCCGGGCCCGGATGCTCGACGCCCCGCTCCCGCCCGGCCTCGACGAGGAGCACGCGCAGGCCTACCGGGCGGAGCTGCGCCGGCAGGTCCGGGTCCTCGCGGCGAAGGCGATCACCGCCTACGAGCAGACGCTCTCGCGGGCCGCGCGCTCCGGGGTGGACGACCTCCGCTTCCTCGCCGACGCGCAGGCGTCGCTCGGCCGCCTCAAGGAGGCGCTCGCCGAGGAGGCGCGGCCGCCGGGGTCCTGATCCCCGTGACAGCTCGCCCTTCGACAGGCTCAGGGCGAACGGATCCCGGGTCGCGCTCGCGACGCCCGGAGCGACGGATCCCGGGGCGCGCTCGCGACGCCCGGAGCGACGGATCCCGGGGCGCGCTCGCGACGCCCGGAGCGAACGGATCCCGGAGGGCGCGCTCGCGGGGTCCCGAGGGCTCCGAGCGCCGCTCGCGGTCACCCCTCCACGTACATCGCGTCGAGCTCGGCGGCGTAGCGCCTCTCGATCGCCTTCCGCTTCAGCTTCTGCGAGGGGGTGACCTCGCCCTCCGCCTCCTGGAACTCCCGGGCCAGGACCGTGAACCGCTTCACCGTGGCGAAGCGGGGGAGCGTGGCGTTCAGCGCGTCCACGTCCTTCTGGACGGCCGCGGCGAGCTCCGGCGAGCGCGCGAGCTCCGCCACCGGCCGCTCGCCGAGGCCGCTCCGCTCCGCCCACTTCCGGGCCGCCTCGGGATCGAGCGTGACGAGCGCGGTGACGTAGTTCCGCCGGTCCCCGTGGACGAGCACCTGGGCGACGAGCGTCGAGAGCGCCTTCAGCTTCGACTCGAGCTCGGTCGGCGCGACGTACTTCCCGCCCGACGTCTTGATGAGGTCCTTCTTCCGGTCGGTGATCGAGAGGAAGCCGTCCGCGTCGAGGTGCCCGACGTCCCCGGTGTGGAGCCAGCCGTCCGCGTCGAGGGCCTCGGCGGTCTCGGTGGGGAGCCCGCGGTAGCCTCGCATGATCCAGGGGCCGCGCATGAGGATCTCGCCGTCCCCCTCGATCCGGACCTCGGTGCCGGGGAACGGCGGGCCCACGGTCCCGATCCGATTCGACCAGGGCAGGTTGCAGTGGGTGGCGGCGGAGGACTCGGTGAGCCCGTACCCCTCCAGGATCACGATCCCCATCGCCTCGAAGAACCAGGCGATGTCCTTCGAGAGCGGGGCCGACCCGGAGATGAAGAACTGGAGCCGGCCGCCGAAGATCGCCCGGACCTTGCGGAAGACGAGCCGATCCGCGAGCGCGCGCTGCGCGGCGAGCGCGAGCCCCGGCGCCTTCCCCCCGCGGACGAGCTTCGCGTGGCGGAGCCCCACGTCGATCGCCCAGGAGAAGATCGCGGCCTTCGCGGCGCCCCCCTCCCGCGCGCCCGAGACGACCTTCGCGTGGACCTTCTCGAAGATCCGCGGCACGGCGCAGACGAAGGTCGGCCGGATCACCCCGAGGTTCGCGACGATCTCGTCGAGCCGTCCGTCGATGGCGGTCGGGAAGCCGATCCGGAGCTGGGCGGTGCCGATCATCTTCCCGAAGGAGTGGGCGAGGGGGAGCCAGAAGTACTGGTAGGGGTCCGGGTGGGAGAGGATCCTCGACTCCTCGATCGCCCGGGACTGCGCGAGCCAGGCCGAGTGCGTGAGCTCGACGCCCTTGGGGCGGCCCGTCGTGCCGGAGGTGTAGATGAGGGTGGCGAGCGCGTCCGGACGGATCGCGGCCGCCCCCTCCTCGAACGCCCCGGGGTGCGCGCGGTCCCACTCCCTCCCCTTCGCCTCGAGCCCGGCGAGGGTGAGGACCCACCCGTCCGGCGAGGCCTCGCCGTCGAAGACGACGACGTGCCGGAGCGCCGGCAGCTCCCCGCGCCGGGAGGCGAGCTTCGCCACCTGCTCGCGGTCCTCGGCGAAGGCGACCACCGTCCCGGAGTCGGAGAGGATGAAGGCGCACTCCTCCGCGGTGGAGGAGGGGTAGATCGTGCTCGTCGCCCCCCCCGCGAAGAGGATGCCGTAGTCGGCGAGGACCCACTCGACGCGGGTCCCGGCGAGGATCGCGCAGACGTCCTCCGAGCGGACGCCCAGGGCCTTGAGCCCGGACGCCACGGCGCGGATGCGCCCCTCGGTCTCGGTCCACGTGAGGGAGCGCCAGCCGCCGTCGAGCGGGTACCGGAAGGCCTCCGCGCCGGGGGACTTCCCCACGCGCTCCAGGAACAGCTCGGGGACGTTGCGGGGGGCGGGCTCGGGCATGGTCGTCTTTCCTCCGGGCGGCGACTCTAGGACGAAGCCCGCGCAAGCGCGACGGATCCGTGCCGCGCCCGGGCGCCAGTCCATACGGACGTACATCCGTCATAACGGATGCCCGTGACTATACCCTGTTGGCTTGACAGAGGATTGTCCGTTTCCTAGGATGCCTATCTCACGTAACGGACGCGAAAGGACGACCCGCCCATGGCCCTCCCCCCGAACCGGAAGCCGCGCTTCGAGACCCTCCAGGTCCACGCCGGCCAGGACCCCGCGCCCGGGACGAACGCCCGCGCGGTCCCCATCTACCAGACGACCTCCTACACCTTCGACTCGGCGGACCACGGCGCCCGGCTCTTCGCGCTCCAGGAGTTCGGCAACATCTACACGCGGATCATGAACCCGACGACGGACGTCTTCGAGAAGCGGGTCGCCGCGCTCGAGGGCGGCGTCGCCGCGCTCGCGACCGCGTCGGGCCACGCCGCCCAGTTCCTCGCGATCTCGAACCTCGCGCAGGCCGGCGACGACATCGTCTCCTCCTCGAAGCTCTACGGGGGCACCTACAACCAGTTCAAGGTCACCCTCCCGCGGCTCGGGATCGGGACGAAGCTCGTGGAGAAGGACGACCTCGACGCCTGGAAGAAGGCGATCGGCCCGAAGACGAAGGCGCTCTACGTCGAGACGATCGGGAACCCCGGCTTCGACATCCCGGACCTCGAGGCCCTCGCGAAGCTCGCCCACGAGAACGGGATCCCGCTCGTCGTGGACAACACCTTCGCGGCGGCCGGCTACCTCTGCCGCCCCATCGAGCACGGGGCGGACATCGTCGTGCAGTCCGCCACGAAGTGGATCGGCGGCCACGGCACCTCCATCGGCGGAGTGATCGTGGACTCCGGCAAGTTCGACTGGGGCGCGAGCGGGAAGTTCCCGGTCTTCACCGAGCCCTCCCCCGGCTACCACGGCCTCGTCTTCGCCGACGTCTTCGGGCCGAAGGGTCCGTTCGGCAACATCCAGTTCATCATCCGCGCCCGGGTGGAGGGGCTCCGCGACCTCGGCCCCTCGCTCTCTCCCTTCAACTCCTTCCTCTTCCTCCAGGGGCTCGAGACCCTCTCCCTCCGCGTCCAGCGTCACTGCGACAACGCCCTCGCCCTCGCCCGCTGGCTGGAGCGCCACCCGCAGGTCGCCTGGGTCCTCTACCCGGGCCTCGAGTCCCACCCCCACCACCAGCGGGCGCGGAAGTACCTCAGGAACGGGTTCGGCCCCGTCCTCTCGTTCGGGATCGAGGGCGGCCTCGCCGCCGGGAAGAAGTTCATCGACGGCGTGAAGCTCGCCTCCCACCTCGCGAACGTGGGCGACGCGAAGACCCTCGTCATCCACCCCGCCTCCACGACCCACAGCCAGCTCAGCGAACAGGAGCAGAAGAGCGCGGGCGTCTCCCCCGACCTCATCCGCGTCTCGCCGGGCATCGAGCACCTCGACGACATCCGCGAGGACTTCGAGGAGGCGTTCGCGGCCGCCCGCTGAGCGGCCGGGCCGGGGCGGGCGGGCGAGCCGTCCGCCCCGCGCCCCTGCCCACCTTTGGCGACCGGGACGCCGAGAACCCACATCGCGACCCCCCGAACGAGCGGATACCTTCGGGAGCCGCGATGAACGCCCGCTTCCACCCGCTCCTCGCGGCCGCCCTCCTCGCCGCCGCCCCGGCCGCCTCCGCCGCGCCTCCGCGCGCCGCCTGCCCCGCCGGGATGGTCCTCGTCTCCGGCGGCGAGCTCCCGCGCGAGGGCCGGAGCCAGCCCGTCCGCGCCTTCTGCCTCGACCGGGCGGAGGTCACGACCGACGCCTACGCGGCCTGCGCCGCGGCGGGCGCGTGCGAGGCGGAGCAGCTCGACTGCGGGAACGCCGCGACCTTCGGGAAGACCGGGAAGGGGCGCCACCCGGTGAACTGCGTGACCTGGTTCGAGGCCGAGACCTACTGCCGCGAGCACGGGAAGCGCCTCCCCACCGAGCCGGAGTGGGAGTGGGCCGCCCGCGGCGGCGATCGCGGGGCGAGCTACCCGTGGGGAGAGGAGCCGCCCGCGGACCGCGCCTGCTGGGACGGGGACGGAAACGCGCTCGGGAAGGGCGAGCGGAAGGCGACCTGCGCCGCAGGCGTCCACCCGCGCGCCCGCAGCCGCCACGGGATCGACGACCTCGCCGGGAACGTGCGCGAGTGGACCGCGACGGAGCAGGAGCGGTTCCGCGTGCTGCGCGGCGGGTCCTGGGGCGACAGCCTCCCGGAGTTCCTCTCCACCTCGTTCCGGGCCTGGAACTCGCCCGACGAGCGGATGGAGCTCCTCGGCTTCCGCTGCGCCGCGGAGGTCGGGACGACCGCCCGCCGCCCCGCGAAGAAGCCGGCGACCACCCGCGCCACGGTGGACGAGAGCGGCGTGCTCATCCTCTCCGCGCCGCTCGAGCTCGGCCGGGGCCGCTCGCGGCCCTGAGGGCCGCGATCACTCGGACCGGGCCGCGGCGTTCGCCCTTCGACCCTTCGACAGGCTCAGGGTCGGGGCGAACGGCTGCGTGCAGGGCCGCTCGCGTGCAAGCGGGGCCGTTCGTGGTGAGCCTGTCGAACCACGAAACGGGCCCGGGCCGAACGAAGCGTGCGCCGCCGTGATACCGTCCCGCCGATGATCGCCCGCCGGGGGAGCCCTCTCGCCTTCGCCGCGCTCCTCGCCGTCGCCGCGGCGGCCGCCGCCGCGGGCGCCCGCTGGCTCCACCGCGAGGAGGCGGGGGCGGAGCGCCGCGTCCTCGAGGGGCGCGCCGCCGCGATCGCCGAGGCGCTGGAGCACTCCGTCACGGAGGCGATGACCGAGCACCGGCGCGAGGGGATCGCCGCCATCGTCGAGGCGATCGGGCGGGCGGAGGGGGTCTCCGCCCTGGCGATCTCGACCCGGGACGGCCGGGTCCGGCACGCGTCCGGGGAGGCCCCGCCGGCCGTGCCGGCCCGGACCACGGTGGAGTGGGGAGCGTCGCGGCTCGTCGTGACGGCCGCCGTGCCGAACGGCCCCTCCTGCGCGGGCTGCCACGGCGAGGGGGAGACGAACGGGGCGGTCCTCGTCGCCCTCGACACGGCGCCGATCGCCCCCCGGATCGCGGCCTCGGCCCGGCGCAACGCCGTCCTCGGCGCGCTCGCCTTCGCCGCCGTCGCGATCGCCGGACTCCTCGTCCGCCGGGTCCGGGAGCGGAGCGCCCGGCTCGCCGAGGCTCTCGCCGAGGCGACGGGGGCGCGCGAGGCCCGCGCCGGGGATCTCGCGAGGTTGCAGGGGATCATCGACTCCATGGCGGACGGCGTCCTCTTCATCGACGCCGACGAGCGGATCGCCATGGTGAACGCGGCCGGCCGGGCCCTTCGCAACCTCACCGGCCCCGGCCGGGCGCTCCGCGACTGCCACCCCGCCTCCTCCCACGCGGTCCTCGATCGCGTCCTCGGCTACCTGCGGAACGGCGACGACACCGGGCCCGCCCACTCCATCATCAAGGAGCGGGAGGGCCGGTTCGAGACGACCTACGCCCCGGTGAAGGGGCCGGACGGCGCCTATCTCGGCACGGTGATGGTGATCCGCGACATCTCCGAGCGGCGGACGCTCGAGCGGCGCCTCCTCGACGCCGAGCGGCTCTCGGGGCTCGGGCAGATGTCCGCGCAGCTCGCCCACGAGCTCCGCAACCCCCTGAACGCCATCGACGGCGCGGCGCAGTACCTCCGCCGGCGCCTCTCCGGCGACCGGGAGGTGGCGGAGTGGGCGGACCTCATCGGCGAGGAGGTCCAGCGCGTGAACCGCTTCGTCTCGGAGCTCCTCCACGTCGCGCGCCCCGCGGAGCCGGTCCTCGCCCCGGCCGCCGTGAACCGGCTCCTCCGCGACGCCGCCCAGCGCGCCGCCCTCGCGGCGGGGCGCCCGGCGGACGCGGTCCTGCTCGACCTCGCCCCGGACGTCCCCGTGCTCGACCTCGACGCCGCGATGATCGGGGAGGCGCTCGTGAACCTCCTCCAGAACGCCTTCGAGGCGGGCGGCGCGGCGCCGGTGGAGCTCGCGAGCCGCTTCGAGGCGGCGGGGGGCGAGGGGACCGTCGTCGTCGAGGTCCGCGACCGCGGGACCGGCATCCCCGCCGACCAGCTCGACGAGGTGCTCCGCCCCTTCGTCACGACGAAGCCGACCGGTACGGGGCTCGGCCTCGTCGTCGTCTCCCGCGCGGTGGAGCAGCACCGCGCCCGGTTCGCGCTCTCCGCCCGCGAGGGCGGCGGGACGGTGGCGTCCCTCCGCTTCCCGCTCCGGCGCGCCGCCGCCTCTCACGCCGTCCCCGCGGAGGCCCCAGACCCATGAACGAGCCGGACCGCTTCGGCGAGGGGCTCGTCCTCGTCGTGGACGACGACGCCTCCACCCGGAAGGTGGCGCGGGCGAACCTCGGCCTCGAGGGGTTCGAGGTCTCCGTCGCCTCCTCCGGCTCCGAGGCGCTCGCCCGGCTCGCGGAGGGCGACCCGCTCGCGGTCGTCTCCGACCTGAAGATGCCGGACATGGACGGGATCGCGCTCATGGAGCGGGTCCACGCCGCCCGCCCCTCCCTCCCGGTGATCCTCGTCACGGCGCACGCGACGGTGGAGACGGCCGTGCAGGCGATGCGCCGGGGGGCGCTCCACTACCTCACGAAGCCGATCCGCTGGGACGAGCTCGCGCTCGTCCTCCGCCACGCGGTGGCGCACGAGCGCCAGCGGCGGGACGTCGCCCGGCTCACCGGCGAGCTCGAGCGGGCCGCCGGCTTCGAGGAGATGGTGGGGACCTCTCCGGCGATGCGCGAGGTCTTCTCCATGGTCGAGCAGGTCGCGGCCGCGGACGCGACCGTGCTCCTGCGCGGCGAGACGGGGACCGGGAAGGAGCTCGTCGCCCGCGCCCTCCACCGCCGCTCCCCTCGGAGCGAGCGCCCCTTCGTGGCGGTGAACTGCACCGCGATCCCGCGGGAGCTCATGGAGTCCGAGTTCTTCGGCCACGAGAAGGGGTCGTTCACCGGGGCCACCGCCCGGCGGATCGGCCGGTTCGAGCAGGCGAACGGCTCCACCCTCTTCCTCGACGAGGTCGGCGATCTCGACCTCGGCATCCAGGCGAAGCTCCTCCGCGTCCTCCAGGAGCAGGAGATCACCCGGGTCGGAGGCCAGGACCCGGTGCGGGTGGACGTCCGGATCGTCGCGGCGACGAACCGCGACCTCGAGACCCTCGTGCGCGAGGGGCGCTTCCGCGACGACCTCTACTACCGGCTCAACGTGATCCCGATCCGGCTCCCCCCCCTCCGCGAGCGGGCGAGCGACCTGCCGGCGCTCCTCGAGCACTTCCTCCGCTCCTTCGCCACCCGGTACGGCCGGGAGGCGACGATCCCGCCGCCGGACCTCATGTCCGCGGCGCAGGCCTACCCGTGGCCGGGGAACGTCCGGGAGCTGCGCAACCTCTGCGAGCGCGCGGTGCTCATGGGCTGGGCGGCGGTCGCGCCCATCCTCGGCTCCGCCCGGGAGGGCGGCGACGTGGGCGGGACGCTCCTCGTCGACGCCTCCCTCCCCCTCCTCGAGGCCCGCCAGCGGCTCGTGGAGCGCTTCGAGCGGGAGTACCTCACCCGGCTCCTCCGCGAGCACCGCGGGAAGGTCGGAGAGGTCGCCCGCGCCGCGGGGATCGCCGAGCGGAACCTGTACGAGAAGATGAAGGCGTACGGGCTCTCGCGCGACGACTACCGCTGATCCCCGCGCGGATCCCCTCCCGCGGCGAGCCCTCCCTCTGCCGCGCCGCCCGGGTCCGAGGGATCGAGGCACGACCTCGACCCGAAGGAGGCCTCCCCCCGGCGGGTGAGGATGGTTCAGTTCGCTCGGATGCACGGATCCGATCCGGAGGGCGACTCCATCCGATCCGGCCGTGACGGAGCGGTGCGCTCCCGCGCACGCCTCGTGAATCCGCCCGGTTGGCGGGCGGGCGCGCGCCTCGCCCCGTGGCCCGCCGCTTGCGAAAGGCCCGGTCGAACTCGACCCGAGGCCCCGCATGCGAACCGGATCCCTCCTCTCCGTGCCCGTCGTCCTCGTCGCGGCCCTCGCGGGCCTCGCCGCGGGGATCGGCGGCTACGCCTTCGCCTACGCGAAGGGCACCTCGTACCTCGGCAACGACCCGGCGACCTGCGCGAACTGCCACGTGATGACCGGGCACTACGACGCCTGGCAGGCGTCCTCCCACCACGGCATCGCGACCTGCAATGACTGCCACACGCCCGCCGGGGCGATCGCGAAGTACGCGACGAAGGCGTCGAACGGGTACCACCACTCGATGGCCTTCACGATGGGCGACTTCCCCGACGTGATCCGAGCGCGCCCCGAGAGCCGCGAGGTGATCGAGGGCCAGTGCCGCCACTGCCACGCCGAGGTCGTCCAGGCGATGACCGCGGGAGGGGAGCTCTCCTGCGTCCGCTGCCACGACTCCGTCGGACACCTCCGCTGAACGATCCCCGGCCCGCCGGGCCCCGCACCTCACAAGGAGAAGCGAGATGAACCCCGAGACCCCCGCCCCGAAGAAGAAGAACCTCCTCCTCGTGCTCGTCGCCGGCGCCTTCGCGCTCGCGGCGATCCTCGCCGCGGCCCTCCTCGTGAACATCGCCGAGAAGAAGCAGGAGGCGCGGAACCCGAACGTGCGCGTCGTGGCGCTCAGCGACGACATCGAGGATCCCGCCGTCTGGGGCAAGAACTTCCCGGTCGAGTACGACCTCTACAAGAAGACCACGGACATGGTCCGGACGAAGTACGGCGGCTCGGAGGTCATGCCCCGGACGCCGACGGAGCAGGACCCCCGCAAGGTCACGGCGCAGTCGAAGACCGACCACGACGCGCGGCTCAAGACGATGTGGGCCGGGTACGCCTTCGCCGCGGACTTCCGCGAGGAGCGGGGCCACGCCTACACGCTCGAGGATCAGCTCTTCACGCAGCGGCAGATCGTCGTGAAGCAGCCCGGGGCCTGCGCCCAGTGCCACGCCTCCGTCGTCGTGCCGATGCGCAAGCTCGGGAACGGCGACCTGTGGAAGGGCTTCGAGGCCCTGAACAAGATGCCCTACGTGGAGGCGAAGCAGCACCTCGAGCACCCGGTCGCCTGCATCGACTGCCACGACCCGGGATCGATGGAGCTCCGGATCACGCGCCCCGCGTTCATCGAGGGCATCCGCGCCTACAAGGCCTCGCAGGGCGTGAAGGACTACGATCCGAACACCATGGCGACGCGGCAGGAGATGCGCGCCTTCGTCTGCGGCCAGTGCCACGTCGAGTACTACTTCAAGGGGCCGGACAAGCGGCTCACGTTCCCCTGGGCGAAGGGGCTCAAGGCCGACGACGCGCTCGCCTACTACGACGAGGTCGGCTTCCGCGACTGGACGCACAAGCTCTCCGGCGCCCCCGCCCTGAAGGCCCAGCACCCCGAGTTCGAGCTCTGGAGCGAGGGGATCCACGCCCGCGCCGGCGTCTCCTGCGCGGACTGCCACATGCCCTACATGCGCGTCGGCGGCACGAAGGTCTCCGACCACTGGGTGCGAAGCCCCGTCCTGAACCTGAACCGCGCCTGCCAGGGCTGCCACAAGTGGCCGGAGGAGGAGCTCAAGGCCCGGGTGGAGGGGATCCAGGATCGGCACATGAAGCTCCGCGAGCAGGCCTTCGACGCGCTCGTGGCGCTCATCTCCGAGATCCAGGCGGCGAAGGAGGCCGGGCGGACGGACGCGGAGCTCGAGCCGGCGCGCTACCTCCAGCGGCGCGCGCAGTTCATGTTCGACTTCATCGAGGCGGAGAACTCCACGGGCTTCCACGCCCCGCAGGAGGCGGCCCGCGTCCTCTTCGAGTCCATCGACGCCTCGCGGCAGGGCCAGCTCCTCCTGCGCGACCCGAAGTACAGGCCGACCGTCGCGCTCGTCTCCATCCCGCCGCCTCCCCCGCCGCCGGCGCCTCCTCCCGCGCCGGCGAAGTGACCCGGGTGCCCCGCCGTGAAGCCCGCGAGCCGCGAGACCCCGCGCTCCCGGGCCGCGGCGGCGGCCCTCGCGGCCCTCCACCTCC
>JBBIPT010000105.1:0-12226 GCA_037442705.1 Anaeromyxobacter sp.
CTGCGAGAGGTGGGGCCGGTTCCGGCGGCGGGGGCCGCGCGGGCGCCGATCGAGCTGGAGGAGACGCCGCCCGCGCCGGCCGGGGTCGAGCGGCCAGCGCTCGACGGCGTGCCCGTGCGGCTCGTCCACTGCCGGCTCCACGGGGCGACCGCGGCCGGCCTCGACCTCACGACGGAGGCCGGGAAGCGGGCGATCCTCCCGCCGCCGCGGCTCGAGGCGCTCGCCTCGGCCGTGGTCGCGGAGCACGAGCGGGGCGGGCGCCGGACGCGGAACGCCGTCCTCCTCGATCTCCTCCTCCTGCCGCGCCCCGGGGAGACGGGGCGCACCGTCCTGCGGCTCCTCGGCCACGACATGGCCCTCGCGGCGATCCACCCCGGCGTCCCGCCCAAGGAGGCGTTCGGCCGTGTGGTGGACGCCCTCGTCGCCGCGAGCGGCGCGCGCGCGGCGCCCTCGCCGGAGCGGGCGGCGGGCCGCCCCTTCGCGAGCTTCCCGGATGCGGGCGCGTTCGAGGCGACGGCGTGGGGGCGGCGCCTCGGCTGAGCGGTCCCCGCCTCGAGGCGAACCCGGGCGAGGTGTGACCCAACGGAGGCTTGCCCGGCAGGCCGCGCCCGCGCACTCGGCTGACGCAGGAGGCCCGCGGCCTCCGGGAAGCCATGCGCGCCCTCGCCGCCGACGCGGTCTTCACCGGCTCCATCCCGGACGCCTACGAGGCCCTGCTCGTCCCCCTCATCTTCGAGCCGTACGGCTCGGACCTGGCGGGCCGCGTGGCCGCCCTCGGCCCCTCCGCGGTGCTCGAGGTCGCGGCGGGGACCGGCGCGGCCACGCGGGCCCTGGCCCGGCTCCTTCCGCGCCAGGCGAGGCTCGTGGCCCACCGATCTCAACCAGCCGATGCTCGACCGCGCCGCGGCGGCCGGGACCGAGGGTGAGGTCGAGTGGCGCCAGGCCGACGCGCTGCGCCTCCCCTTCGAGGACCGCTCCTTCGACGCCGTGGCCTGCCAGTTCGGCGTGATGTTCTTCCCGGACGTCGTGGCCGCCTTCGCCGATGCCCGGCGCGTGTTGCGGCCGGGCGGCTCCCTCCACTTCAGCGTCTGGGATCGGATCGAGGAGAACGAGTTCGCGGACGCCGTGACCCGGGCGCTGTCGCGCCTGTTCCCCGGGGATCCGCCGCGGTTCCTGGAGCGGACGCCCCACGGGTACCACGACCGCGACGCGATCCGGCGGGACCTCTCCGCGGCGGGCTTCGGGCGCGAGGCGAGCATCGTGACCGTCGCGTCCCGGAGCCGGGCGGAGGGCCCGGCCCTCGCCGCGCAGGCCTACTGCCAGGGCACGCCGGTGCGGAACGAGATCGCCGCTCGCCCGGGCCGCACGCTGGAGGAGGCCACCGCGGCCTGCGCCGCCGAGATCGCCCGCCGCTTCGGTGCGGGGCCCGTGGAAGGGAAGATCCAGGCGCACCTCATGTCGAATCGTGGCGTAGGGTCCCTCCCGGGAGCCCAAAGCTCGTCCGCTCCAGCGGTGGAGCGAGGCGCGCGACCACCTCGTGCGCGCGCTCGCGCGGGAGGAGGGGCAGCCCGACGTCTGGTCGCGCCTCGGCGCGGTCTACCGCAAGCCCGGCGACGAGACCGCGCTCGAGACGCTCGACCGCCGCCACCGGAAGCGGTTCGGCGTGGCGCTCCGGCCGGCCTGGTGAGCGCCGGACGTCAACAGATCTCCATCACGAGCCGGAAGGCCGGGTTCTTCCGGACGAGCTCGACCATCCGCCGGAGCAGGCGGAGGTCCGCCGCGGCCCCCTCGCTCCTCGGGGGCGGGACCTTGGCGAGCTCGGCCTCGAAGCGGGCCACCCACCACGGCGCCAACACCCCGGTGGCCTCGCAGGTCGAGAGCTCGAGGCTGCGTTCGACCCTCGGAGGGCGGCCCGGATGGCGCGGCAGGGAAGGGTGGGGACCATACGTGGAGTGTACACCCACGCCGTCCGCCAGCCTCCAGGCTCAGCCGCCCCTCAGCAGCGCCGCCGAGAGCGCCAGCATCGTGAGCCCCACGCCCGCGTCGAGCCAGCGCCACGCGGCCGGCCTGGCGAACCACGGCGCCAGAGCCCGCGCCCCGAAGCCCAGCAGGCCGAACCACAGCACGCTGGCGGTGGCCGCACCGAGCAGGAAGGGCGGCCGCAGCGGTGCCGGCTGGGCGTTGCCGACGCTCCCGACCAGGATCACCGTGTCCAGGTAGACGTGCGGGTTCAGCAGCGTGAACGCGGCGGCCTGGGCCAGCGCCGAGCGAAGGCCGAGGCCCGGACCCGCCGCCGCCGTCAGCCCGTGCGGGCGCCAGGCGCGCCGCAGCGCGCGCAGGCCGTAGACGGCCAGGAAGATCGCGCCCGCCAGCGTCATCGTCTCGCGCAACGCCGGCAACCGCCGCAGGAGCAGGCCGAGACCGAGCACGCCGGCCGACATGAGCAGGGCGTCGGCGCCGGCGCAGAAGGCCACGATGGGGCCCACGTGCTCGCGCCTCAGCCCCTGGCGCAGCACGAAGGCGTTCTGTGCGCCGATGGCGACGATCAGGGTCGCGCCGAGGGCGAAGCCGGTGGCCGCGGCCTCCGGCCATGAGGTGGGCGAGGGCAAGGGGTGGCCATGCTAGTCGAACGCGCCTCGCGATCCACAGGGGCGCCGCCCGGCCCGGCGCTCCTCGACGTTGCCGCCCCGCCCCCCGTCCGCTAGGTTCGCGCGCGCATGAGGCTCCTGCGGGATCTCTCCCCCTCCGCCGTCGTCGCCGGGTTCGTCACCGTCCTCGTCGGCTTCACGAGCTCCGCGGTGATCGTCTTCGAGGCGGCGCGCGCCGCGGGCGCCGGCGCCGAGGGGATCGGCTCCTGGATGCTCGCCCTCGGCGCGGGGATGGGGGTGACCTGCATCGGGCTCTCCCTGCGCTACCGCGAGCCGGTCGTCACCGCCTGGTCCACGCCGGGGGCCGCGATGCTGATCACGAGCGTCGCGGGCGTCTCCCTGGGCGAGGCGACCTTCGCCTTCCTCGTCTCCGGACTCCTCATGGCGCTCTCCGGCTTCACGGGGTGGTTCGAGCGCTCGATGAGCCGCATCCCCCTCTCGATCGCGTCCGGCATGCTGGCCGGGGTCCTCCTGCGCTTCGGGCTCGACGTCTTCGTGGCGATGAAGACGGAGACCACCCTCGTCCTCGTCATGTTCCTCGTCTACCTCGCGGCGCGCCGCCTCCTCCCCCGCTACGCGGTGGTCGCGGCCCTCGGCGCCGGGGTGGCGGTGGCGGCGGCCCGCGGGCTCCTCCACGTGGACGGGGTCCGGCTCGAGCTCGCCCGGCCGGTCTTCACGATGCCGGTCCTCTCGGTGCCGGCGCTCGTCGGGGTCGCGATCCCGCTCTTCGTCGTCACGATGGCGTCCCAGAACGTCCCCGGCGTCGCGGTGATGCGGGCCTCCGGCTACGCCACGCCCGTGTCACCCCTCGTCGGCTGGACCGGCGCGGCGACCGTGGCGCTCGCGCCCTTCGGGGGCTACGCGCTCAACCTCGCGGCGATCACCGCCGCCATCTGCATGGGGCGCGAGGCCCACGAGGACCCCCGGCGGCGCTACGTCGCGGCGGTGTCGGCCGGCGCCTTCTACCTCGTCGTCGGGGTGTTCGGCGCCACGGTGGTGGGGCTCTTCGCGGCCTTCCCGCGCGAGCTCGTGCTCGCCGTCGCCGGGCTCGCCCTCCTCGGCAGCATCGGCGGCGGGCTCGCCACGGCGCTCCGGGAGGAGAAGGAGCGGGAGGCGGCCCTCGTCACCTTCCTCGTCTCGGCCTCGGGGCTCACGCTCGCCGGGGTCGGCTCCGCCTTCTGGGGGCTCGTCGCCGGCGTGGTGGCGATGCTCGTCACGCGGCGCTAGCGCCGCCCCCCGGCGCGCGTGCTCGCCCCGGCGTGCCTGGGCTATCATCCGGCCGCTCCCCGGGAGGTTCCATATGCTCCGCAGACTCGCCGCCACGTCCCTCGTCCTCGCCGCGATCGCCTGCGGACCCGCGCCGTCGGCCGACGAGGCCGCCGCGGAGCTCTCCGCGCCCGCCACGGACGCGGGGCGGGTGGCCTTCCTCCCGCCGCTCGGCGAGGCGCCCCCGGCCGACGCGGACTGGAACGTCTCGCCTTCCGTCCGGATCGAGGCGCTCCCCCCGGCCGCCCCCGCGGTCGCGGCGGTCTTCCTCTCCGGGACGCCCTCCGCCCCCGCGCGCACCGGGAACCACTGGCTCGTCCAGTGGAGGACCGGGGAGACGGCGAGGGCGGGCGTGACCTACCGGATCCGCGTCCTCGACGGCGCGGCCGAGCTCGGCGCGGTGGACGTCCTCGTCGTCGCCCCGGGCGGGAGGGTCCGGGACGGCGTCCGGACCGCCGTCCTCGGCCGCACGGTCCCGGTGAAGTTCACGATCGCGGCGGGCGCCGGCGAGGAGCGGCCCTGGCTCGAGCGCGTCTCGGTCTCCTCGTCGGGCGCGGAGGGGAACGGCTCCTCGAGCGCGGCCGCGATCTCGGCGGACGGACGCTTCGTCGCCTTCTCCTCGGAGGCCTCGACCCTCGCCGCGGCGGACGGGAACGGGGTCCGCGACGTCTTCGTGCACGACCGGGCCACCCGGGAGACCTCGAGGGTCTCCGTCGCGGCGGACGGCGCGGAGCTCGGGGGGTGGAGCGCGATGGCGGCGATCTCCGGTGACGGCCGGCGCGTCGCGTTCGTCTCCTCCGCGCCGGAGCTCTGCGGCTGCGAGACCGGCGTCCTCACCGTCGCGGTCCGGGACCGGGCGTCGGGGACGACGATCCTCGCCTCCGCCCGCTCGGACGGGACGCCGAACGGCCGGGACGCGGCCCACCCGTCGCTCTCCGGCGACGGCCGCTTCGTCGCCTTCAGCACCCCCGACCTGCTCGTCGTGCCGGAGGACGGGAACTGGTACGAGGACGTCTTCGTCCGCGACCTCGAGACGGGCGAGGTCCGGATCGCGAGCCTCCGGGAGGACGGCGGGCCCGCCGACGGCGCCTGCGCAGAGGCCTCGCTCTCCCGCGACGGCCGGCGCGTCGCCTTCGCCTCCTCCGCGACGAACCTCGTGCCGGGCGACGGGAACGGGCAGTTCGACGTCTTCGTGAAGGACCTCGGGACGGGCGCGATCGTGCGCGCCTCGGCCGGCCCCGGTGGCGAGGAGGCGAACGGGCAGAGCCGCACGCCGCGCCTCTCCGCGGACGGCCGGTTCGTCGCCTTCCAGTCCCTCGCCTCGAACCTCGCGCCCGGCGACTCGAACGGGACCTGGGACGTCTTCGTCCACGACCTCGCCACGGGCGTGACGGTGCTCGCGAGCGCCCGGCCGGACGGGGCGGCCGGGAGCGGGGCGAGCACGCGCGCGACGATCTCCGCGGACGGGCGGCTCGTCGCGTTCCAGTCGGCGGCCGAGGACCTCGTGGCCGGGGACGGGAACGGCGCCGCCGACGCCTTCGTCCGCGACCTCGTCACGGGGACGACGTTCCGCGCGAGCGTGGACGCCCTCGGCGTGGAGGCGGCCGGGGAGGCGACCTCGCCGGCCGTCGCCGCGGACGGGAGCGCCGTCGCCTTCGCCTCGGACGCCGCGACGCTCGTGCCGGACGACGGAAACGGCGCGCGCGACGTCTTCGTCCGGCGGCTGCGCTAGGAGCCAGCAGGGCGTAGAAGGCTTCCGGCCGCCGTCGCTTCGCTGCGGGTGGCCGTAAGCGGTCGCGGTCGCCGCTGCGGTTCCGGGTGCGGATGCGGGTGCGGGTGCGGGTGCGGATGCGGGTGCGGATGCGGGTGCGGGTGCGGTTCCGGGTGCGGTTCCGGATGCGGAAGCCGCTGCCGCCCGCGGATGCGCCTGCGGCAGAGAAGATCCGATTCGCCGATCCCCGATATCGCTCGTGGTTCGACAGGCTCACCACGAGCGGAGGCAGAGTCCGCTCGCCCTGAGCCTGTCGAAGGGCGAGCGGGGACACGGCGCACCATGCCTGGGTCGAGGCACCAGCGGCGCGGGGCCGGAGGCGCCCCGCTCAGGCGGGCCCCTCCGTCCGCCGCACGAGCTCCTCGAGGAACCGGAACGCCGCCCCGACCTGGGCGCTCCCGCGCCGCGAGCCTGTCGAAGGGCGAACGTCGCGACACGGGTGAATACGAGCATCAGGGCGAGCGGAGCCTGGCGTCCCCCGCCGCGCCCCGGAGCACCTCGTCCAGCCGGCGGACGAGCTCTCCCCGGGACAGGACCTCGTCCACGCCCGCCTCCCGCGCGGCGGCCGCGAGCTCCGCCTGCAAGTGGCCGAGGAAGCCCACGACCCGCGGTCCCCTTCCCGACCGGAGGAGCCGGACCTCGTCGAGCACGCCCGGCATGGAGAGGTCGGCGAGCACCGCGTCCACGTCCGGCTCCCGTGCGGCCTCCGAGAGGGGCTTCGTCCGCGGGGCGACGCGGAGCGGGATGCCGCCCTGGGCCCCGGCGGCCTCGATCTTGGAGCGGAAGGCGATGTCCCGGACGGCGACGAGGATCATGGCGCATTCCTAGGCGGGGGAGCGCGCCGCCGCACGCCCCTACTCGAACGGGGGCTGCGCCCGCCCCGGGGCACCTGCGGTGGGGCCCCTCCCCGGCTGCACCAGCTCTCCTGTTCACGAATCATGTTCGCTCGTCTAGAACCTGCGCCATGAACCGCCGCCTCTACGCCCTCCACCGCTGGGTCTCCCTCGTCGCCCTCCTCCAGCTCCTCGTCTGGACGGCGACGGGGCTCTTCTTCGCCATCGTCCCCATCCAGCGGATCCGCGGCGAGGACCGGACCGAGAAGGCGGAGCCCGCCCGGATCCCGTGGGAGCGGGTGGGCGCGCTCCCGGCCGCCGCCCTCGCCGGCGCCGAGGAGGTGCAGCTCCGGGTCGTGGACGGGCGCCCGCTCCTCCTCGCGCGGGGCGAGCGCGGAGGGAGGCGCTGGGCGATCGACGCGGCCACCGGCGAGCCCCACGCCTTCGACGCGGCGGCGGCGGAGCGGATCGCGAGGGCCGACCAGACGGGCGAGCCCGCGGCCCTCCGGGTCGAGCGGGTGGAGGCGGCCGAGGGGGAGTACCGCGGGAGGCCGGTGCCGGCCTGGCGGGTGGATCTCGACGACGGGCGCGGCACGCGGGTCTACGTGGACGCGGCGACGGGGGCCGTGACCGCGCGGCGAAACGGCCTCTGGCGCGTCTACGACTTCCTCTGGGGGCTCCACATCATGGACTGGCGCGAGCGGGAGGACTTCAACCACCTCTGGCTCGTCGCCTTCGCCGTGCTCGGGCTCGCGACGGTGGTCACGGGATCGGTGGTCTGGATCGCGCGGGCCGTCCGGAAGGCCGGGCAGGGCCGAGCCCGCGCCGCGGCCTGAAGCTCAGGCGCCGCGCTCGGGGCGGAAGCGGATCTCGCTCGCGAGCTCCGGGCGCTTCCCCGTCTTCCCCGCGTACTCCGCGCGGATCCGGGCGAGGTCCTTCGCCTCGTCGCCGGTGAGGGCGATGTACTCCCGGAGCCCAACGGTCCGCGACGGGTAGTCGATGAAGGCGAGCCCCACCGGCACCCCCGCCTCTAGCGCGAGCCGGTAGAAGCCGGACTTCCAGTGGTCGAGCCGCGAGCGCGTCCCCTCGGGCGCGACCGCGAGCCACATCGACGGGCGCGAGTCCATCGCGCGGACGAGCTGGCGCACGAGGCCGGTCGGCTCCCGCCGGTTCACGGGAAGTCCTCCCATCCAGCGGAAGATCCGGCCGAAGGGGCCGCGGAAGAGCGAGTCCTTCCCGATCCAGTGGGCGGGAAGGCCCGCCGCGAGCTTCGCGAGGTAGCCGATGACGAAGTCCCAGTTCGACGTGTGCGGGTAGACGATGATCACGCACTTCGCGACGGTGGGCGGGACGATCTCCGTGCGCCATCCGAGCCAGGAGAGGAGGATCCGCGCCCAGGCCTGGGGGCGCACGCGGGGCATCGCCATGGAGACGGGGTATCACCCCCCGATCCGGAACGGAAGGCGGCCGGGGCCCGGGAGGGGCCGCCCCCCCGGAGGAGGCCGCGCGGGACCGGGCCCCGGAATCCCGGGTTCCCCGCTCCGCGGGTGACGCCGGCCGGCCCCGCGGGCGCAACATCGAGCGACGAGGAGGGCAGCCATGCCAGAGAAGAAACGCGGTTTCCGCGCGCTCGAGGAGCGGATTCACCAGATCGAGGAGGAGCACGAGAAGGAGGAGCGGAAGGGCTCCAGGGAGACCCGCGAGGAGAAGGGCAAGAAGGAGGGCGAGCCGCCGCGGAAGGCGTGAGTCACACCGCCGGCGGGCGGGTGGAGGTGGGGGCCCGCGTCCGGAGCCGGTCCAGGGCCTCCTCCACGTAGGTGGTGAGCTGGATCGCTCCCCAGACGCAGGCTCGTTCGCAGAGGCCGCAGCCGGTGCAGCCGCCGGCGTCGAGGATCCAGGGATGGGCGAAGCCCTCGTGCTCGCAGTCGCACATCACGAGGACGCCCGGGGGGCAGGCCTGCGCGCAGTCGGCGCAGCCCTCGCACTGCTCGGGGGCGATCCAGGGGAGGGCCTCCGGGCGGGCCCCGCGGGCGGAGCGCGTCGCGGTCACGTCCAGAACTGATCCTCGGGGCTCACCGCGAAGGCGGCGCCGATCGAGCGCTGGGTCCGGTAGCAGTGGACGCCGTAGCGGCAGAGGAGGAAGGCGCCGGTCGAGAGGGTGAGCGAGGCCCGGAGCCAGCCGGGCCAGGCTGGGCTCGCCGCCAGGATGCCGGCGGTCGCGGCGAACCCCGTCGCGGCCGCGGCGAGGGCGAGCGCGGTGACGCCGTGCTGCGCGAGGAGGGTGCGGCGCTCCGTCGTGATCTCCGCGACCTTCGCGATCGTGAACCAGAGGACGGCGGTCCCCGCGAGGAGCCCCAGCGTCGTCGCGCCGGCGAGGACGGCGGCGAGGGGGCGCGGGGCGAGCGGCAGGGCGAGCGCGGCCCCGAGACTCGCCGCGGCGAACGCGACCGCCGCGGCGCCGCTCGCGAGGACGCCGCGGTAGTGCCAGCCCATCCCCTTCACGCCCTCGGCGCAACCCTTGAGGAGGATGAGCGCCCCGGCGAAGGTGACGACGGGCGGGAGGACGAGACCGGTCGCTCCCGCCTCGACCCGGGCGACGAGGGCTCCGGACCAGTCCGGGAGCCAGAGACCCAGGAGGGCGGGGATCGCCCCGAGCTCGAGCCAGCGGACGACCCGCGCCTTGGGCCAGCGGCTCCCCGCGGAGCCCGAGACGACGCGCTTCCTCGCGATCGGCGTGGACACGGCGCGCCTCCTCACCGGGCCGGCGGGCCCTCGTCCCGCCAGCGGCTCCGCTCGAAGGAGAGGACGGCGTCGTGGGGGAGGACGTCGAGCCAGGTTCACCCGCGTCTTCTGGGCGAAGAGGTCGGGCATGAGGACGGCCTCGCCCTCGACGTCCGTGAACGGCTGGACGAGGAGGTTCGGGAGCCCGGCGAGGGAGGAGGTGACGAGGTAGGCCGCGGCGCGCCGGGGGGAGCGTGCGCGCAGGGCCTCGGCGATCTCGGGGGGCAGGATCACGGGACCTCCCGGTAGGTGAGCTCGCACGAGGCGTCCCCGTCGAGCAGGCAGGTGCGGCGGGAGAGGGAGAGCGCGGCGGAGTAGCCTGCGAGGAGTGGCGCGTCGCGGCCGCAACTGAGGAGCTTCCCCACCCGGACGAGCCCCCTCGCGGCGTAGGCCTCGGCGTAGGCGCACCGGGTCACGCGCAGGGAGAGCGTGGAGGGGGCGCGCTCGACCGTCTCGACGTCGAGGGCGCCGCCGTCCGCGAGCCGCTCCCAGAGGGCCTCGATCCCGGCGAGGTCCCCCGCGGGGAGGCCGGCGCGGAGGGTGCGCCCCGTCTCGGATGCGACGGCGGAGACCGCCCGGGCGACGAGCGCGTCGGCGCGCTCCGGGCCCAGCTCGCGGTCGAGCTCGCGCAGGATGGGCGCGAGGAGCTCGGCCTCGACGATCCGCCGCTGGAGGAGGAGGGGCTCGGCCACGGCGCCTCCTAGGCCGCCTCGCGGCTCGCCGGGCGCGCGAGCTCGAGGATCCCGGAGACGTCCACGGGGAGGCGCAGGGTCTCGAGCACCGGGCAGCGCGCCTCGACGATCCGGGCGAGCTCGCGGAGCCTCTCCTCCGGCTCAGGGGAGACGATCCGGGTCCGGAACGAGATCCGCTGGAGCCCGGCGGTGACCGGGGCGGCGCCGATGAGCCCCCGGAGATCGAGATCGCCGATCGCGTCCACGCGGACCTCGTCGAGCCGGAGGCCGAGGACGCTCGCGTAGGCGCGGTAGACGATCGCCTGGCAGCTTCCGAGGGCGGCGAGGACGGCCTCGACCGGGTTCGGCGCCCCGTTCGTCCCCCCGAGCTCCACCGGCTCGTCGTGCGCGACCTCGAATCCCCGGATGCGCGAGGAGGTGCGCACCGAGTCCTCCGCCGACGTGGTCACCGCCCGGAAGGTCGCGCTCGCGATCGACGGCTTCGTCCGGATCGCCTCGCCCAGCCGCTCCACCGCCTGCTTCACCTGCTCGCTCATGGCTCTGCCTCGAAGGCTGCACGGGGGACGCCCCGCCGGCAGCCCGGCGGCGGAGGCGCGTTCGACTCGGAAGGGACGGGGTGCCGGGGCGCTCAGCCGCGCATTCGCGCGAGCGCCGCCGGCCCTCTACAGAGGCAGGTGCGGTTCGCGGTGCGCGGGGCGTCCATGGAGCGGCATCCTAGATGGCGGACATCAATCCTGTCAAGCGGACAACGGACGGTCGTTCGTCATAACGGACGCGGGGCGGGGACCTCGCTTCGCTGCGGGCGGCCGGAAGCGGTCGCGGTCGCCGCTGCGGTTCCGGATGCGGGTGCGGAAGCCGCTGCCGCCAGCGGATGCGCCTGCGGCAGCGGCCCGGGGACTCAGTGCACCCGGTCGCACAGCGCGAGGGCGGGGTCGCGCTCGCCGAGGGCGGCGAGCGGCTCGCGAAGGGCGCGAATCATGTCGAGCGCGACGTCGAAGGTCTGGAAGTGCACGGGGCGGCTCCTTTCGGGTGGGGTTTGCCCCTCCCCGGCGCAGGCCCCGTGACAGCCCTCGTGGACGGCCGGGATGGCGTGGGGGCTGGCGCGGGGCGTGCGCCGTTCCGGCAGACCCCACCCGAAAGGAGTCGAGAGCGAGAAGGGGTCGCGGGATCGACACGAGGCGCGGCTCGTGATCCACTCGCCGGCGATGAAGAGCTACCGCGCATGGTCGCCGACGCAGTCGTTCCTGCTTCCGCCGTCCCCGCTCGAATGGCTGCCCGAGGGGCACCTCGCCTACTTCGTCCTCGAGGTGGCGCAGACGCTCGGCGATCGAGGGCGCGATCCAGGAGAAGGACGGGCGGGGCGAGCGGCCGTACCCGCCGGCGATGATGGTGGCGCTGCTCATCTACGGGTACTGCGCGGGCGTGTTCTCGTCGCGCAGGATGGCGCAGCGCGAGAAGGCGAAGGACGAGCGCGTGAACGCCACGGAGCGCAAAGCCGCGGCGACGCGAGCCGAGAAAGCTGAACAGAAGGCACGCGAACTGGTCGGGAAGGACGACGGCGGGGGTGGCGGCGGCGCTGCGACGAGCGACCTTCCACACCATCGCGTGTCCGCCGAGCCGGACGGAAAGCCCAAGCCGACTGCGCAGCGCAACTTCACCGACCCCGACAGCCGTATCATGGTGAAGGGCGGCGAGTTCCTGCAGGGCTACGACGCGCAAGCCGCGGTGGACGCCAAGGCGCAGATCATCGTGGCCGCCGCGGTGACGAACCAGCCTCCCGATGTAGAGCACCTTGCGCCAATGGTCGCGCAGGTCGTCGCCAACTGCGGCGAGGCTCCGGCGGTCGCGACCGCCGACAGCGGCTACTTCTCGCGCGAGAACGTCGAGGCCTGCGCGGCGCACGGAGTGGACGCCCACATCGCGGTCGGGCGCGACCCGGCGAAGACGACGGCCGCTAGCGAGAGCCCGACGCCGGCGCAACAGGCGCGAGCGGCCATGGCCGCCAAGCTCACGAGCGCCGAAGGGAAAGCCGTCTACTCGCGCCGCAAGACCATCGTCGAGCCGGCCTTCGGTCAGATCAAGCAGGCGAGGGGCTTTCGCCGCTTCTCCTTCCGCGGACTCCAAAGCGTGAGGGCGGAGTGGTCCTTCGTCTGCGCGACGCACAGCCTGCTGAAGCTCTTCCGGGGCGGCTTCCGGCCCCTACTGGCCGCGGCGCAGGAGTAGCCGCGCCCGCAG
>JBBIPT010000106.1:0-12108 GCA_037442705.1 Anaeromyxobacter sp.
GTTCAGGCGCGCGTCACCGAGGTCGGCGCCGGCAAACTCCGAAACGATCTCTTCGCGATTGGGTCCGAGCACCCTGACGGTAGATCACACCAGCGAGCGACGGGCAAGATGTGTGGGATCGTCAGGCCTCAGGCCTCCGGCCTCTGGAAAGGCATCTCTGCCGCCGATCCCGAGGCCGGGGACCGATCACGAATCGCGAGCGGCCGTTTAGCGCATCGGGCGGTGGCCCGCCTCGCCGCCGGTCCTGCGCGCAGCGGAGAAACGAGCGGGCCGGCCCCCTTCGGAGCCGGCCCGGCGAGCCGGGGGACGCGAGCGCGGCCCCGGCGACCTCGATCCTCAGCGGGCCGCCTTCGCCCGCCCCTTCTTCTCCTCGGGCTCCTCGGCCGCGGCGGCGGCGGCCGGCACCGGCTGCGGCCCCCGGCGGATCCCGAACTTCTCGAAGAGCCGGCCCTCGATCTGCTGGAGGATCTCGGGGTGGTCGCGGAGGAAGGCCTTCGCCTGCTCCCGGCCCTGCCCGATCCGCTCACCGCCGAAGCTGAACCAGGTGCCGCTCTTCTCCACGATGCTCTCGGCGGAGGCGAGGTCGAGGACGTCGCCCTCGCGGCTGATCCCCTGGCCGTACATGATGTCGAACTCGACCTCCTTGAAGGGAGGGGCGACCTTGTTCTTCACGACCTTCACGCGGGTCCGGTTGCCGATGACCTGGTCGCCGTCCTTGATGGCGCCGATGCGGCGGATGTCGAGCCGCTGCGAGGCGTAGAACTTGAGGGCGTTGCCGCCCGTCGTCGTCTCGGGGTTCCCGAACATGACGCCGATCTTCATCCGGATCTGGTTGATGAAGATGACGATGGTCGAGGACTTCGCGATCGTGCCGGTGAGCTTCCGGAGCGCCTGGCTCATGAGCCGGGCCTGGACGCCCATGTGGGCGTCGCCCATCTCTCCCTCGAGCTCCGCCTTGGGGACGAGGGCCGCGACGGAGTCGATGACGAGCACGTCCACCGCCCCGGAGCGGACGAGGGTCTCGGCGATCTCCAGCGCCTGCTCGCCCGTGTCGGGCTGCGAGATGAGGAGGTCGTCGGTCCGGACCCCGAGCTTGCGGGCGTAGCCCACGTCGAGGGCGTGCTCGGCGTCCACGAACGCGGCGATCCCGCCCTTCTTCTGGGCCTCGGCGACCGCGTGGAGGGCGAGGGTCGTCTTGCCCGAGGACTCGGGGCCGTAGATCTCGATGATCCGCCCGCGGGGGAGCCCGCCCACGCCGAGGGCGATGTCGAGCGTGACCGAGCCCGTGGACACCGCCTGCACGTCCTTCACGAGCGCCTCCTCGTTGCCGAGGCGCATGATCGATCCCTTGCCGAAGGCCTTCTCGATGGACGAGACGGCCAGCTCGATCGCCTTCTCCTTCTCCGGTCCCACGGGCATCGCTTTCCTCTCCTTGCGGGGAACGCCTCCGGTCGACGAGGGTGCGTTCCCGGCCTCTGTCGTGGGCTCCTCGTACCAGCGGCCTCTGACACCACCCGGCCCGGAAGCCTGAACGGATGATTAGCTGAACGGATGGCCGAAGACAAGGAAACGGTCGGGCTGCCGGGAAACGGCCGAGGCTCCAGGCTACAGGCGCTACGGGCTTCAGGCTACGGAGGAGGCGCCGGGCGCATCTCCTGCAGCCAGTGGCCCGAAGCCGCAGGGTGATCTCGAATCGCGAGCGGTGTTCTAGCCGTGGATCCGGAACCCGTTCCGCCCCGCGGCCTTGGCCGCGTAGAGCGCCTGGTCCGCGAAGCGGACGAGGAGCTCGCCGCTCGAGACGTCCTTCGAGGGGTACACGGCCGCCCCGAGCGAGGCGGTGACGGAGATCCGCGCGGGACCGTCCGGCCCCACGACCTCGTAGCGCTTCTCGGCGAGCTCCCGGCAGACCCGCTCCGCGAGGGACGCCGTCCCCGGCATGCCCGTCCTCGGCAGGAGGATCGCGAACTCCTCGCCGCCGTAGCGCGCGCAGAAGTCGGGCTCGCGGATCGACGCCCGGAGGAGCGCCGCCGCCTCCCGGAGCACGGCGTCCCCGGCCTGGTGACCCCACCGATCGTTCACCGCCTTGAAGTGGTCGAGGTCGACGATGACGAGCGACAGGGGGTCGCCGTAGCGCTTCGTCCGCCCGGCCTCCTCGGCGAGCCGCTCGTCGAAGTAGCGCCGGTTCCGGAGGCCGGTGAGGCCGTCCGTGATCGACTGCTCCGCGAGCCTCTCCTGCGCCTCGTGGAGCTTCTCCTCGAGGTGCTTGATGCGGAGCATCGCCGCGCAGCGTGCCAGGATCTCCGCCTCCGCGAACGGCTTCGCGAGGTAGTCGTCCGCGCCGATCCGGAGCCCGGCGACCTTCGAGTCGAGGTCCGACTTCACCGACAACATGATCACCGGGACGAACCGATCGTCGGGGAGCGACTTCACGATCCGGAGGACCTCGAGCCCGTCCATGTCCGGGAGGACCCTGTCGAGGAGGACGAGATCGGGGTGCTGGGCGCGGACCGCCTCGAGCGCCTCCCGGCCGTCCTTCGCCTTCAGGACGTCGTACCCCTCGCGGACGAGGACCCGGACGAGCCACTCGAGCTGGGTCCGCGAGTCGTCCACGACGAGGATCCGGGAGGGGCGCTCCACGCCGGAGAGGATACCCGAGGACGCGCGGCACATCCCTGGGGCGCGGTCGCCCCGGGGGGAGGGTGGTCCGCTCGAGAGGCTCAGGCCTGCGCGCCGCCGCCGCCCACGAGGAACTCGCCCGGGTCGAGCCCGAGCCTGCGGACCGCGGTCTCCCAGCGCCTCTCGAGCGGGACGTCGAAGACGAGGTCGCTCGCGAGCGGCATCGGCACCCACGCGCCGCCGGAGATCTCCTTCTCCACCTGCATCGGGGCCCAGCCCGCGTAGCCGAGGAGGAGGACGAACGGGCCCGAGGGGGCGCGGACGAGCGCCTCGAGGAGCTCGCGCGAGCCGCCGAGGGCGAGGCCGTCGCCGACCCTCACCGATCCCTCCTCCGGGGCCGGCTGGACCGGCCCCGGCCGGAAGAGGATCCAGAGCCGCTCCGGCTGGACGGGCCCGCCCACGAGGACCGTGCCCTCGGCGCGGCCCGTCGCCTCGGCGATCCGCCGCAGCCCCTCGTCCACGCCGCCGAGCACGTCCGCGACGGTGATGGGCGCCGGCCGGTTGAGGACGAACCCGAGCGCTCCCTCTCCGTGGTGCTCGGCCACGAGCACGAGCGAGCCCGAGAAGTTCGGGTCGGCGAGGGCCGGCGCCGCGACGAGGAACCCGGGGGCGAGGCCGGTGGAGGGGGGCTTCGTCATCGAGATCCAGATCTCGCGCGTACGGCCGCCGCGCGCAAGGGAGCCGGCCTGCCGGGGCCCGGCCGTGAACCGATTCTTACCCCGGCACGCCGCTCGCACGATTCCGGGAAAGGCGGGAGGATCATGGGACGGATGTACGATACCGTGCAGCGGATCGAGGCGATCATCGCGCGCAAGGGGCTGCCCGTGTTCAGGACGAGGGGGCTCATCGCGATCCGGGTCGGCTTCTCTCTCGGCCTCGTCACCGAGGAGACCCCGGACGACGGCGCAAAGATCGCGGCCCTGCGGGAGGCCGCGCGAGAGGTGCTCGGGGAGCCGATCGCCTAGAGAGGGGGAGGCGGATGTCCATCCAGGCGAAGCTCCTGGGAGCGGTGGTGCTCGCGGCCGCGGTGCTCGGCGCGGCGAGCTTCACGCTCGTCGGGAAGGCGGGGGAGCGGAGCGCGCGCGCCGCGGCGGAGCGCGCCATCGCGGACTCCGCGCGGACGCTCGCGGCGATGGAGCAGGCCGAGGTGGAGAAGCTCGACGCCGCGCTCCACGCGCTCGCGGCGCACCCGGGGCTCGCCGACGCCTTCGCCGCCCGCGACCGGGAGCGGCTCCTCGCCCTCGCGCGCCCCGTCTTCCACGGGCTCGAGGCCCGGCACGACGTCACCCACTGGTACTTCCTCGAGCCCGCCCCCGCCCGCACCGTCTTCCTCCGGGTCCACGCCCCCGCCCAGCACGGCGACGTCGTGGACCGGGCGACGCTCCGGCGCGCGATCGAGACGCGCACCCGGGGCGCGGGGAAGGAACTCGGCAAGACCGCGTTCGCGCTCCGCGTCGTTCGCCCGTACCACGGCAGGGACGGGAAGCTCATCGGCTACATGGAGCTGGCGCAGGAGATCGACCACTTCCTCGGACGGATGAAGGCCCAGACCGGGGACGACTACGGCCTCCTCGTGGAGAAGACGTTCCTGGACGAGCGGGAGTGGGCGCGGGCCCGGGCGGCCGCGGGGCGGCGGAACGACTGGGCCGACCGGGCCCGCACGGTGGTCGTGAACCGGACCGGGGACGACCCCTCCGCCGTGGACTTCGACGGCGACCTCTCCGCCGTGCCGGACGAGGGGCGGCTCCTCGAGGAGCGGGAGCGGGACGGGCGCATCCTCGCCCGGGGGATCGTCGCCGTGAAGGACGCCGCCGGGCGGCGGGTCGGGGGGCTCTTCGTCGTCCACGACGTGACCGAAATCCACGAGAGCACGCTCGAGGTGCGCCGGTCGATGGCCTGGATCGTGGCGGGCGCCGCCGTCGCGTTCGCCATCCTCCTCCTCCTCGTCGTGAACCGGCTCGTCTTCGCGAGGCTCGCGACCCTGACCGCGCGGATGGAGGATCTCTCGGCCCGGATCGCGGGAGGGGACTACTCCGCCCGGATGCCCGCCTCCGGCGCCCGGGACGAGATCGGCCGGTTCGAGCAGTTCTTCGCGGCCTTCCTCGAGGTCGTCACCGGGCTCATCAAGGAGCTCGCGTCCCGGAAGGCAGGCTAGAGTGGGGGCAATGTCCGATCGCCCTCCCCGCCCGCGCAGGCTCAGGACCTACTTCGTCACGGGGCTCCTCGTCTGGGTCCCCATCGCGGTCACGTTCTTCGTCCTCCGGCTCGTCGTGAACCTCGTGGACGGGACGATGCTCCTCGTCCCCCGGCGCTGGAGGCCCGAGGCGGTGCTCGGCTTCGAGGTCCCCGGGCTCGGGGTCGTCCTCGCCCTCGCCGTCCTCCTCCTCACGGGCATCCTCTTCGCGAACCTGCTCGGCCGCCGGGTCGTCGCCGCCTGGGAGGGGCTCCTCGGGAGGATCCCGGTCGTCGGCGCGATCTACCGGGGGTCGAAGCAGGTCGCGGAGACCGTCCTCTCCCCCGGGAGCAAGTCCTTCCGGAAGGTGGTCCTCATCCGCTGGCCCCACCGGGACTCGCGGGCCATCGCCTTCGACACCGGGAGCTCGCTCGGGGAGGTCCAGGAGCGGACGGCCGAGGAAGTGGTCTGCGTCTTCCTCCCCACGACGCCCAACCCCACCTCCGGGTTCATCCTGATCGTGCCCCGGGACGACGTGGTGGAGCTCGAGATGACCGTGGACGAGGCGTTCCGGATGATCGTGTCGCTCGGCGTCGTGGTCCCCGAGTGGCCCCGGGGCCCGGCGGCGCGACGCCCGCTCGCGAGTGAAGTGCGCGGCTAGGAGGCTGTGACTCCCTGGTCCCCCACCGAGCGCGCCAGGGCCTTCTTCAGCGAACTCGGGGAGCAGATGGCGGACGGGGAGCTCGACGAGGCGTCCAACGCCGTGGTGCACCTCGTCCACGCCGGCAAGCTCGACGAGGCGGAAGCCGCCGCCAGGGAACTCCTCGTCCGCTTCCCGGAGGTCTACGACGGGTACGACCGGCTCGGCATGGTCGCCGAGGCCCGCGGCGACAAGAAGCTCGCCGCCGCCCACTACCGCAAGGTGAGCTCGGTCGGCTCCGTTGGCTCCTCGCCGGATGTCACCGCCCGGCTCTCACGGACGATCTTCTCGACGTCCCGGCGCTCATCCGCCGTCACCTCGTAAAGCCGGAAGACGCGGTCGTCGATCTCGGACTCGAGCGCCTCGATCTGTCGCGCCGCGAGCGAGATGTCGCGCTCGGAGCGAGCCGAATGCTGCTTCCGGTACGCTTCCACGGCACGGGCTGCGAGGCTGCCGAGGGCCTCCATGTCCTTCTTCCCCGCCGGGAAGCGGATCGGGAGCAGGTTGATGAACCGCGCTTCGCAAGAGAACCAGCCGCCCCGGAACGGTGACGAGAACCCGGGCGGCCGCAGCATCCACTCGAGCAGCGTGCTGTTGAGGAGCGCGAGCAGCGGCGCGTTGTACTCGGGTTTAGCGGGAACGAGGCCGTAACCGCCGGCCGCCCCGCCGAGCAGGTACAACTCGCCGGTCTCGTCGAGGGAGAAGTTCATCCGATCGGCGAGGTCCGCCGTTAGGAGCTTCGGTGAGCTCACGACATCAAGCGCCTGGGTTCGCCCGTACTGGTACCAGGCCGGCCCCTTGAATCGTTCCCGCTCGCGAGCCTCGAGTGCCTTCTTGTTCGCTTGGAGGTACTTCCAGGTCCGAGGGGCGCGTTCCTGAAGGTCTCTTGGCGACAGCAGGGTGGCGTTCCCACCGCTGGAGTCGTAGGGGAAGAGGACGACCTTTCTCGGCTGGAGCGGCGCGAACCGCTTCATCTCCCGCCCCTTCACCAGCGGCTTCAGCAGGTCGGGCTCCAGCACCACCTCTGCATTGAGGGCCTTCGAGTACAGCTTCACTTCGCGAGCCCGGCGCTCCAGCACGTCAAGCACGTACACGGGGTCGAGGCTCGTCTTGAGCCCCTGGAACACGCGCGGGCAGATCGACTTATCGCCGAGGAACGGCCCCTTCTTCCGGAGTCGGTCGAAGAGCGGGCGCACGGAAGACCGGACACCGAGATACCAGGGCCCGTCGTCGAGCCCTTCCCACTTCACCTTGTGCGACCAGAGCGCCTTCGTGCCGTCCTGGCTCCGCTTCAGCTCCGGCGGCGACACGCGCGCGTAGTCGATCGCCGGCGCCGCCGTCCTCGTGAACACAGACACGCACGTGTACGTCGTCGGATCCTCGAACACCTGCTCGTGCGCAAAATCGACGGCCTCCGCGTAGTGGCGGCCCGCGCGCAGGACCTTCCGGAGGCCCTGGCCGTACGATGCCTGCCACCACTTCGTCGGGATGATGAACCCGAGCCGGCCTCCTTCGCGGAGGAGCCCGAGGCTCTTCTCCACGAAGACGACGTAAGTGTCGTAGTTCCCCTCGGCCGCGCTGCGGTAGAGGCGCTTGTAGAGCTCGACCTCGACCGGCGCCCACTCCGTCATCGCCTGCACGCGGATGTACGGCGGGTTTCCGATGATGGCGTCGAACCCGCCACTCTTGCCCGCCCGGAGGATCCCGCCGAATCCCGTCGTTGCCGCCTCCCAGTCGAAGGCGTTGACCCGCCGCTCGTCTGCGTCGCTCCAGTCGAAAGTCGGGTCGAGGTCCTGCGTGGAGATGAGCGAGTTCCCGCACAGGATGTTCTTGGACAGGTTCGGCAAGTACCGCTCGGCCTTGAACAGCTCGAGCGACCGCTGGAACGCGATCGTCTCCTCGGCCTCGTCCTCCATCAGCTTGAGGTAGAGGCTCATCTGCGCGACCTCGACCGCCTGCGGATCGATGTCGACCCCGTGCAGGCACCCGGTCAGGATCTCGCGCTTGCGCTTGAGCGTGAGCCGCAGGTTCCCGTCCTCGTCCACGTAGCAGGCGCCCGGGTAGCTCTTGGGCGGGTTCTGGGACCGCGCGTAGTAGCGGAGGTGCCAGTCCATCAGGTACTGAAACGCACCGAGGAGGAAGGAGCCCGACCCGCACGCCGGATCGAGGATCTTGAGCTGCAATGCCTTTTCCGACGTGGCGTCCTTCAGCAAGGGCGCCAGCGTGCGGTGCACGATCGCGTCCACGATGAACGTCGGCGTGTAGTACACGCCGCCCGCATGGCGGACTTCGGGCTTCTCCTCGACCTTCGCGCGGTGACCGCCATCCGTGATCCGGACGATGCTGCCGAGGAACTGCTCGTACACGGACCCGAGCAGCTCGACGGGCATCACGTCGAAGCGGTACGCGGCCTCGGGGAAGTACAGGCTCTTCACGAGCGCGGCGAGGCCCGCGTCGTCCTCGAACCTCGCCTCATCGGATAGCGGGTGCGGTGAGTACAGACAGCCATTGAACTGCACCGCCAGGCGCCCGAACAGCTCGATTAGGTAGCCGTACAGGTGCTTGCGCTTGTCGTCCCGTTCCCAGCGATCGACCGCCTTCGCGAGCGTGTCGACGCGCTCGATACCGCGGTCCTCGGCGACCCGCGCGAACACGAGGCGGTCCAGGAATCGCTGAACGGCCTCCGTCAGCTCAGCCCCGTCACGGAAGTCGTTCCGGCGCGCGAGTTCCTGGGCGAGGTCGGCGCGCCACCTCGTGAGCGAGGCGAGGAAGTCGGCGTCGACGGCTACCGCGCCGCGTGCCTTGAAGAGGTCTCTCTCGACCTGACCTCGCTGGCGGACGGTGGCGGCCAGCTCGTCCGCGAGGAGCTTATCGATGGATCCGGCGATCACCGCATCGCGCGACAGCGTGTCGTAAAGGAGGTCGAAGTTCTCCTCGTACCGCTCGTGCTTCAGGCAGAGCCTCGGGATCCGGCCGATCGCGGGCTTGTCCTGCCGTGGCTTGAATGCACCGTGAAACGCCAGGAGTTCCTCGAAGTCGGTGAGGAGCCCGAGCGGAGCGCGCTTCGACCACACGTAGCTCTTGAGTTGGAAGGCCGCCGTCGCGTCCGCCGCGAGGTCCCGCGACGGCTGCTTCGCCTCCACGTAGAATTTGAGCACCCCGCTGGCGTAGAAGCCATAGTCCGGGCGCGCCCGGTCGCCACGGCCGGCGCGGTCCTCGACGATCACCTCGCGGTCACGCCCGATCCGTCGCTGCCCCTCCTTCACCGCCCAGCCGAGCGCCTCGAAGAATGGATCGATGAACCCGGCTCGCACCTTCGCCTCGTCGTACCGGCGCGGATCCTTGTAGACCGTTTTTCCCTTGGTGAACTCGGCGGACAGGGATCCGATCGTGGACCGTGCGCGAGCTCGGGCGTTGGTCGTCATCCCCGAAAGGTACCACGCAGATCCGCCACCGTGCCGGGCAGGGCGGGACGCGCGAACGGCTAGTCAGGCATCGAGGAACTCCTCCTCGCCAACGCCGCCTGCTTGAAGACCGACCGGGCGGTCCCCTCCTTCAACGCCGCGCCCGCCTTGACGGGGTGGGACTGTCAGCGTTCGCGGGCAGCCACCCACGATGAGTTCTGCGGGCGAGGAGGAGCCCTGCTACAGCCTCGCGCACATCGCCTGGAACTGAGAGTAGGAGTCGGCGCGCGCCTCAGGCGCGCTCGCCCAGCCGCGCTCGCGAACGATTCGCGCGAAGTCTGCTGAGTCATTCTCCTCGTAGGGCCGCGGTCTGGACTTCTTCTTGCCAGCCTTCTTGGCCAACGCTCTGCGGAGTTCTTCCTTGGCGTTCGGAATGGTTCCGACGTGCCTGCCGCGATACTCCGCTAGTTCTCGCCATTGAGTGCAAACCATCGGCCCAGCCTTCGGCCATTGGAGCCACCAAGCTTCCATCTCGAATGCGGGTGCCGCCGCGTAGGCTGGGCAGGGGAGCGCCCGCAGCTCACGCTCGATCTTCGTGGTAACTGCGACGTGCGCCGGCTCCACGGCGTCGCAGTCTTCGTGGACCACCAATGCGCGAACTGGCGCCTTCACTGATTCCGCTGCAACGACGGCCGCCAGGGCTTCAACCTGCTTCGGGACGTTCGCGGGCTTCGCGTTCTTGATCAGGACGATTGGCTGCCGACGTTGCCTCACTCGGCCAGTGAGATCCTTCCGCAACGCCACGACCAGTTCCGCAATGGAGCGCCGGTCGTTATCGGATTCTCCGAAGACGAGGACGTTGCCCTCACGCGGAGCGGATGCCGCATCGCGACGCTTGCTCACGTGGCGTCCGCCCCAGGCACTCCTCCGAGCGAACCGCTGAACCAAAGTTCGCCTGGGCCTAGCCGTGAGTCCGTGCTCTCGACCATGCGGGCGACAGTCGCCGAGTCGACAGCGGGTATACGTGATGCCCCGGTTTCGACGTCGCGCTCGCACACGATCAGCTCGTGGGGATTCAAGCGATTCACGAAGGCGGGCGAGTGAGTCGCTAGGATGAACTGCGTTCGTGACGAGGCCGCTCTTAGCAACTCGGCGATTCGATCGAACGCCCACGGGTGGAGGCCGTGATCGAGTTCTTCAACGCACGTCAGGAGTGGCGGGTCTGGATCGTACAACAGGGCGAGGAGCGCGAGCAGCCTGATGGTTCCGTACGAGGCGTCCGCCAACGGAGTAGCCCCGCGAAGCCCCTTCTCATGCAGTTCGACCACAACGCTCTCGGAGGCTCCGCCCAAGGTCCGGAACGAGACATCTTCGAGTCCCGGTACGACCGCCCGCGCATCCTTCAGCAACGACTCCCAGCTCGGGTGATTGGACAGCCGCAGCAGAAACGCCGACAGGTTGGAGGCATCCGGCCGAAGAGTACCACCCTGTGTCACTGCTGTTGGCTGACGGGCCTTCACCACGTCGATGTCGAACACACGAAAGGTGGTGAAGAGGCTCGCGATTCGCCCAACTTCCGCCCCGCCTGCCTCGGAGGCGAGCCTCGGCAGCGTTGACAGCGCGAGCGAGTCCTTCTGCAAGAGCGTCTTCTGCGTCGCGGGCGCGTCTTCGTCGGCGACGTAGAACTTCGTGCCAGTTAGAGTGAGTCTGCGTCCCGCGCCTCCGTAGCGCTTGAACGTGAAGGACTCGTAGCGTGATACCGCCTCTGGTGCGCTGACTCCTGCGGCTTGATTAGCAGATCCTATAAACGAGGCAGTAAGCCTGTACTCGTCTGGTGCCGTTGGCGTCGCATACTTCGTGACGACCGCTTTGACACTTATGGTGAATCGGCGCCGGATCGGGCGCTTTGCAGGAGAGGTTGAACCGTCACCGCCACGGAATACCACTCGGTCGGCTCCGCCCCGTTGAGTGAGGGCAGGTACGAGGTCGTCCCGGGCGGCGTCTCCGAGGAATCGGATGACATCGAGCAGGTTGGACTTGCCGGCACCATTCGGCCCGACAAGCACATTGAGGCCATGCAACGTGACTTGAACGTCACGCAGGCTCTTGTAGTTCTCGATGTGAAGTTCGAGAAGTGCGGCCATCCTGTGCGCGAACTCTAGCGCAAGTTGCAGTCACAACCGAGATTTCCACCGTTCGCCCCACGACTGCCAGGGTCCGAGTGTCGTCCAGCGACCCGAGAAAGCAGGTCCTGCACCGGGACCTTAGGCCGAGCGGTGAGCGCCCAGGCGCTCCCTCCCGACGATCTTATGCCTTCGCGCTCTGTCCGCCGGTCCATGAGCACAGCCAACGCCGCTGGCCGGATGGTGGCCGAGGGGAAAGGCCGAACGGTTCGACTTCGAGGAGAGCCGGAAGGTCGCCTGGGAGCGCGGGGGACCGAGGATCGTCGTCCACTCCCGGGCGAAGTACCGGGTCGTCGATGCGCAGGGCGAGTCGACGATCGAGACCGCGCCGATGCCGCCGGAGTGCTTCCCACGGTCGCTCGCCGCGCCGTCGCTCCTCGCGCACGTCCTCACCGACAAGTTCTGCGATGGGCTGCCGCTCCACCGGATCGAGAACCGGCTCGCCCACGACGGCTTCCCGCTCGACCGCGGCACCATGAGCTCCCGCCGTCCCCGCTCGAGTGGCGGCCCGAGGGGCACCTCGCCTATTTCGTCCGCAGGAACGACTGCGTCGGCGACCATGCGCGGTGGCTCTTCATCGCCGGCGAGTGGATCACGAGCCGCGCCTCGTATCGATTTCGCGACGCCTTCTCGCTCTCGACTCCCTTCGGGTGGGGTCTGCCGGAACGGCGCACTCCCCGCGCCAGCCCCCACGCCATCCCCGCCGCCCACGAGGGCTGTCACGGGGCCTGCGCCGGGGAGGGGCAAACCCCACCCGAAAGGAGTCGCCCCGTGCACTTCCAAGCCTTCGATGTCGCGCTCGACATGATTCGCGCCCTTCGCGAGCCGCTCGCCGCCCTCACCGAGCGCGACCCCGCCCTCGCCCAGCAGCTCAGGCGCGCCGCCGCCTCCGTGCCGCTCAACCTCAGCGAGGGCCGCCGGCGCCTCGGTCGCGACCGCCTCCACCTCTGGCGCGTCGCCGCCGGCAGCGCC
>JBBIPT010000107.1:0-12038 GCA_037442705.1 Anaeromyxobacter sp.
GCCGCCCTCCGCGGGATCGGGAGGAGCGCGCGGCGAGCCCGGGCCGGCCGCCTCCGTCTCCCGCGGCCGGGGAGCCGCCCCCCGCGCCCGAGGCCGCGATCCCGGACGAGGGCTCCTTCGCCGACATGCTCGCCGCGAGCGACGCCGCCCCCCGCGCCCGCCACGAGGTCGGCGACAAGGTGGCCGGGAAGATCATCCAGCTCGGCCAGGACGTCGCCTTCCTCGAGCTCGGCTCGGGCGTCGCCGAGGGGATGATCGACGTCGCCGAGCTCCGGGACGCCGAGGGGAACGTCACCGCCCGCCCGGGCGACATCGTGGACGGCGTCGTCGTGAAGACCGGTGACCGCGGCGTCGTCGTCTCCCGCGGCCACGGCCGCGCTCCGCGGGACCACGCGCGCGAGGCGCTGGCGGAGGCCTCCCGCACCGGCCTCCCCGTGGAGGGGACGGTGAAGTCGGTGAACAAGGGCGGGCTCGAGGTGGAGGTCCACGGGATCCGGGCCTTCTGCCCCGTCTCCCAGATCGACGTCCGGTTCGTCGGCGACCCGGCGGCGTTCGTCGGGAAGAGGCTCTCGTTCCGGGTGCAGCGCGCCGACGAGCGGGACGTCGTCCTCTCCCGGCGCGCCCTCCTCGAGGAGGAGCGCGCGGCGAAGGCCGCCGAGACCCGCGGGAAGCTCGCGCCCGGCGCCGTCTTCGAGGGGACCGTCACGAGCGTGCAGGACTACGGCGCCTTCGTGGACATCGGCGGCGTGGAGGGGCTCGTCCACGTCTCCGAGCTCGCCTGGGATCGGGTGTCGAAGCCGCAGGACCTCCTGAAGGCCGGGGACTCGGTCCAGGTCTCGGTGCTCCGCGTGGACGAGGACCCGAAGAAGGGCGAGCGGATCGCCCTCTCCGTCCGCGCCCTCGTCCCGAGGCCGGAGCCGGAGGCCGCGCCGGAGGCCCCGCCGCGCCCGGCCCCCCCTCCCCCCCCGAAGGCCGGGGACGTCGTCGAGGCCTCGGTGGACAAGATCGAGAGCTTCGGGCTCTTCGTGCGCTTCGCCGGGGGCCGGGGGCTCGTCCCCGCCTCGGAGACGGGGACGCCCCGCGGCGCCGACCTCCGCAAGGCCTTCAAGGTGGGCGACGTCTTCCACGCCCTCGTCCTCGCGATCGACGAGCGGGGCCGGATCCGGCTCTCGAAGGGCGGGGCCGAGGAGGCCGCGGAGCGCCGGGAGGCCACCGAGTACCTCCGCAAGGCGTCGCCCCGCCCGTCGGGCAAGGGGTTCGGAACCCTCGGCGACCTCCTGCGGCAGAAGCTCGAGAAGAAGTGAGGGCAGGGACGACGCGGTGCGTCGGCCGCCCTCGGACCCGCTGGGCCCCGTACCGCGCGTGACGCCTGCACGCCCGGAAGCGCCCCGTTAATTACGCTTTCCGGCCGTCAGGCCTCGACTCGGGAGGGGCCGTGGGGTAGTTTGGGCCCCCCCCCGGAGCCAGGCCCCGTCGCCTCGACCTTTCGCGAACCCTCGCAAAGAGGAACCTCGGCATGTCCACGGATCGCCCCACGAAGAACCCCCACCTCGCCGGTTGGGTCGAGGAGATGGCGAAGCTCTGCAAGCCGGAGCGGGTGACCTGGTGCGACGGCAGCGAGGAGGAGAGGAAGCGGCTCCTCGCCGACGCCGTGGCGCAGAAGGTCCTCATCCCCCTCGACGGGAAGAAGTGGCCGGGCTGCTACTACCACCACTCGAACCCGAACGACGTCGCGCGCGTCGAGCACCTCACCTTCATCTGCACCCCCACGAAGGAGGAGGCGGGCCCGACGAACAACTGGATGGATCCGGAGGAGGCCTACCGGAAGCTCGGCGGGATCTTCGAGGGCGCGATGAGGGGCCGGACGATGTACGTCGTGCCCTACGTCATGGGCCCGGCCGATTCGCCCTTCGCGAAGGTGGGGATCGAGCTCACCGACTCGGTCTACGTGGCGCTGAACATGGGGATCATGGCGCGGATGGGGAAGGTCGCGCTCGACCGGCTCGGCCCCACCTCGAACGACTTCAACCGCGGCCTCCACTCCGTCGCGGAGAGCGACCCCGAGAAGCGGTTCATCTGCCACTTCCCGCAGGACGACACGATCTGGTCGGTCGGCTCCGGCTACGGCGGCAACGCCCTCCTCGGCAAGAAGTGCCTCGCGCTCCGCATCGCGAGCTACCTCGCGAAGAACGAGGGCTGGCTCGCCGAGCACATGCTCATCCTCGAGGCGGAGAGCCCGGAGGGCGCGGTCTCCTACGTCGCCGCCGCGTTCCCCTCGGCCTGCGGCAAGACGAACTTCGCGATGCTCATCCCGCCGAAGACCTTCGACGGCTGGCGCATCCGGACGGTCGGCGACGACATCGCCTGGCTTCGCGTGGGCGACGGCGGGCAGCTCTGGGCGGTGAACCCGGAGTTCGGCTATTTCGGCGTCGTCCCGGGCACGAGCGAGAAGACGAACCCGAACGCGATGTCCTCGATCCGCAAGGACACGTTCTTCACGAACGTGGCGCGGACGAGGGACGGCGACGTCTGGTGGGAGGGCAAGGACGAGGAGCCCTTCGAGGAGATGATCGACTGGAAGGGCGCGCCCTGGAAGAAGGGCTCGAAGGAGAAGGCGGCCCACCCGAACTCGCGCTTCACGGCGCCGATGGCGAACAACCCCGCCCTCTCCCGCTTCGCCCACGACCCGAAGGGCGTGCCGATCTCGGCGCTCATCTTCGGCGGGCGCCGGTCCACGACGATGCCCCTCGTGCTCCAGTCCTTCAACTGGACCCACGGCGTCTACCTCGCCTCGACGATGGGCTCCGAGACGACCGCCGCCGCGGTCGGGCTGAAGGAGGGCGTCCGGCGCGACCCGATGGCGATGCTCCCCTTCCTCGGTTACGACGCGGGGAGCTACCTGCAGCACTGGCTCGACATGCAGGGCCGCATCCCGAACCCGCCCAAGATCTTCATGGTGAACTGGTTCCGGAAGGGCGCCGACGGGAAGTTCCTGTGGCCCGGCTACGGCGAGAACATGCGAGCCCTGAAGTGGATCCTCGACCGCTCCCACGGCCGGGTCGGCGCCTCGGAGACGCTCGTCGGCTACGTCCCGCGCGCGGAGGACCTGAACCTCTCCGGCCTCTCCCTCCAGGCCGAGGCCGTGCGCGAGGTGATGAAGGTGGACCTCGCCGAGTGGGAGGAGGAGATCGACTCCCAGGGCGAGTGGTACGCGAAGCTCGGGAAGACCCTCCCGCGCCCCCTCGCGCTCCAGCGCGAGCTCCTCCTCGAGCGGGTGCGCGCCGCGCGCAAGGTGAAGTAGCCCTCGCGGGCGCGGCCCGTTCGTGGTTCCCCCGAGCCTGTCGGGGGTCACCGCGAGCGGACAGTGGAGTCCGCTCGCCCTGAGCCCGCCCTGAGCTTGTCGAAGGGCCTGTCGAAGGGCGAGTCGCCACGAGCGGACGGTGGAGTCCGTTCGCCCCGAGCCTGTCGAAGGGCGGGCCCTCGCCGTCCCGGCGCCGCTGCGGCCCGCCCGCTCCCCCGGTAGACTCCGTCGCGTGTGCACGCTCTCCGTCGCCTTCCAGGCCGACCGCCGCTGGCCCCTGGTCGTCGCGGCGAACCGCGACGAGCGGCTCGGCCGGCCGTCGGAGGGCTGGGCGCTGCGCGACGGGGAGTACGGCCTCCGCCACGCCGCGCCGGGCGACCTCCTCGCCGGAGGGACCTGGGTGGGCGTCTCGGAGCGCGGGCTCTTCGCCGGGCTCACGAACTACCACGCGCCGTTCGACTGGTACCCCGACCCCGATCGGCGCTCCCGCGGCGAGATCGTGCGCGCGGCTCTCGGCGCCCCGTCGGCCGCGGAGGCGCGCGAGCGGCTCGCCTCCCGCGACGGCGCCTCCTGGAACCCCTTCCACCTCCTCGTCGCGGACGCCTCCTCGGCCTTCCTCTGGTGGTACGACGGGGAGCGGACGGAGCTCCGCGATCTCGCGCCGGGGCTCCACGTCGTCACCGAGCGCTCGCCGGAGGGCGCCTGCCCGCGCGGGGAGCTCGTCCGCTCCCGCTGGCCCGTGGACCTCTCGCTCGAGCGGCTCCGGGAGGTCCTCGCGATCCACGCGGGCGCGGTCCCCCCGGAGGCCGCCACCTGCATCCACCTCGACCCGATCTACGGCACCCGCTCCTCCGCCGTGATCCGGCTCGCCCCCTCCCTCGCCGCCTCCGAGCTCTGGGTGGCCGACGCCAGGCCCTGCACCTTCCCCTTCGAGGACCGTTCGGGGCTCCTCTCCTCGCTCGCGCGGACCGGCCGATCCCCTTGACTCGGCGGGCGCGCCGCGGCAAGGAACCACCCGCCATGGGACTCCTCGACCAGATCTCCTTCTCGAACCGGTCCGTCGAGCCGCCGGAGTCGATAGACCTCACGGACGCCGGCGAGTTCCACCTCGTCTGGCCCGGCGGCGAGGAGGCGAGGATCCCGTTCGTCCGCCTGCGGGACCTCTGCCCCTGCGCGGGCTGCGTGGAGGAAGGAACCGGGCGCAAGCTCCTCGACCCCTCGACGATCCCGGCGGACATCCGGCCGGTCCAGGTCGCCGCCGTGGGGAACTACGCCGTGCAGATCGAGTGGTCCGACGGCCACTCCACCGGGATCTACTCCTGGCAGACCCTGCGCGAGGCGTCGGGGCTGGGCTGAACACCCGAGGGCGACTCGGAAACACCCAAGGTTTCAGGCCTCAGGAAATGCATCTCTGCCGCCGTTCTCGAGGCCTGAGGTCCGAGGCCTGAGGCCAGGGGCCGATCACGAATCGCGAGCGGGCGTTTAGCCCTCTACACCAGGCTCCGCGCCGGCGCGGCCACGTGGGCGTGGCGGTTCACGTCCGGCCCGTGGCCGGCGCGCTCGCGGCCGAACCGGACCGCGCGCGGGTCGCCCCCTGCGCCCCGCAGGACGTGCACGAGGAGCTTCACCGTGTTCGCGTCCGCCTGGCCCGCGGCCGCCTCCGCGACGAGGACGTCCGCGGCCCCCCGCGCGTCGAACGCCGCCGACCGGAACGGCCGCGCCTGCGTGAGCGCGGCGAAGGCGCTCGCGACCGAGATCACCTCGGTGGAGCGCGGCGGCGGCGAGGCGAGGACCGGGTAGCCCTGCCCGCACCGCCAGTGATGAGAGAGCGCGGCCGTCACCGCCGGGTGGTTCCCGAGGACGGTCGCGAGGTGGCAGGCGCCGAGGAGGGGATGGGCCGCGACCCGCAGCGCCTCCTCCCGCCCGAGCCGCTCGCGCAGGCGCGAGAGGCGCGCCGGCACGTGGCGCATCCCGAGGTCGTGGAGGAGGGCCGCTGCGGCGAGGTCGGGGACGCCCTGCGCCTCCCCCACCACGGCGAGGAGCATGCGGACCGTGATCGCCGCGGTGGCGAAGGCGTGGCCGTGGATCGGCGACGCGGCGCGCCGGAGGGAGAGGAGCTCCGCCACGAGCGGCTCGGGGAGCGGGGTCGCGAACAGGATGCGGCGGACCGCCTCCCTCACGCCGTCTCCCCCGAAGGCATGACGATGGACGCGCTCCCCGAGCGGGACCTCCACGTCCGGAGCGAGGGCCGTCCCGCCGAGGGGAAGGCGAGGGAGCTTCGGGGCCCTCCGCCCGGTCTCGGCGATCGACTCGGGCGACAGCACCTCCCCGCGGGGGGCGAGGAGCTCCCCCCTGCAGTCGGCGAGATCTTCCGTCAGGATGAGACGGTCGAACACGGTCGTTTCACGGTAACAGGTCCGCGAACCGGGTCGCGACGGGGAGCCCCAAGCGAGGCCGCCCGCGGACTCCCCCAGCCCCCCCCCGGGACCGCTCAGCGCCTGCGGCTCCGTGCGAGCGCGCGGTCCATCTCCCGGCGGGTCTCCCGCTCCGCGATCGCGTCGCGCCGGTCCTCGTGGGCCCGCCCCTTCCCGAGCCCGAGCTCCACCTTCGCCCACCCTTCCTTGAAGTAGATCCGGAGGGGCACGAGCGTGTAGCCGCGCTGCTCGACCTTCCCCTTGATCCGGTCGAGCTCGGCGCGGTGGAGGAGGAGCTTGCGGTCCCGGAGCGGGGCGTGGCCGAAGTGGGCCGCCTGCTTGTACTCGCCGATCCGGCAGTTCACGAGGAAGAGCTCGTCCCCCTTCGGCTGGGCGTAGGCGTCGGAGAGGTTCACGTTCCCCTCCCGGAGCGACTTCACCTCGCTGCCGGTGAGCGCGAGCCCCGCCTCCCAGGCGTCCTCGATCTGGTAGTCGAAGCGCGCCCGGCGGTTCGTGGCGACGGCCTTCTCGCCCGGCGCGGCCTTTCCCCCTCGAGCCTTCCCCTTCATGGCAGCCGCGCGTTGTCGATGAGGCGGGTGGTGCCGGCGAAGGCGGCGACGAGCATCACCGTGCCCGGCGCGGCGCGGGGGACGGGCTGGAGCGTCGCGGGATCCACGACCTCCACGTAGTCCACCCGGGCGCCGGCCGCCTCGATCTCGCGCCGGGCCCGCGCGCGGAGCGCCTCCGCGTCGCGCTCGCCCCCGGCGGCCGCGTCCCGGGCCCGGAAGAGCGCCCGGGAGAGCGAGAGGGCCCGGGCGCGGTCCTCCGGCCCGAGGTAGGCGTTCCGGGAGGAGAGCGCGAGCCCGTCCGCCTCCCGGACGATCGGCATCGCCGCGATCTCCACGCCGAGGAAGAGGTCCCGGACCATCGCGCGGATCACGGCGAGCTGCTGGAAGTCCTTCTCGCCGAAGAGGGCGACGTGGGGCCTCGTGAGGCCGAGGAGCTTCGCGACGACCGTCGCGACGCCGCGGAAGTGGCCGGGGCGCGACGCGCCGCAGAGCCCCCGGGACACGCCCTCCACGCCGACCCATGTCTCGTGGGCAGGGGGGAACAACGCCGCGGGATCCGTGGGGGCGAGCACCCGGTCGATCCCCGCCGCCGCGCACTTCGCGAGGTCCCCCTCGAGGTCGCGCGGGTAGCGGGAGAGGTCCTCCCCCGGTCCGAACTGGGTCGGGTTCACGAAGATCGTCGCGAGCGCGAGCCCGCGCCGGCCTCCCTCGTCCGCGCGCCGGCGGGCCTCGCGCAGGAGGGACACGTGGCCCTCGTGGAGGTATCCCATCGTGGGGACGAGCGCGATGCGCGACCCCGCGTCGCGGTCGGCGCTGCAGCGGGCCTGCCACTCGGCCGGCTCGGTGACGACCTCTGGGACCATCGGGCTCGAGTTCCGTTCGATGAGCACCAACAAGGGTGAAGGCGAGTCAGACCGGCGCGCCCATCACCCCGCCCGAGGACTCCTCGCGGTCCTCCTCCTCGACGTCGGGGACGAGCCGGACCGTGGAGGAGTGGAAGCTGTGCTCGTCGTCCGGGAAGGTGCGGGCCTTCACCTCCTCGACGTAGGCCGCGACCCCGGCCCGCGCGGCGGCGCCGAGCTCGGCGAACCGCTTCACGAACCGGGGCGTGAAGCTGTCGTCGAGCCCGAGGAGATCGTTCACCACGAGGACCTGGCCGTCGCAGTGGGGGCCCGCTCCGATCCCGATCGTGGGGATGCGGAGCTGGGAGGTGATGATCCGGGCGAGCTCGGCGGGGATGCACTCGAGCACGATCGCGTAGCAGCCGGCCGCCTCGAGGGCGCGCGCGTCGCGCAGGAGCTGCTGGGCCTTCTCCGAGTCCTTCCCCTGGACGACGTAGCCGCCCATCTTGTGGAAGGACTGGGGCGTGAGGCCGATGTGGCCCATGGCCGGCACGCCGGCGCGGACGATCCGGCGGACCACGTCCACGTAGTCGGCGCCGCCCTCGAGCTTCACCGCATCGACGCCCCCCTCGGCGACGAAGCGCATCGCGCTCCGCACCGCCTCGTCCGGGCTCGCCTGGTAGCTGCCGAACGGGAGATCGCCGACGAGGTGGGGCCGGCCCGAGCCGCGGGCGAGCCCCCGGCGCACGGCGGCGGCATGGTAGACCATCTGGTCCAGCGTCACGGGGAGCGTCGTGTCGTGCCCCTGGACGACCATCCCGAGGGAGTCCCCCACGAGCACCACGTCCGCCCCGGCCGCGTCCACGAGGCGCGCGGCGGTCGAGTCGTACGCGGTGACCATGGCGATCCGCTCGGCGGATTCCTTCATCCGGCGGAGGTCGTGGATGGTGAGTCGCTTCCGTGCCCCGGTCTGGGACGACATGCTCGGAACCTCCGGTGTAGGCCCCGCCTGCGGGGTCCTGCCCATCGGCGAGAGGGAGACTCTAGTACGGCCGGGTCCCCATGGGAACGTAGTGTTGCCTGCCCTTGCGGTGCCTCCGGATCACGCCGAGGAGGGCCTCGACGTCCTCCGGATTCCCCTCGAGGTCGATGTCGCTCGCGTTCACGACGAGGAGGGGGGTCTCGTCGTAGTGGAAGAAGAACTCGTTGTAGGCCTTCGCGAGGGCCTCGAGCCAGGCCGCGTCGATGGACCGCTCGTGGTCCCGCCCCCGGCGCCGCACCCGGGCGAGGAGGACGTCCGGCCGTGCCTGGAGGTAGACGACGAGGTCCGGCTTCACGACGCGGGGGCCGAGGAGCTCGTAGAGCCGCTCGTAGAGGGCGAGCTCCTCTGGGGCGAGCCCGAGGGAGGCGAAGATCCGGTCCCGGGCGAAGAGGTAGTCGGCGACGGTGGACTGGCTGAAGAGGTCCTGCTGGAAGAGGACCTGCTGCTGCTGGAAGCGGGAGAGGAGGAAGAAGATCTGGGCCTGGAACGCGTGCTTGCGCCGGTCCTGGTGGAAGCTGCGGAGGAAGGGGTTCTCCTCGGCGCTGTCGGCCACGAGCCGGCCGCCGAGCCGCTCCGCCAGCACCTGGGCGAGCGTCGTCTTGCCGGCCCCGACGGGGCCTTCCACGGCGATGTACCGGGGCCTCTCCATTCGTTGGGCGCGCGAGAACGCGGGAGCTTGCCACGGGGCGAACCGGCCCCGCAAGCAGACCGCGCAGGGGCGCGGGGGTCTCCCCGTAGCCGGAACCGCCCCGGCGGGACGCGTCCAGGCCGCCCCGGTCTGGGTCCGTCGATTCGAATGCGCCCCGGATCGCGACATCAAGATCATGATCGCCATGATCCTTCGATCAGGGTTTTCTTGACGGCACATGCGGTGTCACGTATCGTCGCCTGGCTTTCGCTGTGCGCGCTGTGCGGGACGGGAGGCTTCGGGACGATGGCGAGCCGGGTCGCGACGGAGGAGCGGGAGAGGTCCACCGAGGGTACGACGGAGGACGGAATCGACCCTGCATTCCACCGGGCGATCCTGAAGATCGCCCTCGAGCTGAAGAAGCCGAACGCGCCGAGCTACGACGAGATCGTCGCCGCGACCATCCGGTCCATGCGGCTCGACCCGGCGGGCTTCCGGCGGTACCTCGGCGAGAACGGGGCGAGGAACATGAGCCTGCTGCTCGCCACCGCGCGGGCGATGGGGCCCTAGGGCCCCGGTGGTTTCACGGGCGCCCGCTCGACCGGAGGGCGTGGGCGGGCGGAGATAGCGGGTGGGCGCCCGTGGAAGTCCCCGAGCCGCTCCCGCTCACCCGAGCGCCCGCTCGAGCGCCGCCCACTCCGCCACGGTCAGCGTCTCCCCCCGCCTCCCCGGATCGATCCCGGCCGCCCCGAGCGCCCGCGCGAGCGCGCCGGGATCCGCGACACGGCCGGCCCGCAGGGCGTTCCCGAGCGTCTTCCGCCGCTGCGCGAAGCCGGCCTTCACGAGCCGCCGGAACCTCGCCGGGTCCGTCACCGGCTCCGAGGCCGGCCGGAAGACCGCGCAGACGACGGCGCTCTCCACCTTCGGCGGCGGGAGGAAGGCGCCCGGGGGGACGATCCGCTCGATCGAGACCTCCGCCTCCCGCTGGAGGAAGACGGACAGGATCCCCCACTCCCGCGTCGCCGGGCGGGCCGCGAGCCGCTCCGCGACCTCCCGCTGGACGAGGAGGACCGCCCGCGAGATCCGCTCCGCCTGGTCGAGGAGCGAGAAGAGGATCGGCGAGGTGAGGTGGTAGGGCAGGTTCCCGGCCACCGCCACCCGCTCCGCTCCCTCCGCGAGGCGCCCGTAGTCGAGCGTGGCCGCGTCGGCCTCGAGGAGGCGGACCTCGTCTCCGAGCTCCCCCCGGAGGACGGCCGCCATGTCCCGGTCCCGCTCCACCGCGACGACGCGCGACCCCCTCGCGAGGAGGCACGCGGTGAGGTGGCCGAGGCCCGCCCCGAGCTCGACGACGAGCTCCCCCTCGGCCGGCGCGGCGAGCCGGGCGATCTCGCCGAGGATCCGCTCGTCCCCGAGGAAGTTCTGGCCCCAGCTCTTCTTCGCGCGCAGGCCGTACTTGTCGAGGAGCGCGCGCGGGCTCGGATGGCGCAGGGCGTGACGCAGGTCAGAGCCTCCACGCCGGATCGGCCTCGAGCGCGGGCCCGGCCCGCTCCCCGCGGAGGATCGCGTGCGTGCCCGCCACCGCGATCATCGCGGCGTTGTCCGTGCAGAGCCGCGGGGGCGGCACCCAGACCCGCATCCCCTCGTACTCGCCGGCGCGCTCCGCGATCGCCTCCCGGAGCCGGCCGTTCGCCGCGACGCCGCCGGAGAGGACGAACCGCTCGAACTGGAGCCGCCGCGCCGCCCGGAAGCCCTTCTCCACGAGGGCCCGGACGATCGCCTCCTGGTAGCTCGCGCACAGGTCCGCGAGCCCCCGCCCCTCCGGGACGCCGTGCTCGAGCACGTGGTGGAGGAGGGCGGTCTTGAGCCCCGAGAAGCTGAAGTCGAGGTCCGATCCCTTCACGATCGCCCTGGGGAACCGGATCGCGTCGCGATCGCCCTCCCGCGCGAGCCGGTCGATGGCGACGCCCCCGGGGTAGGGCAGGCCGAGGAGCTTCGCCCCCTTGTCGAACGCCTCCCCCGCGGCGTCGTCCCGCGTCTGCCCGAGGAGCTCGTAGTCGCCGAAGCCCCTCGCGGCGTAGAGGGATGTGTGACCTCCGGAGACGACGAGGCCGAGGTAGGGGAAGGCGGGAGGCTCCTCGAGGAGGAAGGCCGCGACGAGGTGCCCCTCGAGGTGGTTCACGCGGACGATCGGCTTCTCCCAGGAGAGGGCGAGGGCCTTCGCCACCTGGACCCCGACGAGGAGCGCGCCGACGAGCCCGGGGCCCCCGGTCACCGCGATGGCGTCGATCCCGGCGGGCTCCACCCGGGCGCGGGAGAGCGCCTCGTCCACGACGGGCATCACCTGGACGACGTGGTTGCGGCTCGCGAGCTCGGGGACGACGCCGCCCCACCGCCGGTGGATCTCGATCTGCGTCGCGACGACGTCCGAGAGCACGCGCCTCCCGTCCTCCACGACGGCGGCCGCCGTCTCGTCGCACGACGTCTCGAGGGCGAGGACTTTCATGGGCGAGGAGTGCGACGAGACGGCTGCGAGCACCCCACGACTTCTAGCGCGGCGGAGCCCGTACGTCACCCCGGCGTCACTGGAGCTGCTTCGCGATGATCTCCCGCACCGCCTGGGCGCGCTCGCCCCGCGGCTCGAGCACGAGGAAGCGCTCGTAGGCCGTCTTCGCCTGGCGGTTCCTCCCCTCCCCCTGGTGGATCTCCCCGAGGAGGAGCCAGGCCGGGGCGTAGCGGGCGTCCACGTCGATCGCGACGTCGAGCTCGCGGAGCGCGTCCCGGGACCGGTTCGCGTCGTAGAGCGCCCGCGCGAGCCCGACGTGGGCGGGGCCGGAGGACTTCACCGCGAGGGCGCGGCGGTAGTCCTCGATGGCGTCGAGGAACCGCCCCGCCTCGTACTTCCGCTCCGCCGCGGAGAGGAGCCGGCGATGCTCCGCCTCGTCGTTCCGCCGCGCGGGGGGCGGGGCGGCGGCGGGCTCCGGGACGGTCGCCCGGATCGGCTCGGCCTGGACCACGGCGGCCGGCGGGCTCGTTTCCGGGGCCGGCGCCGAGGCCTGCGACTTCGTCGAGGCGACCGCGATCGCCACGGCGCTGATGGGCGATTCGATCGCCACTGAGCGGCTCTTGAGCGAGTTCCTGCCGGCCGATCGCGTGAGCCAGATCATGGAGGAGATCCGCGGTCCCGCCGGCCGCAACATGTGGGAGAAGCTTTCCAACGTGCAGGAGGACGTGCTCGCCTCCTA